>CAYSBP010000156.1:0-7545 GCA_964429255.1 uncultured Planctomycetia bacterium
CCACCCCTCCAGCACCCGGTCGATGTAACGCCAGGCGTACTCGACTTCATCGGAGCGTGTGAAGAGCGCGGCATCGCCGCGAAGGGCGTCCAGGATCAGCCGCTCGTAGGCTTCGGGCATGCGCCGATCGAACTCGCGACCGTAGGCAAAGTCCATGTCAACGTTGTCGAGTTGCATGCGCAGGCCGGGCTGTTTGCAGGCGAAGCCGAGGCGGATGCCTTCGTCCGGCTGGATGCGAAAGACGAGTCGGTTGGGTTGGGGCCTGGGCAGCGGAATGCCGAGTCGGTCGGCGGCCTCGCGGAAGAGTGAAAGCGGGGCGGGTTTGAACTGCACGGCAATTTCGGAGACCCGGCGGGCAAGCCGCTTGCCGGTCCGAAGGAAGAACGGAACGCCGGCCCAGCGCCAGTTGTCAATGCCGAGACGCAGGGCGACGTAGGTCTCGGTACGCGAGTCTTTCGCGACGCCGTCTTCCTGGCGGTAGCCCTTCACCGGCTGGCCATTCAGGAAGCCCGGTTCGTATTGCCCGCGGATCGTGCAGGCGCCGGCGGTGGGGCAGGAGAATGGCGCGAGCGAGCGCAGGACCTTGACCTTCTCGTCGCGGATGGCCAGTGCGTCCATAGCGCAGGGGGGCTCCATGGCCAGGAGGCAGAGGAGTTGAAACAGGTGGTTCTGGACCATGTCGCGCAGCGCACCGGACTGATCGTAATAAGCGCCGCGGCGGCCCTCCATGCCCAGCGTCTCGGCGACCGTGATCTGCACGTGGTCGACGTACTTCTGGTTGAAGAGCGGCTCGAAGATCGCGTTGGCGAAGCGGAAGGTCAGGATGTTCTGGACGTTCTCCTTGCCCAGGAAGTGATCGATTCGGAATATCTGGCTCTCGTCCAATACGGTGGTAACGCGCGCATTGAGGGTGCGGGCGCTTTCCAGATCCCGTCCATAGGGCTTTTCGACGATGACCCTGGACCAGCAGTGTTCACAGCGGCCGTGCAGCAGGCCGCCGGCGCCCAGTTGTTCGATGATGGGAGCGAAGAGGTTCGGCGTGACGGACAGATAGAAGAGCCGGTTTCCCGGCAGTCGCAGCGCGTGCTCGATCTCCTCTATGCGCGCCTTGAGGCGCGCGGAAAAATCGGGTTCCGTGGCGGAGCCGGCCAGGTAATGCAGCGCCCGGAACGTGGGGTGTTCGGAGGTCACGTCGCGCGCCGCGTCAGGATACGCTTCGCGGAAGTGTTCCAGCATGTGTTCCCGGAAGGCCGCATCCGACATCGGCGTGCGTGCCACGCCCAGGATCGCATAACGTTCCGGGAGATAGCCCGACCGGTTCAGGTGAAGCAGCGCGGGGAGAAGTTTGCGGTGGGCCAGGTCGCCGGATGCGCCGAAGATGACGATGGTGACCGGATCTCGTGCCCGGATCAGGTCTGCACCGGGATCGTGGGCGTCGGCCGGCTGCACCTGAACCCGAACCGTGTTGCCCATGGCCTACTTTCCGAGCCGCTTAGGGACTTCGCCGGGGTTGGGGAAACGGCCGGTCTCGTGTTTCGAAAAGACCAGCTTCCCATCCACCTTCACGTCGAAGATTCCGCCGCTGCCCTCGATCATCTGGACCTCGTAGCCTAGTTTCTTCAACTCGTCCGCCAGACTGGCGGCATGGGGCCGGAAATTTCACATGACGCAGAACTGAATGCTGGCCTTGGCCATGGCGATTCCTCTGTGAAAAAATTCAACCAACCAGCCTGAAGACCTGATCCTGCGCGAGACGCGGAGCGAGGTCAAGTGGGAACCCGGCCCCAACAGCCTGTTGAACACCCCCCTCCCGCTCCCGCAGAAGGGAGGGAGGAAGCAACCGCTTCTTTTCAACGGGCCGTGGGTCCGTCCTTTCTCGTTCGCCAAGGCCGTTCTGTTTGTGTATGCTGCCCCCCCCGATCACCGGCACGGACCCGAGCGATGAACCTGACTGTCCCGAACATCCTCACCCTTTTCCGTCTGGCCAGCGCGCCGATTTTTCTGGCGCTCTTCATCGGCTCGGGGAAGGACGGTTTGCTGTCGAGTTTTCTGACGCCGTGGCAGGGCCTGCTGGCCTGCCTGATCGTGGCGGTGCTCAGCGAGGTTTCGGACATTCTCGATGGGATCCTCGCGCGTCGCTGGAACCAAGTCAGCGACTTCGGCAAGATCCTCGATCCGTACGCCGATTCGACGTTCCGCCTGAGTTGCTACTTCGCCTTTGGCAGCCAGGCGCACGGTAAGTGGATCCCGCTGTGGATGGTGATGATCCTCTTCTATCGCGATCTGCTGGTCACCGTGATCCGAGCCTTCGGCATCGAGCGCCGCGAATTCGTCTCGGCGCGCGCGAGCGGGAAAATCAAGGCGATTGCGCAGGGCACCGTCGCCATTTCGCTGCTGGTCCTCGCGGTCTGGCATGGGGACGACGCGGGCAAGCTGATCGAGAAGGAGCAGGAGATCGCCACGCTGGCCATGTGGGTTGTTACCCTTGTAACGGCTTGGTCCGCGTGGGACTACTTCTGGGGCAACAGACACCTCTTTCAGAAGAAGGACAAGCCGACCGAAAACCCTCCGGCGACGCCACCGGTTTAGTCTGACCAGACTGCTCAAAATCCAACACAATATTCCTTTATGTTTGCACTTGATCGATTTAACATATTCAAATCTAACGATTTAAGATTGTGTTCTTTTTGGCCATGGATTTGAGTCGCCTCGTTCAGGACAGGACGGGACAGTGCATGCGCAAAACTAAACCGGCTGCCAAGTCTCACGCGCGGAACGCGGCGAGTGTTAGGTCTGTGAAAACGGGCACCGCACGCAGCGTTACCGTGTCCTCCCTCACGCCGATCAGCGAAGCGATGGGGGGCGACAAATCTCCGCAGGAAGTGCTCCAACTGATCCTGAAGTCGGCGCATGGCATCACGCGCGCCAGCTCGGCCAGTCTGATGCTGCTGGACCGGGACACGGGCCTGTTGCAGGTCATGGTGGCGGAAGGTTTTGATGACAAGAGCATCTTCCGGACGCACCTCAAAGTGGGCCAGGGTGTGACCGGATGGGTGGCCGAAAGCGGGGTTCCGCTTCGCTTGGGAAATGTCGCTCGTGACCAGCGGTACATCCGTGTGCAGCGGAACCTGCGTTCGGAACTGGCGGTACCGCTGAAGAGCCACGGGCGTGTGATCGGCGTGATCTCGGTCGATTCGACGAAGCTCAATCACTTCTCGCCGGAAGACGAGGCGCTGCTGATTTCGCTGGCCGCTCAATCGGCGCGGGTGATCGAGACGACGCGTTTGCTGGACGAGGCCCGCCGTCGAGCCGAGGAGAAGGGCCTGCTGCTCGAGGGCAGTCGCGTGCTGGCCGGAACGCTGGACTTCACGCAGGTGCTCCAGCGCCTGACACAGATGACGGCCGAGTTCTGGCACGCGCCGGTGGCCGTCGTGTATCTGGTTTCGGAGGATGGCAAGGAACTTTCGCTGGCGGCCTGTCATGGCGGATCGGAGTCCTTCAAGACGCTGACGCACCTGCCGGTGGAAGGCACGTTCATGGGTCGCGTCTTGAACGCCAAGGGGGAGCACCCGGTGGTCGAGGATCTCCTGGACGAAGTGCGTCCGGAGGCGCGCGCAGTCATGGAGGCGAACGGTCTGCGGGCGGCGATTGCCGTGCCGCTGGCCGCGCAAGGCCGTGCCCTCGGAGTCCTGTGCGTTTTTGCCGGTAAGGAGCGAACGTTCGAGGAGGACGACGTCCATCTCCTGGCGGGGCTCGCCCGTTCCGCGGCGCTGGCAATCGAGAATACGTACATCCATCGCCGCATCCTGGCGTTGGAGGAGACCGTTCACGGCGCCGAGAAGTCCGCGTTGCTTGTCGAACTGGCCGCCGGGTTGGCGCACGAGATCCGAAATCCGCTGACCAGCATCCGGTTGCTCTTCGATTCCCTGATCCATTCGCCGGTGGCCGCATCCGTGCGAGGCTCGGAACCGGCGTCTGACGCGCAGATGATCCAGAAGCAGCTCGACCGGCTGGAGCGGATTCTCCAGGGTTACCTGGAGAAAGCACGTTCACGGGCCCGCGCGATGCAGACCCGGCGTCTTGACCTGAACACCGTCATCGACGAGTCGCTGCTGCTGCTGACCGGCTCGGCGCATGAAGGGCTGCGGATCAGCTGCACGCTGCACGACGACGAACTGCCGGTGCGGGGCGATTCCACGCAGTTGTCGCAGGTGGTCTACAATCTGGTGCTGAACGCGATGCAGGCACTGGGTCCGGCCACGAACGAGGGCCGGCGCGGACGGGTCGAGGTGCGCAGCGGGGTGGAAGCTGCCCGGGCCTGGTTCGAGGTGGCGGATGACGGGCCGGGGCTGTCGGATGAGGTCAAGGCGCGGCTGTTCCAGCCTTTCCTGACCACGAAGAAACAGGGCGTCGGGTTGGGGTTGTCGATCGTCAAGCGGATCGTGGATGCGCACCAGGGATCGTTAGACGTGGAATCGCCACGCGCCGATCTGGGCCGAGGCGTCCGTTTCCGGATCGGTCTGCCGCTGGCGGGACGTTGAGCGGGACAAGGAGGAACGATGGATCCCCAGAAGATACTGATCATCGACGACGACGAGGGCATCTGCTACTCGCTCGCCCGGCTGCTGGCCAGCGACGAGCGGAGGGTGACCGCCGTGCAGACGCCGGAGGCCGGGTTCGAAGCGCTCCGGGGCGAGGACCCTGACCTGGTTCTGCTCGACGTTCGCATCGCCGGCGCCGATGGCCTGGAACTCCTGGACCGCATCCGCGGAGAACGTCCGCTCCAGCTGGTGGTCATCATGACCGCCCACGGGACCACCGAAACCGCCATCGAAGCGATGAAACGCGGTGCGTACGATTACATCCTCAAGCCGTTCGACTCGAGCGCCTTCATGGCCTTGGTGCAGAAGGCCCTGCAGGCGGCCCGGATGAGCAAGACGGTGACGACCGACCTGGACGCGCAGCCCGTGCGCAAACTCGGCTCCGGCGCCGCGGATCGCATCGTGGGCCGTTCGTTGGCCATGCAGCAGGTTTACAAGCTCATCGGGCAGGTCGCTCCGCGGGATGTCACGGTCCTGATCCGTGGCGAGTCCGGTTCGGGCAAGGAACTGGTGGTGCGCGCCGTTTGGCAGCATTCGCGTCGCGCCCACAAGCCCTTCCTCGCCGTCAATTGCGCGGCGCTGGCCGAGACGCTCCTGGAAAGCGAGTTGTTCGGTCACGAGAAGGGCGCGTTCACCGGCGCCGAGATGCGCAAGCTCGGCAAGTTCGAGCAGGCCGACGGTGGCACGCTCTACCTCGACGAGGTCGGCGACATGAGCCTTCCCACCCAGGCCAAGATTCTGCGCGCACTGCAGGACGGCAGCTTCTATCGCGTCGGCGGCCACGAGGCGATCCACGCCGACGTCCGCGTGCTGGCCGCCACGCATCAGGACCTCGAGCGCCTGATCCGCGAGGGACGCTTCCGCGAAGACCTGTACTACCGCCTCCGTGTCGTCGAGGTCGTTCTGCCCCCTCTGCGCGAACGCAAGGACGACATCCCGGAACTCGCCCGCTACCTCGTCTCGCGCCATCGAGAGACGTTGAATCCCGAGGTGCGCAACCTTTCCTCGAAAGCCATCGAACGCCTGCTGAATCACGATTGGCCCGGGAATATCCGCGAACTGGAGAACATTCTCCGCCGCGCACTGGTACTCTGCAACGGATCCTCGATCACTCCCGATCACCTCGACTTTGGTGGTCCGCAAGCGGAGACCCGCGGCTCGGTCACCACGCCCGAAGACATGGAAACGCTGGTCGATCGCCTGTTGGGCGCGGGCAAGGAGCACCTGATCGAGGAGATGGAGAAGCTGCTGATCACCCGCGCGTTGGAGCGGCAGAACGGCAATCAGCTCCGTACCGCCCGGTTGCTGGGTATCACACGAAATACGCTGCGCAGCCGGATCGAGAAGTTCGGGCTCAAGGCGAAAGTCAACGTGAGCTGACGAATCGGACTGAGCAGCGGCTTACCAGCCGACCTGGAAATTGATCAACAGATTGTCGTTGCGCACTTCGCGAAGCTGGCGGTCTCCGAGGTCCGGTGTCTCCTCGTTGACCCAGTTGTAGGTGACCTGGAGCTTGGCGTTGTTGCCCTTGATGTAGTAGTTGATGCCGGCCGTGAAGACCTGCGTTTTGTACAGGTTGAGGTGACGGGTGGGATCGGCGTGATCGGCGAAGAAGAGATTCTGCATAACCTCGTAGCGGAAGGTGAACTCCATGGGCTTGACCCACTTGTTCACGTTCGCCCCCCAGATGCTGTCCATCAGCTTATAGCCCGTCGAGACGTACCACCCCTGGACGCTGAAGGACATGGGATCATCGCCGAAGGCGTCGGGGCCACTGGCGACCTGGCCGGGCGCAAAGCGGTCCGTGTAGTTGCCCCATTCGCCGCGCAGCCACCAGCCTTTGACCGGACCGCCCGGCAGGTAACTGGCCCACGCGTAGATCATCTGCCGTTCATCTTGTTTCCGCTGGAGGCCGGAGGAGCCCTCCGATTCGCCGCCGATGCCCCAAAGGTAGCTGACGCCCAGTTCGAGGCTGCCCCAGGTCTCGTTTTTCCATACAGGCCGGTAGAGGACCGATCCGATGAAGTCCTTCTCATCGTTGTCGTCGGCGCGGTTCTGCCGCTGCTGGAAGGCCGTGCCGGCGCCGTTGAAGACGCCGAACCAGTACTGCAACCGGTCGTCGAACCACGTGCCGTGCACTTGAAGCCCGATATCGCGCAGCTCGGCGATCTGGGTGATCATGGCGCGCTCGGCAAAGTCAAGTTGCGCGCTGTCGCGCCAGCCTTCCTCGCCCAGCCGGCGCTTCATCTGACCGATGGTCACGTCGTGATGGGGAATCAGCCCGTGGACGTTGATGTACGCGTCCTGCAAGAGCCGGTTGGCCAGCCCCGAACCGTGGCGAACGTCCTCGTTCCTGACGTGGCCAATGGGGTTCCCAAATTCGTTGTAGCCTACGTTGTAGAACACGTCGCTGTCGCCCGCGATACCGTGGCCCTGGTTGGACGGCAGGTTCGGGAAAGATGTTGATTCACGGGCCGGATCGAGCATGAGCACCGCGCGGATATTCTCCTGGATGTCCATTGTGAACTTCAATTCGGCTCGGCGGACGCGGAACGAGTCGTTGTCGGCCACCTCGTTCGAACCCACGGGGTCGGCCGTGACCGCATCGGCATCGAACCAACCCCGATTGTCGTTCTGAATGGAGTAGTACCAGACCTGGAGCAGGCCGCCCAGCGTCAGCTTGCCATGACCGGTCGTAACGGGCGCATCCGGTCCGTACTTGTTCCCCAGGACTTCCTCGACAGGAGAGGTCTGGTTGACGACGGGCGTCGTGCGGGTCAGCCGTTCGCGGAGGTCCTCGACTTCCCTCTTCAGGGCATCGTACTGCGCTTGCGTTACAGGTTCGGCAGCCGTCGCCCCGAACGTCAGGGCGACCACCGTCATACATATCGCACAAGTCAGGAAGCGGAACATCGTCGCATTCCCTCCCACAGGGCGGCCACAA
>CAYSBP010000157.1:0-7504 GCA_964429255.1 uncultured Planctomycetia bacterium
CGAACTCACCTCGGTGTTACGATCAGATTCTTTTGGAAAGGCGTTTCGTTTCCAAAGGCATCGATGGTCGTTCCGCTCTCCGTCAGGGCTTGCGGCCCGGTCCACTGGAGCGAGGTGATGCGGGCCCGTGAGGCGAGCCGTCCACTGGCGAGCGCCCGCGGGTTGCCCTGCAGTACCGCGCCATTGAGTCCCACCACATACGCTTCGCAGAACCCACGCCCCTTGGGAAAAAGATCGCCCTGAACCTGAAACGCGATCATCTTTCCATCCGGGGAGAAGAGCGGCGTGCTGGCGGGGAACGGCGCCTTGACCAGTCGCTGCGTTCCGGCCGGGAGGCCGGCCACGTTCAGTTCGGAGAGGGTGACCCTCGAGCAGCCCACATAGCGAAGCACCTCTTGGTTCTCCGCGTCGAGCATCGTATGCGGGCAAAGGGCAGCCGAAGGCAGTTCGTACGTGGTCACCTCGAACCACGCGCGCAGGTTCTGATCGGGTGATTTCTCTTCCGTCCCGGTATGTTTACCGAGATACGAACGCCCGTGAAGGTCGCGGGGCAGGGCCACCAGGTCACTCTTGAGATGGGAGTTTCTGGTGATGCCCAGACGCAGTGCCGCATCGGCGCGCTCGTTCATGCCCGGTCGACCGTCCAGTTTGTAGGCCATGGCGCTGAGTCCAGCCGCATAGTCCGCTTGAGGGAAGGTGGGGCATCGCGCGGCGCTTTCCCAATGCTCACCGGCCTGCATGGGCTGGCCGGCTTCGTAGGCCGCCAGACCGGCCTGAAACTTGACGCCTGCCACCATGGCCTCGGACGGGCACATCTCGACGGCCTTGGCGTAAAGGAGCAAGGCCTCCTGGGGCTGACCTTTGGTCCGGGCCGCGTAGGCCGCATGAAGTGCACCCAGCAGCTTGTCCTCAGGTGCGGCGACTCCGAAAGCGGCCAGGTCCTTCAGCGACAGGTCCGTGTCGATCGGGTTGGGGAGGCCGGACCCCGCCGGGAAGGCCCATGGCAGGCCTTTCTTTCCAACCGGGTACTGCAACAGCGCGAATTCCCATGCGCTGGCGGCCTGAGCTCCGTTCCCTGTGGCCAGCGCGGCACGCGCCTCCGCGCGCCACAGATCGCCAGGGTCCAACGGAGGCGGTTGAACTTCGCGTGCCTTCGCCGCCGCGTCCAGCGCCTTCTGCGGGTCGTTCTGACGCAGGTAGGCCTCCGAAGCCGCCAGGAACTCCTTCGCAGTTCGCGGGAAGTAGATGGCCTTCTGCGGCGAACCAACGGCCAGTCCCCCCGCAGAGAACCAGGCCCAGCGAGTCACCTCCATGCCTCGTGCCATTCGCGGTTCGGGCGCGTGTCCGCCCATCAGGTCCGTGGAACCACCGTCGAGTTTGCGGAAATTCCCTTTTCCCAGGTTGAGTTCGTAGACGTCGTACTGAATCTCGTTGTCCACCGGCCGTGCGAAGGTGACGGCCGCCGTCCGGCCATCGCTCGAGAGCGTGACGAGGAGCGGCACCGAATAGCCGGCCGGAAGCGCATAGCTGCGCAGCTTCTTCCCATCGCGCCGCGCGGTCCAGATCGACTTCCCGAAGGGCGCATAGAAAAGGAGTTGGTCGCTGTCCGGGAAGATATGGATCACGTAGTGACTGGCCGCCGGTTCGTCGAATTCGGCCGTCGGGAAGATGGTCGCCGGCTGGAGCGGCTTGCGGTCCAGTTCGAGCACGGCGACGAAGGGCTTTGCGCCGGCCCCGGCCGGCCGCTGCGAATAGGCCAGCACGCGTCCGTCCGGAGAGAGCGCCGGCGAATAAACCTCGCCCAACTGGTTCAAACTCACGCGCGTCCGATCGCGCATCTGCATGAACTCCAGCGTCTGTGGCGCGCCCAGCTTGGGCGTTCGCGCAGAGCAGAGCAGTGCGGACGCACTATCCACCGACATCTGGAATCCGACCAGACGGAAGCCGTTGTCCTGAAGAACCGTCTCCAGCATTCCCTCGCCCGGCTTTCGCCCCCCGGGACGGTGACAAAGAATGGAGGTATAGAACGCTCCGCGTCGGTGGCCCAGCAGGTATAGTTCGCTACCATTCAGCGACCAGGTGGGGAAGGCCGCGTTCTCGGCCAGCAAGGTTGTGATGCCTGTGGCGTTTTCCGGATCGGCCAGATATACGCTGGTGGCCAACGGCTCCGAAGGCTTCTCCGGACGCGAGTAAGCCGTGTAGGCGATCAGCGTACCATCGGGCGACCAGACCGGTCCACGCAGTTCCTGACAACCCCACAGACTCAGCAGCAGGACGACCGGGAGTACGCCTGTCGAGCCGCGATGCGGCCTGCGTGCAAAACGCCCCATGAACCTTGCCATCATACGTTGCCCTTTCAGACGCCGCGGGTCACGCAACACGCAGTTTCGGTGGCAGGGCGCCGAATGGCAAGTCGTCTTGAAGGACGCCGAACAGGCTACCCGTCCGACGCAGTGGGTGCGCTATCGTTTCCCCCGGTCATATCGAGGAACAGGTCCTCCAGCCGCTGGTGACCGGTTGCGCCGCGGCTCTGCTGCAACCGCCGCAGTTCTTCCAGCGTCCCCAGCGCCACCAACCGTCCCAGACTCAGGACGCCGACGCGGTCCGCCAATTCCTCAGCCAGCGGCAGCGTGTGCGTCGAGATCAGGACGGTGAGCCCCTGAACGTGGGAAAGGTCCAGCAGGATGTTCTTCAGCGTCCGCATGCTCTTCGGATCCAGACCCACCGTAGGCTCATCGAGGATCAAGACGCGCGGATGGTGAAGCAGGGCCGAAGCGATCACGACGCGCTGCTTCATGCCGTGCGAATAGCTCTCGCATAGATCGTCCATGAACTCGGTCAGCTCGAAGGTGTTCGCCAGTCGCGCGATCTCCTCCTCCGTCTTGCCGCGCGGAAGCGTGTGGAGTTCGGCAACCATGCGCAGGAATTCGCGTCCGGTGAGCTTGTCGTAAAGATACGGTTCGTCGGGCACGTAGCTCAGCATCTGGCGCGCGCGAAGGCTGTCGGTCACGACATCGCAACCGCTGACGCGGGCGGAACCGGAGGTGGGACGGACGAGACCGGCCAGGATCTTCAGCGTGGTCGTCTTGCCCGCGCCGTTGGGGCCCAGAAGCGCGAAGACCTCGCCGGCCTTCAGCACCAGGTCCAGCCCATGCAACGCCGGTTTGCTGCCGTACTTCTTGGTCAGTCCCGCGATCTCGATCATGGTTCTGTTTCGCGAAGCTCCTCACGGATCATCGTAAGCCGAAGTCCAGCGAACTGCACATGCTGTACCAGCACATGACCGTCGGGCGAGTAACAGGCCGTGCTGGTCATGCTTTCGCCCTTTGCCACCGCCTCGTACACCGGAGTGGGAAGCCCCATATACTGGATCGTCCTCTGCCCCTGCAGGACCTGCACCAGCAACGTGCGCAACCGGCCTCGTTCCTGAGGTGCGAAATGGAGCGTGGCCACGCTCCACCGGTCGCCGGCGTTGATCCGCGGATTGAAGAAGAACGGGGAGAGCCCGAAGGTCGGCGCACACGAACCGATCAGCGGGATCAGCATCTCCTGATCCATGATCTTCTTGTCCGGCCCATTGAAGAACGTGAGGGTCATTTTCAGCGCGTTGCCCTCGCGGTAACCCCTGGTGTGCAGTTCCAGTGTCGCGAAGATGCGGGCCTTGGCGACGACCTCCTCCAATCCACGCTCTCTGGAGAAGCGCATCGTGCCCTCTTCAATCATGTTCCCGGTGAACCGGAACGGCGCATCGCCAAACCCATCGGGCCACTGCAGTTTCATGTACGAGGTGACCTCGGCCCGCGTAAATCCGCGGATGGTCTGCCTGACTTCGCGCCTGCCAACCAGTACCTCGCCTTCATGCGCTCCCGCCCGGACTCCTTCCGCAAGCGCAGCCTGCCGGACACTCTCCGGGCCATGCTCGGGACCGTACGGTTTGTCCCACTCGGACGGCGGACGCATCAGTCGCGGATCGAAGTACACCCGCCAAACCTCGCGCGGCGCGGCGCGATCGTCGAAAAGCGACTCCAGCGCCATCCGGTCCGACTGCGCGTCCATCCCGACGGACGAGCCGCGGTGTTCGCTGTAGACCCAGACCATCATCCCGCCCCAGAACAGCGTGGTCAGGAGAAGAATCAGCCAGCGGGTCATCGTATGCGTTCGCTCCATGCCGTCACGAAGAAACCACGTTACCACACATCCGCCACGAGCACCAGAATCGTGTCCTTCCTGTTCATCCTGTCAGCGATTGGTTATGCTCCCGCCATGGCCCGTCGCGGGAATCAGGACCCGGAACCCGACCTCTTTAGCGGTCTCGAACCGCCGCCGGCGCCCGGCGTATCGAACGCTCCGACCGCGCGAACGGCTCCGCATGAGCGGATGCCGAAAACGTCCGCCCTGCCGCCGGGTGCCAAACGGGTCGACGTGGCCTTGGAACGCGGCGCCCCAGAACCGTTCACCTACTGGGCGCCCGCGGTGCTGGTCACCCAGCTTTCGCCCGGCACCCGCGTCCTCGTGCCGTTGGGTCCGCGCACGGCCATCGGATATGTCGCTGCGATCGAGGAGGTCGAAACGCTTCAGGCAACCGGCCTGGATCCAGGTCGCATCAAGCCGGTCATTAAGACACTGGATGAAGACGGGACACTGGTGATCCCGCCGATCCTCGATCTGGCGCGCTGGATCGCGCGGCAGTATGCCTGTCCGTTGGGCAGTGTCCTGGCCGCTGTACTGCCGGCTGGCGTCAAACGCGGTGCTGAGGCCGCCCGGTTGCGCATGATCAACGCGGCTGTTCCCGCGGAAGCCTTGCGCGCGGCAGCCGAGGTGTGCGCGAAGAAGGCCCCCAAACAGTCCGCCGTGTTACACGCGTTGCTGGCCGCAGGTGAACCGATCCTGGCGACGGAACTGCTGAAGAGCACCGAGGCTAACGACGCGGCGCTGAAGGCGCTGCTCAAGAAGGGCCTAATCGCCATTCACGAAAAGGCCCCGGTCACACTTGCAGAAGCATACGCCCAGGGCACCGAACCGACCGTACCTTCCGGCTTAACGCTGACCGCGGCACAGGAGTCGGCATGTGCGTCGATTCGCGAGGCGCTGGCCGGCGGCCGCCATCGGGCTTTCCTTCTGCAGGGTGTCACCGGGAGCGGCAAGACCGAGGTCTACCTGCGCGCGCTCGCGACGGCCCTGGAGACCGGGCGCCAGGGATTGGTGCTGGTCCCCGAGATCGCGCTGACGCCGCAGACGGCCGCACGCTTCGAGGAACGCCTCGGGCGGCACGGCGTGGCCGTTCTGCACAGCCATCTGACGGACGGTGAGCGGGCCGAAGCATGGCGTGCGGTGCGCTCGGGCCGGATCGGCGTCGTGATCGGCGCACGCTCGGCGCTCTTCGCGCCGCTGGAACGCCTCGGCTGCATCGTCATCGATGAGGAGCACGAAGGCACCTTCAAACAGGAATCCACGCCGCGGTACCAGGCTCGCGAAGTGGCCTATGAACGTGCCCGCGCTGCAGGGGCTGTCCTGATCCTGGGAAGTGCCACGCCCAGCCTGGAGTCCGCGCTGGCCGCACAATCCGGACGCTGCCAACGGCTGCTCCTGCCTGAACGCGTCCGCGGTCAGAAACTGCCACCCGTTGAAATCGTCTCGATGACCGAGGAGAACCGCGACACCAACCGCTACAACTACCTTGCGCGCGCGCTGGTGACGGCGGTCCGCGAAACCGTTGCGCGCGGCGAGCAGACCATCCTCTTTCTCAATCGCAGAGGATATGCCACCGTCATCACCTGCCTGCGCTGCGGACATACCGAGCGCTGCGCGCAATGCGACATCACGCTGACCAGCCACCGGGAGCGTGAGATCGTCACATGCCACTACTGCGGCATGGAGAAACCGATCCCCGAGACGTGCGCCGAGTGTGGCGCGCCCGGCATCAAGTTCTGGGGGCTCGGCACCGAGCGACTCGAGCACCAGGTTCGCCAGACCTTCCCCGACGCCCGCGTCGCCCGCATGGACAGCGATACGATGACTCGGCGCGTTTCCTACGTCGAGACGCTGAGTGCCTTCCGCGCCGGACAAATCGATATCCTCATCGGCACACAGATGATCGCCAAAGGCCTCGATTTCCCCAACGTCACGCTGGTCGGCATTGTGCTCGCTGACACCGCGCTGCACATGCCGGATTTCCGTTCGCGTGAACGGACGTTCCAGTTGCTCGAACAGGTCTCGGGCCGCGCCGGGCGTAGCGAGAAGGGCGGACGCGTGCTGGTGCAGACCTACCTGCCCAAAGATCCCGCCGTCCTCGCCGCCGCGCAGCACGATTACCAGGGCTTCATCGAAAACGAGCTCCGGGAACGCAGGACGTACGGCTACCCACCCTACACGCGGCTGGCGCGTCTTCTGATTCGCGGCAAGGATGGCGCCAAGGCCTCGGCAGCGGCACGCGAAGCGGCCGAGATTCTGCGCGGCGCGACCCAGGGTTCACCGTTGCAGGTACTCGGGCCGTCCAACGCTCCGCTGGCCATGCTGGAGGGCTTCCATCGCTTCCATATCCTGGTGAAGTCGCCCACGGGCGAGGCGCTGGCCGGCCTCTTCGGCGGCCCGATGGGCCGCGCGCTGGAACGACTGAAGGGCGCCGACGCGACTGTGGATATCGATCCGCAGTCCATGCTCTGAGGACCGCGCCGCGGATCAGCGGCTTGGGCCGCGCGGTACGGAGACTCGCATTGTCAACGTGAAGCGGTATTCTCGGGAACATGAGCGTTGCTGAAGTCATATCAGGTCGAACCGCACTGGTTACCGGCGGTTCCTCCGGTATCGGACGAGCGTGTGCACTGGAGTTGGCGCGGGCAGGAAGGGCCGTGGCCATTCAGTACCGTTCGCACGCTGAAGAAGCCCGGCAGGTCGTGGCCGAACTGACCGCGGCGGGTCATCGGGCACAATCGTTTGCGGCCGATCTGGCCCAACCTGGAGGTGCGGCGCGGCTGGTGGATGCCGTTGCCGAACAGCTCGGCGGCCCGACGATCCTGGTCCATGCTGCCGGCGGGATGGTCGAAAAGCCCGTCACGTTCACCAAGGCCGAGGAGTGGCAGGCGCTGCTGGAACTGCATGCGCTCTCGGCCTTCGCGCTCTCCAAGGCCATGCTGCGTTACGCGCGCAAGGTTCCCGATGGCCGGTTGGTCTTCATCGGCAGCCTCGCCGGGGTCGCCGGTCTGGGGAACGGCGCGGCCTACGCGGCGTCAAAGGGTGCGCTCTCCGGGCTGGCCAAGACGCTGGCATTGGAGTGCGCGCGATGGGGCGCGACGGTCAATGTGATCGCGCCCGGCTACGTGGAGACGCCGATGACGGCGCACCATGACGAGAAGCGCCGGGCGAAGCTTTGCGAGGCCGTCCCGCTGGGACGCTACGGCTACCCCGAGGAAGTCGCGGCCTTGGCCGGGTTCCTTTGCTCCCCGCAGGCGGCCTACCTGACGGGCCAGGTCCTGGTGCTCGACGGGGGTTTGAGCCTGGGTTGAGG
>CAYSBP010000158.1:0-7458 GCA_964429255.1 uncultured Planctomycetia bacterium
GGTGGAGCGGACACGGTGCTTGGTGCGCCGCTGTTCTGCCCACGGCCCTCCGACTTCTGACCTTCTGTGGCCCTGTGGTCCTGCAGCGCTGTGGTGTTGCGTCGCTGACCGCAGTCCTTTCTCATCCCCTCCGCAGCCAGATATCGACCAGCAAGGCCAGGATCAGGAGTCCCATCAATCCGCCCGTGCTGACGGCGGGGGATCGGATTTCCCGGCTGATCGTTTCGGGTTGCATCCAGGGGGCGAGCCGGGTCAACAGTTTGGACATTTCATCTGCGCGAGGTTCCAGCAGCATTCCGGTCTGTCCGTTGCGGACACCCGCAGCTTCGACCGCCTGCCGGAGCGCGTCGCGATCGGGATGATCCGAGCGTTCTTCAAGCGGGGCACCGCGAACGACGAACTGAATCTGGTCCTGCCCGAGTTCGCGGCCGTCGGGCAGCAGGACTCGTGCGCGCAGCAGCCATTCCCCTGAACGTTCCAGCCATCCGGCGGTGCCGGAGTAGGCACGCAGGCGTCCGCGCTCGGTATCCGTCGGAAGCGAGGCGTCCCAGGCGCCCTCTGGAGCACTGACATCGCCGGCCCACGGTTTCCAGCGGGGGGGCGGCGGTACTCCAGCGCCGAGGCAGGTCAGATCGTGTTCGACCTGAAGGCCCTGGTGGGGATCGTTCACGTGTGCAACGACGCGTGCGGTTAGCCGTTCGCCCAGACTCCATTCATCCTTGGGAAGAAACAGCTGCACCGGCGGATCGGCGCGAGGGCTGCTGTCCGAGATCCATTCGACCAACCCAAGATACATCTGCTCCGCAATTCCGCGTGCGGCGGAATCCCGTCCCGACGGGCGCAGCGGGGCGAGCCAGCGCCAGCTCTCTCCGGAGGCCAGGATGGCCACGCGGCCCTGGCCCACGCGCCCCACGATCAGCAGGGGACGTGTGCCCGAGCGGAGCAGGACGACGGTACCGTCGCGCGGCTTGGCGAATTCGCCGCAGACCGTCAACGTCGGCAGATCGGCCAGGGGATCCTTGCCCTGACGGCCGGAGAAGATGCGTTGCATGACGGGGTGCCCGCGAGCGGCGGGATCGCATTCCGTTCCGGCGGGGCGCGGTTCGGTGCCGGGGGCTTCGAGGTGGGTGAACAGAAAGGCGTCCTCCAGTGGCGAGCCGTGGAGCCGGCGTCGCAGCGCGGCCGCGTTTTCATTCAGTATCCAAGCGACGCTGAGTGCGCCCGACTGGATCGCAGCACGCATTTTGGCCTGTGTGGCCGGCTGGATGCGCGCGAAATCCGGCTCTTCCCAAAGTATGGAACCGCCGCGCTGGGCCTCCGGGACGCCTTCGCCGAGCCAGCGGGCTACTATGCCGTCAGCCATTCCTGCGGCCGCCGGCTCGCCTTCGTTGCGCGTTGTAACGAAGTCCGTGACGACTTCGACGGGCGGGCCATCCCAGTTGACCAGCAGGTCGCGCAGCGACCGGTAGTTGTGCCCAAGCCGCGAGGCGATGTAGAGGATGCGGCGCTGCGGTGGAATGACCTCGAACGATCCGTAGACGATGTTGTTCTCCACGTGACGCTCGCCCTCGATCGGATCCAAGGCCAAACGCACACGATAGAGGCCCGGGAGGGAAGGGGCGAAGGGGAGCCGCACCGGTGTCCACGCGGGGCTTTCAGGCAGACGGTGGCGGAGTGTCCCGACTTCCTTGAACAAGGCCCCCGTCTCTGTCAGCGGGCCGGAAATGAAGAGACGCGCGGTGGCGTCGGCCAGCGGCCCGGTTCGCGTGGGGCCCCCTGCCAGCAGGGCGCCCTGCGCTTCGATGTTCAGCCGGCTTCCACCACGGATCGGTGCTCCGCTCGCTTGCGCTTCGCCGCTGCGGATGATCAGACCGGACAACTGAGCATCGGGTGCGGGGTCGCGGGGACGTCCCAGGAGAACGGCGAAGAGTGGCACTCCGCGGTCTCTCCAGACGGCCGCGGCATCGGACATCGAGCGTCCCCGGTTCACGCAACCGTCGGTAAAGAGAATGCCCGCACACGGTGTGGACGACCGCGGGTCCTGCGTGGCGAGCGCGAGGGCCTCGGCCATCCGTTCGCCCAGTGGAGAAGAAGGCGCCCGACCTCGCAGATGCGCGTCGGTGGGGTGGCGCGTCTCCAATTTCTCACCCGCGTCGTATCCGCTCACCTCCCAACGGCGCGCGGCGGCGCCCTCCAGCAGTTGCTGTAGCGCCCCGCTCCCTTCCTCCGCGCGCGTGGGCCCGGTGTCGGTGTCGCGCAGCAGCAGGCTCTGTGTGTCGTCGACCAGCAGCAGGATCGAGCGGCGCTTTTCAACTTGTTCCGTCCGTACGGTTTCCGGCCTTAGGATGAGCAGACAGAGACACGCGAGGGCAAGAAGGCGGAGTAGAAGTGCGATCCAGGCCATCCATCGCGGTGCCGAACGTCGTGTGCGCCATGCAGCCGCGGCGGCCAGAAGGACGAGAAGGATAGCCGTCAGGGCCAGTAGGGGCAGCGGCAACCACGGGCTCAAGACGATCGCAATAAGCATGAAAGGAGACTCTAGCGCAATCCGCCGCCGGACACAATCCGGAGGAACGCGTCGTCAGGAGTGTTTCATAGCGCTCCGCAAGCAGCCGAGCGTTGAAGGACCCTGAGCGTGTCACCCACGTCCGCAGCATTTCTTGTATTTGCGGCCGCTGCCACAAGGGCATGGCGCGTTCGGGCTGGGGCGCTGCGTCTCGTGGCGAAGCGTGTGCGTGGGGATGACCGGCTGGTCCGTTTCCGGATCGTAGGAAGACGGCGGCTCCGGGACGGGGCGCGGTCGTGAGGATCCCGGAGGGCGAAAGGGTTGAGGTCGAGGCTGCCTCTTGCGTGCGGCTTCGGCCCTGTTCCGTGCGTCCAGGCGCAGCGCTTCCGCGGGAATGACGTCCCGTCCAAGAACGGTGCAGAAGTGCTCGGCCGTGACGAATGTTCTCGAATGGGTCTGCGCTTTTGGGTTGGGCACGGCGAGACCGCATCCGTGGCGGACGAGTTCGTCTGCACGACAGCATGGTCGCCCCTCGTGGGCCTCAAATCCCACGTGCGGGCAGTTGCGGGTACCGACCAGCGGGTCCATGTGTGCGTCATACGAGCTGCTGCACGTTTGACAAGTCGTCCAAGCAACTTTGGTAGATCGTGCGCAAACGCAGCCCTTTCATTGAAAGACGCATCCGGTGAAAGTAACAGGGCACGGAGGGCCAAACGCAGGGCCAGGGTACGAATGGGCTTCGTGGGCGTCGGCGGCATGGGCCCGACGGATTCCTGCATGCCGCATCGTGCCGCCGATTTCGTGTTGTCACACTGTGCGCGGATGGCATAACACGGCCATGAAACAGGATGTCCGGCGTGACGAACAGGATCTCCGGCGGATCGACACCTCTGCCCTCTGGCATCCATTTACTCAGATGCAGGCGTACGCGGCCGAAGAGCCCGCGCCGCCCATCATGGTTGGCGCCGAAGGCAACTGGCTGATCGACCGTGACGGGAAGCGCTACCTCGATGCCAATTGCGGCTACTGGTGCATGGCTCTTGGTTGCCGCCCGAAAGAGGCCGAAGAGGCCCTGATTGCACAAGTACGACGCTTTTCGCATTCGTCCCTGCTGGGCATCACGCACGAGCCGGCCATCGAACTGGCCGCGCGCCTGACGGAACTGGCCGGCCCGCCGCTGAACCATGTCTTCTTCGCGGACAGCGGAAGCGAGGCCGTCGAAGTCGCCCTGAAGATGGCCTACCAGTATCAGGTGCACACCGGCCACCCGGAACGCTCGAAATTCCTGGCTCTCGGGTCGGCGTATCACGGCGACACGCTGGGCGCCGTCTCCGTTGGCGGAGTCGACCTGTTTCACGGCGTCTTCCGGCCGCTGCTCTTCCCTGCCGAACGTGTCCCTCCGCCGTACTGTTACCGCTGCCCGTGGAAGAAGGAGCCGGCGTCCTGTGCCCGCGAGTGCGCCCTGGCGATGGAACAGAAGCTGTGCGAGCACGCACACGAGCTGGCCGCGTTGGTCATCGAACCGCTGCTGCTGGGCCCTGGTGGAATCATCCCGCAACCGGACGGTTACATCGAACGCGTGACCGATGCGGCGCGCGAAGCGGGGGTGCCGGTGATCTATGACGAAGTGGCCGTGGGTTGCGGCCGGCTGGGGCCTCTGTTCACGCACGAGATCACCGGCCGGAAACCGGATATTCTTTGTCTCGCGAAAGGCCTGACGGCCGGCCTGCTGCCGCTTTCAGCCGTGTTGGCCGCCGATCGGGTGTACGACGTGTTCCAGGGCGCGTTCGCCGAACGGAAGACGTTCTTCCACGGGCACACGTTCACCGGCTCAGCGCTGGGTTGCGCCACGGCCTTGGCGGCGCTGAAAACCTTAAGCGATCCCGGCTTTCAGCGGGTGCTGCGGGAGGAGACCATTCCGGGGCTCTGGAACATGTTGAACGGTCTGCGCGAATGCCGTCGGGTCGGCGAGATCAGAGGGCGTGGGATGATGGCGGGGTTGGAACTGGTGGCGGACCAGACCTCTCGGGCGTCCTTCCCGTGGGAATGGCGAATGGGACATCAGGTGGTATTGGCCGCTCGAAAACGAGCGGTCAACCTGCGGGCGATCGGCGATCTGGTCCTCTGCGTTCCGCCGCTGACGATCACATGCGAGGAGATCGCGCTGCTGGGCCGGGTGCTGCGGGATGCGCTGGATGAGGTCTTTCCGCCCGGGACGAGCGGAAGCAGCTCGACGACCTTACGCGCGTCGACGTCGTAATGGATAACCCGGGCTGTCGCGCGCCGCCGCAATCCAGGGGGCGGTGAACCGACCGCCTCTACCGCTACCGCGGATTCTGGACCGCCTCCCACAGCAGGGCCTTGCGTTCCTCGGTCCCGCTGAACGACCCGGATGGCACCTGGCGGTGTGCGAGGATGTTCCGATAGATCCTGCCGCCGACTTGCTTGTTCACGCCCATGCCGGCGAGGTACTGCAGGCGCAGGCTGCTGTCGCGATTGATAACCGCGTTGGCCATCCATTCGCCCAGGTTGGGCGCGTCTCCCACGAACGTGGATAGCAGGTCGGTGAGCGACGCGTAGCCCACCTCCCGCAGGGACTGCACGACCGGCGCGTACTCCGGCTGATCGAGGCGCGCCGAGAGCCGGTCCAGATCGAGCGGCGCCGGATCCCGCTGCCCGAGCAGGACCAGGTCGTAGCCCGCGCCGTGGTGGGTGTTCCCGAACAGCATGCCCTTGGGAAACACCTCGAAGAACGTGGCGATCTCGCTCTTCACCGCCTCCTCGTTGCTCGAGTAGAGCTGGACGAAGAGCGTGACGACCCCGCCGGGGTTGAGCCGCCGCTTGACCAGGTCGAAGAACTCGCGTGTGTAGAGCATGGCGGCGCCCTTCACCCACGGGTCAAGCGGGTCGGATGTGATCGCGTCAAAGGTTTCGTTTGTCGTCAGGAGGTAGTGACGCGCGTCGTCGATCCGGATCGTAACTTTCGGGTTGTTGGCAACATTGAAGTTGTGATCGCTGAAGTACGTGGAGACGGTCTTCGGCACCAGCTGCTCGATCTCGGCGATCGTGACGCGTTCGACGCGAGGGTCGATCGAGACCGCCCCGGCCGTCGTGCCCGCGCCGAAGCCAATCACGAAGACCGACGACGGGTGCTCTGGCACGATCGTCGTCAGGTGGCCCAGCATGCGCTGCAGACGCATATCCTGCGGTTCGCTCGATGCCTGGATCTTGCCGGCGTTGTGGTAATTGAGCACGCCATTCGGAAGCCGCGAGATCGCCACCGAAGCATTGAGGCCCTCGCCCACATAGATGAAGTCGGCCCGGCCGATCCGCGTGGCCGAGAAGCGGCCGTAGCCGACGAGCAGGCCGGGCGTCTTGGGAACTGTACGGCCGAGGGCCATCGCGCCAAGCCCGAGCGCCAGCACCAGGCCGACTTTGGCATAGCGGCCCATGGCGGGGCCCGGCATCAACATCAGCAGCGCTGACGTCGCCGCCACCGCGATCAGGAACTGCTGGGTGTGCTGGCTGCCCACCCATGCGATGAGCATGCCGGTGCCCAGCGATCCAAGGATGGCCCCGAGCGTGTTGGCGGCGAACAACCGCCCCACGACCCGGGCCTGATCGCCGCCGTACGCCGCCACCGCCGCCAAGGCCAGCGGGAAGCTGGCGCCCCAAAGGATGGCGCCCGGCAGCACCACCCACAGGCACCGCGCCGCATCGAGCTGGAAGTTGAACCAGGGGCTCGTCGACAACGAGGGGAGGATCGGCCAGTACGGCATCGACGATCCCACCATCACGGCGGCCCAGGCGATGGCCGCGCAGACGCCCGCCTGCGCCAATCCCAGTGCAACAGCGGGCCGCGCAATCACGCGGGCGAGCGCCGAACCCAGGCCGCTGCCGAGGCCGAGGCCGAGGAGGAACCCGGCCAGGATCAACGAGAAGGTGTACGTTGTCCCGCCGAAGAGCAGGGAGAGCTGGCGCGCCCACAGCACCTCGGCCGACAACGCCGTAAAACCCGAGAGGGCAATGGCGAGGAAGATCGCGCGGCATTCCTTGCGCTGGACCTCCAGCGCGGCCGGTAGCCCGCTGTCGGCCGACGGTGGCGCCTTGGCCTCCGCCGGGGTGTAGGCGCTCACCGAGGCTAGTCCGTACGCGAGGACCGCCACGGCCGTGTTGAGTGCGACCGCCACGAGCGTCGCCGTCGTCAGATCGTACACGCGGAGCAGGTAGAATCCGGCCAGCAGGCTGCCGATGACGGCCCCGGCCGTGTTGCCCGCGTAGAAGAACCCCAGCCAGGCGATGCCGCGCGGCGTCAGGTCGATCCACCTCGACAGCGCCGGCAGCGTGGCGCCCATCAGCAGCGTCGGCGGCAGGAGACAGACGCCGGCTGCCACGGCCCGCAGCACGATTCCGACGGTCCCGGACCCGGCCCAGCTCGCGTAGGCGCTGCCGATGGCCGGCACGAGGACCAGTTCGAGGAGGCCAATGACCCCGATGGCCACCTCGAGCAGCGCGTACATCTTCAGCGGATGCCGGCGGTCCGAGGCCACGCGCGAATAGCCGAAGCTGCCAAGGCACAGGCCGCCCATGAAAGTTCCAAGCAAGACCGCCAGGGAGATGGCTGACGACCCGATCACGAACTGCAGCAGCTGGTACCAAACCACCTCGTAGATGAGCGCGGCGCAGCCGCTACCGATGAAGAGGAGCAGGAGGAAAGGGAGGAATCGGCGCGTCTGCATCGTCGGGCCCCTTCGGCCATGGGGCGAGCCCCGTCGCGAGGAGGGCCGGAATCCTATGGGCTTGCAGGCCGCCCGGCAAGCGCTTCTTGAGTAGAACGGCAGCGCACGTCAGGGGCTTTTCACACGTCATTCCCCTGAACGGAACATCTGGGGAATCAGGGATGATCGGCGTGGGAATTCGATAGACAGGCAATCAGACGCAATGTATATCGA
>CAYSBP010000159.1:0-4255 GCA_964429255.1 uncultured Planctomycetia bacterium
TAATCCTCTTCGACTCGGCCGCTCCCGAGGCCTCGCTCAGGGCTAACCTGGATTATTCACGCTCGCGGCGCCGGCAGTCTGCAACGCCCATCCCTCTGAGCGTGAATAATCCAGGCTAGGCATCCACGGTCAGCCCGGCGAACCGATGCGCGTTTCCCCAGAGCACGCTGGGACGGACCGACGCAGCGATGGGCAGCCGGGTGAAGTGCGCCAGTCCTGCACTCGGATCGCCCCAAGGCGCATCCGTGCCGAAGAGAACATAGCGGGGATCGTGCCTGGCGAGAATGGATTGCAGCAGGTCGGGCGGGCAGAAACCATCGGTCCAACTTGTCTCCAGGTAGATGGGTCGGCCGGCAATGTACTTCAGAACGCGGTCCCATGCGCGCCAACCACCGAAGTGCGCCAGCAGGATCCGCAATCCCGGTGCGGCCTCGTGTATGCGCAGCAGTCGTTCCGGAGCAGCCCGGTCATCGTCCGGGAATGCCATGTCGTAACCGGCGTGGAAGACCATGGCCAACCCGGCCGATTCGGCGACCTGAGCTACGCGCAGGGCGCGCGGATCGTCGGCCGCGCAGTTCATGTAGTGCGGATGGAACTTGAGGCCGCGCAAACCCAGCCGTGCGATGCGTCGCGCCTCACCTTCGAGATCAGGGAAGTCGGGATGGAGCGAGGCGAATGGGATAAGCCGGTCGGAAGCGATCGAGGCCGCCCAGTCGGTGATCTTCGTCACCTGCTCGGGTCGCGTGGCGATGGACAGGACAAAGGCGCGGGTGATACGGGCACGATCCATGAGCGCGAGCAGCGAGCGGACCGTGCCATCGTGTGAAGGGCGAACGGGACCGAAGAGCGCGCCGGCGGTCAGTTTCTCCATGGCGTTCCGGGCAATGGCGTCGGGGAAGGCGTGTGTGTGGGCATCGAGGACGGGTTGATCGACCACGCGGAAGATTCCTAGAAGAAACCACAGTCCAGGCTACGTTACGCTTCAGCGGAGAGCCAGGATCCGAGCGCCCGGCACACTACAGGATCGCGCCATTGTTTGCAAAACACGAGTGCGCGGGGAATGCTCCTTTAAAGACAGGCCAAGGGCGCCTATTGACAGAGGAGGCAGGCGGGCTATTCTTCGCTGGGTCGGTTCTGTATGGCCGCGCGTCGTTCGTACTTTCCGGAATTGGCGGCGTTAACGCGGTATACATTTGGATAGGGCGGTGCTGAGCGTGATCATTGCTGAGGTGAAGCCGTGACCAGGAATCGATGCAGTCAGTGCGACAAGGAGTTGCCTCTATCGTGGACGGGTAAAGACCGAGAGAATTTGGACTCCGTCTGCCCCAAATGTGCGACGGGAGACCTGAAAAAGCAGTCGGTCCGTCGTCGCCGCATCCTGGACACGAGCGTCCGCAAGAAAGCCAACCTTGACCTCAAACCTCAACCTTCGACACCCGCGCAGGCGCAATCTTCAGCCACTTCGACGCAGGGATTAGGCACTTCTCAAGTCCCGCCGGTCGATTTGACCCGTACATCCGTTCGCGATCCGATTTCGATGGATATCGAACTCGATACCGACGATCCGATCCTTCTCGCGGCCCAGGAAGCGTCCGCCGCAGCCGCCGAAAAGGACGAGAGCGTCGATCCGCCGGAAGAAACGACCCAGATCCGCAAGCCCAAGCGGCCGCCAGGCCCGCAGACGCGACTCAATTTCTGATATCAGTCGTCCAGCGGCAGCGCTTCCGGTTCGATATTGCCGATGTCGCGCCCTTCGGCCTGCGCTTTCTTCTTCTCCTGATACATCTTCGTCCAGGTCTCCCAACTGCGTCCGACCGCGGCGTCCGCGCCGGTCAGCGCCAGCCCTTTGATGTCCTTCAGCGGGAGGCGTTTGGGTTGCTCTTCATTGCGCGGGTAGTACTCGAGGTACGGTTCGGCCGTGCTTTCCAACGTGCGATTGAAGACGAAGCCCACCACGGTGCTTCCATCGGCCAGCTTCATGGTCACATCGCCACGGTAATCGATGGCCTCCGCGACTGCGGCGCGGAGTTCTTCGGGCGTGCCTGTTGGCAGCACCTTGGGGTCCTGCGGTGTGTTGGTTTGCGTATCCGCCATGGTGCGTTTCGCTCTCCTGTGCGCGAGCGATCTTATAGCGGGCGGACGGGCGGGCCGCAAATGCGTACGCCAGGCTTTCGCGGCCGGCAAACCGAATCCGGCGGGGATCGCGGCAGGGATGGCACTCGCGCCCCTCCACATAGATCTGGGCGAGCGGGTTTCCCGCCTCTCATGTTGTTGCCAACATACGATGTGTCCGTCATGCGTGTCCGGATCGATGGAGGCTTGGGGCAGGCAACTGCCCTGAGCTACCCGACCGATCAGCTGCTCCTCGTACTTGCGTCCTGGGAAACCCGCGGGTAGACCCGTATCCCATGGCCAAAAACGGAAGATCGATCCCTGGCAGCGACGCGCCCAAACGCTACCGCATCTACTTCGCCGCGCCGCTCTTCACACTCCTGGAACGCCGTGCCAACCGCGCGCTGGCGCGGGCCATCGAACGTGTCATGCCCGAAGCACAGATCGTCCTTCCACAGGACTTCAAGCACGACGACAAGTTTAACGACGCAAGGGCCTTCGGCATGATCTTCCAAGGCTGCATAGAGGCCATCGATCAGGCTGACGTGATGCTGGCCTGGCTCGACGGCTCGGATGCCGACAGCGGGACGAGTTTCGAAGTCGGCTACGCATTCAAGAAGGGGATGCCCGTCGTCGGCGTGCGTACCGACTTTCGGCACAATCAGGAACGCGGTCTGAACATCATGCTCTCGCGAGCCTGCAGGGCCTTTGTATATCGGCCGTCGTTCGACGAGGACGTGGAAGGCCTGGCGACCAGCATCGCTCAGGCGCTGCGCAAGGCGCTCAAGGCGAAGGCGCCGTAAACCGTGGCGCGCACCGGTCCGTGCGCTTCCGTGTATGTCCGTGCCTTCGCGGAACAGGAGAACGAATGGGGCCCCACATGAACCGGAAGATCTACCTCTGCGGCCCGATCATGGATTGCGCGACAAGCGAGAGCAAAGACTGGCGCACACGCGCCAAGGAGCGGCTTGCCGGGCGCTTCATCCTGCTCGACCCCATGCGCCGAAACTTCCGCGATCGCGAGATCGACAGCGCCAACGAGATCGTGGAGTTCGACCTGCAGGACATCCGCGACGCGGACCTGGTCCTGGTGAACTACTCCAAAGCCAGCGTCGGCACATCGATGGAAGTCTTCTACGCGAGTCACGATCTGGGCAAGTTCGTCATTGCCTTCTCGCCGCACAGCTTTGCCGACTGTTCGCCCTGGATGGTCCGCTTCTGCACCAAGATCCTGCCGGATCTGGAATCGGCCGTGACGTATATCGAAAGGCACTTCTGAGATGCCTGAAACCGTCGCCTTTGTCGGCCTTGGCCTGATGGGCCGTCCGATGGCGCTGCATCTGATCAAGGCCGGGCACACCGTCCGCGTCTACAACCGCACGACGTCGAAGACCGAGTCCCTCGCCCAGGCCGGTGCAACCGCCTGCGCCACGCCCGCCGAGGCGGCGAAAGGCGCGCGTGTCGTCTGCACCTGCGTCGGTGACGGGCCGGACGTCCGTGAAGTGATCCTGGGCGCCAACGGCATCGCAGGCACGGCGGCGCCGGGCACGCTGATCATCGACCATTCCACCATCGCGCCATCCGCGGCTCAGGAGATCGAGAAGGAACTCCGCGCGCGCGGATTCCGATTCCTCGACGCGCCCTTGAGCGGCGGCGAGAAGGGCGCCATCGCCGGAACGCTAGCCATCATGTGCGGCGGCGCGGCCGACGATTTCGAAGCCGCCAAGCCGGTGCTGTCCGCCTACGGAAAGAACCTGGTTTTCGTCGGCGGCCCTGGAATGGGCCAGGTGGCCAAGGCCTGCAATCAGGTGCTCGTCGTGAATTGCATCCTCGGTGTCGCCGAAGCCATGGTCCTGGCTCAGAAGCTCGGCGCCGACCCGCAGAAGGTCTGGGAGGCCGTCAAAGACGGTGCGGGTCGCAGCTGGTCGCTGGAAGTGCTCGCGCCCAAGATGCTGGCCGGCGACGATTCGGCCGGCTTCTTTGTCAAGCATCAGCAGAAGGACGTTCGGATCCTGCTGGACGCCGCGCGCCAGTCCGGCGCCGCGCTGCCCGGCACCGCGCTGATCCATCAGCTTTACCGTGCCATCCAGATTCGCGGCGGCGACGAGTGCGGCAACCAGACGCTCTACCGCGCGATCCAGAT
>CAYSBP010000159.1:4355-7412 GCA_964429255.1 uncultured Planctomycetia bacterium
CCGACTGCGTAAGATCGGGTCAACCTTTCACGGACGGAGCCCGTCATGAACTACATTCCTCACACAGACGCGGAACGTGCCGCGATGCTGTCCGCCATCGGCGCCAAGAGCCTCGAAGACCTCTTCGCACACCTGCCCGCCGAAGTCCGCTGCAAAGGCCTCGTCCTGCCGCAGGGCCTCAGCGAGATGGAAGTCCAGGCGGACCTGGCACGATTGGCTGGGCTGAACCGGTCGACCGATGCCTGTCCCTGTTTCCTTGGCGCCGGTGCCTACGACCACTACATTCCGGCCGCCGTCTTCGAACTGGCCTCGCGCGGCGAACTCTACACCGCCTACACGCCCTACCAGCCCGAGATCAGCCAGGGCATCCTGCAGCTCATTTACGAGTACCAGTCGATGATGGCGACCCTGACCGGGCTGGACGTCGCCAACGCATCGCTCTATGAAGGCGGCACCGCCTTGCTCGAAGCCTGCCTCATGGCGCTGCACCAGACGAACCGCGACAGCGTGGTGCTCGACGGCGCCATCCATCCGCACTACATCGAGACGGTCCGGACCGGCCTCGCCGCGCTGAACATCGACGTGCACGTCGTCCCTGTGCGCGGCGACGCCTTCGGTAGCCCGATGTCGGAACTGGGCCAGGCCGCGGACGACAAGACCGCCTGCGTCGCCGTCGGTTACCCGAACTTCTACGGCGCCATCGGCGATCTGAGTTCGCTGTCCGGCGTCGTTCGCAAAGCCGGCGCGCTGCTGATCGCCGTTGCCAATCCGTTCACACTCGGACTGCTGAAGCCGCCCGGTGCGATGGGCGCGGACATCGTCTGCGGCGAAGCGCAGTCGCTGGGCGTGCCGCTTCAGTTCGGCGGCCCGTACCTCGGCTACGTCGCCTGCACCAAGGCGCTCGTGCGGCGCATCCCGGGTCGTCTGGTTGGGCAGTCGGTGGACACGCAAGGCCGCCGCGCGTTTACGCTGACGCTGCAGACACGCGAACAACACATCCGCCGCGAGAAAGCCACCTCAAACATCTGCTCGAATCAGGCGCTCTGCGCGATCATGGCGCACTTCTATATGAGTTGCCTCGGTCGTGCGGGCCTGAAGCGCGCCGGCGAACTCTGCGTGTCCAAGGCCGACCTGCTGCGCCGCAAGCTGAAAGGCGCTAAGGGCGTCCGCGCGGTGCCCGAGTACCCCGTCTTCCACGAGTTCGTCTACGAGACGGAGAAACCCGCGGCGGAAGTGCTGGCCGCGCTGCTGAAGGCCGGCCTGCTCGGCGGCCTGGACCTTGGCCGCTGGGACGCCGCGCGCGACCACCAGGTGCTGGTCTGCGTGACCGAGAAGCGCACGGAAGACGAGATCGAGCGGTACGTGAAGGCGTTGGAGAAACCATGAACCTGATCTTCGAGCAATCCCGACCCGGCGTGGGACAGACGTACTTCCCGACGGCACAACCGGACGGTACGCGTGCGGCCGGCGAGGTGTTGCCCAAGGGACTGCTGCGCGAGACGCCGCCCGAACTGCCGAGCCTCAGCGAACTCGAAGTCGTCCGCCACGTCATGGCGTTGTGCCGCCGGCAGGTCGGCGTCGACAGCACCTTCTATCCGCTCGGCTCGTGCACCATGAAGTACAACCCGAAGCTCAACGAATTGGTCGCGCGGATGCCGGGGTTCTCCGGACTGCACCCGCTGCAACCCGACGAGACGACGCAGGGCATGCTGCAGGTGCTCTTCGATCTGGAGCGCTGGCTGAGTCAGATCACCGGCATGGACGCGGTGACGTTGAACCCGCTGGCCGGCGCGCACGGCGAACTGACCGGCATCCTGCTTATCAAGGCCTACCACGACGCACGCGGAGACCGCGCACGCCGCAAGATCCTCGTACCCACGTCGGCGCACGGCACCAATCCTGCCAGCGCGGCCATGGGCGGCTTCGAAGTCGTCTCGATCCCGGACACCGAAGACGGTTTCGTCGACCTGGAAGGGCTGAAGAAGGCGCTCGGTCCTGACGTCGCCGGCCTGATGCTCACCAATCCGAACACACTGGGCCTCTTCGAGAAGAACATCCGCACGATCGCCGAAAAAGTTCACGCGGCGGGCGGTTTGCTGTACTACGACGGCGCGAACCTGAACGCGATCCTGGGCGTCGCACGTCCCGGCGATATGGGCTTCGACGTCGTGCACATGAATGTACACAAGACGTTCAGCACGCCCCATGGCGGCGGCGGTCCGGGTGCCGGACCGGTGGGCGTCAAGGCGCACCTGCGCGAGTTCCTGCCCGTACCGTGTGTCGAGAAGCGCGGCAACACGTACGCGCTATGCACGAATCGCCCGAAGAGCATCGGGCGCGTGGGCGCCTTCCAAGGCAACGTCGGGATCCTGTTGCGCGCCTATGCGTACTTGCGCGTCCACGGCGCCGACGGACTGGCGGCCGTCGGGCAGCACGCAGTACTCAACGCCGCGTACCTGCTGGCGCGCCTTTCCAAGACCTACCGCCGCGCGACGGCCTCGCCGTGCATGCACGAGTTCATCGTCACGCCCACTGACGCGATGCTCGACAAAGGCATCAAGACGCTGCACATCGCCAAACGGCTCATCGACTACGGCTTCCACCCGCCGACGATCTACTTCCCGCTCGTGGTCAAGGAAGCGATGATGGTCGAGCCGACCGAGACCGAGAGCAAGACGACGCTGGACCGCTTCTGCGAGGCGATGGAGAAGATCGCGGAAGAGGCGCTCTCGAACCCCGAGATGGTCCAGAACGCCCCGCACACGTCCGTCGTCGGTCGCGTCGATGAAACGAAGGCCGCGCGCGATCTGGATTTGCGGTTCTGTTCCTGCGAGTGAGGAATCGGGAAATCGTCGTCGCAATCGTGTCCGCAATCGTCGTCGGCAGTTAGGCCCTCAACGGCTGCAGCGTGGGAAGTCTGGGCGGCATGGGGATGATGTGAAGTAAGGGACAACTGGCTGACATCTGACCGTCTGACTTTCGAATCTCTGACCGCTGTCTCTACCCCGAGCGAAGAGTACAGGTACTCCGGCCGCTACCCGCGAGTAATCGCATGCT
>CAYSBP010000160.1:0-7397 GCA_964429255.1 uncultured Planctomycetia bacterium
GGCCGATGATGAAACCGGCCTCGGTGACGGCCTTCTGCAGCGGGGACTTTTCCTTTGGCGCCGACGGCTTGGCCTTCGGTTTCGGTACGGCCCTTGGCTTCGATGGGGTTTTCGCCGGCCTCGTTTTCGCTTTGCGCTTCGCCATGGTTTTCAATCCTTTCTTGATGGTGACTACTCACCCGGAAAGAGCATGGCCTCCATGAACACGTCCTGGAAGTCCGAACGCCCGGAGAGTTCGATATACTCGGTCTGCGACGCCAACCGTTCAACGCGCTCGCGCTCCTGAACGTCCGCCAGGCAGAGCTTCGCGCCGGCCGCCGCCGTGTTGCCGACGAACTCGAGCTGATCCAGCCGCACGTCGTCCGGGAAGAGCCCCACCGCCAGCGCCGACTCGGGGTGGATGTAGTTCCCAAAGCCACCGGCGATGAGCACCTTGTCCAGTTGACCGCCCGAAATCCCCCAGTGCCTGAGCGCCATCTCGACACCCGCACGAATGGCCCCCTTGGCCAGCTGCAGTTCGCGGAAATCCCGCTGGGTGAGCACCAGGTCGCGCCGGCGATCCTGCGTCCGTTCGCGCGGAACCAGGAGAAACTCGCCGCCTTTCTCCCCTTCCCTGACCCGTGCCGCCAACGCCGCCGGCGCCTTCGCCGCCGCATCGTCCGGATCGAGCAGTAGACCGCTGGGTTCCAACAGTCCCTGCTGCAACAGTACCGCCACGGCATCGATCAAGCCCGTTCCGCAGACGCCGGCCGCCGGCTGGTCGCCCAAGGTGTGGATGTGCAGATCCTTCGCCGCGGGATCGAAGCGGATCCGGTCAATCGCGCCGCCCACGGCCCGCAGGCCGCAGGAGATGCGCGCGCCCTCGAAGGCCGGTCCGGCCGGTGACGCGCAACTGATGCGCCGTGTGCGGTCCCCCAGCACCATCTCGCCATTGGTCCCGATGTCCACAAAGAGCGTAGGCTTCTGGCGCTGCTCCAGATCCGCCGCAATGATGCCGGCCGTGATATCCGCGCCGACATAGCCGGCCACGCACGGCAGCAGATAGAGACGCGCCGCAGGATGCAGTTTGAAGCCCAGTTCCGCCGCCGCCATCTCACGCGCCTCGGTCCACACGGGCGTAAACGGCACGCGCGCGATGTTGCACGGATCGATGCCGAGGGCCAGATGCAGCATGATGGTGTTGCCCGCCAGCACCGCCTCGTAACAGCGGTCCAACGACACCCCGGCACGCCCCGCACACTCCTCGGCAATCTCCTGCAGGCACCCGATGATCAGGCGCTGCAGTTCGCTGCGCGGCCCCGCGCCCTTCGCCGCGTGATCGCTCCGGGAAAGGACATCGTCACCAAAGACGCGCTGCGGATTCGAGCGACTGGCCACCGCCAGATCCCCGCCCGAAGCAAGATCCATCAGGTAACCGACCACGGTGGTCGTGCCGATGTCAAACGCCAGGCCCAGCACCCGTCCGCCCACGCCGGCTTCCGCACGCAGGAGCCGCTGACCGCAAAGCGTCGCGGTGACGGAAAACGCCCCTTCCCGCAGAGCGCTGGCCAGTTCGCCCAGCTGCGGAAGTTCGGCCCGCAGCGATCGCCCGTCCGTTCCCAGTCCCCGCGCCAACCGTACCAGGTCGCTGACCTGATCCTTCATCGCAGGCTGCGGCAGTTCCACTCGAACAGCGCGCACATTGGGCCTGCGGCCGTCCCGCTTCGCGCACGCGATCGTTGCGGTCAGGATCTGCTCGTCCGCGGCGCGCGAACTGGCGGGAACTTCCACCGTCAAGTCGCCCGTCGGGATGACCCGGCACGCGAGGCGGTAGCCATCGCGCACCTCGTCGGAAGTCAGCCCCCGCACATTCGTCCCATCGGCGGGTACACCCCCGCGCAGCACCCGCACCACACACTTGCCGCAGGTTCCTTCGCCGCCACAGGCGGCCTGCATGAGCACTCCGCCACGCCGACAGACATCCAACACCGTCTCGCCTGCAAGCGTCTGCAGGGTACGTTGGCCGGGCAGAATGGTAAGTGTAGGCATGAATAGCGCCTTGTTGATGCACGGAATCGTAAGGTGGGCGGCTCACTCGGGAAGAACGGTTTCCTCGATGTCCCTCGGCCGACCATTTTCCATCTTGAGCGTCCGTTGCCGGTACACGCGCTGCGTGAAGGTGCCACTCAGAAAACGCCTGTCCATCCGGTCGCGCTCCGGGTGAATCTTCAGCGGGACGCGGTACTCCTTCCACCAGACCAGTCCGCTGCCGCTGTCGTCCAGAATACCCACCAGCCGCATCCACCAGTCCGGCTCCCCATCCCCTGTCGTCCGTGGATTGACCTGGAAGGTGAACTCGGACTGGTCCGGATGCTCGGGGCTGCGTCCGTACTCGCCGCGAATGGCCAGGTTGAGTGAGCCGTAGTCCGTCGATTTGCCATCGTAGATCACATCGCCAGACGTCAGGCGCCAGTCCACCAACCGCGTGCGTAGCCAGTCGCCCCGTTCGTTGTACTCCGCCTCGGCGCCTCCCCGCAAGGAGGCGTTCTCCAGACGCCACGCCGGACCGCCACCCCAGAGCGCCTGGAGCGCCTCCATGACCGGTCCATAGGCTCGACGGACGAAGGGGAACGGATCGGCCGGATCCGGCCCGCCAAAAATCAAGGTGCCGTTCGTCCACGAAATGTCCGAAAGGACCAGACGGCGATCCACCGTCAGACGTCCGGTCGCATGCCATCGTCCCGAGAGATCCCTGAAACCGGGCGGCAACAGCTTGAAGGTGTCCACGAAATTCATCGCGCTCAGTTCCAGACTGAACCGCAGCACGTCGTCATCCGGTCGGTTCGCCTGCACCCGTTTGCCCCGGTCTTCCAGGCTGGAATGGAAACGCCAGAGCGGCACGGCCAGACGCTCGGCGCCCGGGCCGGCCGCACGCGGCTCGACCAGCACGTCATAGATGCCCTGGCCTTCCGTGCCCTGGCGCATCCGTGCCTCGACACGGAGCGAATCCCCCAGGAAACCGCGCAACACGATCTCCTTGGGATGGTATTCCGCATCGGTCAGCACACTGCCTTTCAGGGATTCGAGCGGGGCCAGATTCGCGCCGTCTCGTCCCGCAATCAGCGCACTTCCCGCGCCTTCGTCACAGGCAAACTCTAACCGCTCGCCGACCATGTGGAACGAGATCTGCCCGTCCGGCCCCGTGCTGATCGTGTCCGCCATCAACAGACGCGGCCAGGAAGCTTTTCGTCCCCTCAGCATCCACTCGAGGAAGACAGGCAGGACGCCGCTCTGCACCTCGGCCGACGGCAGTCGGAGAACCAGATTCCGGTACCCGATACGCCCCTCACAGGCAAACGGACGTCCTTCCGCCGCCGGTTGCACCACGCCCTGCAGCGATACCACCCCGCGCGCACCGCTCTCGCCTGTCAAAAGCGACCGCAACAGCAGTTCGATCGGGTCCAGCGACTGTCCCGTAATACCGGGGCCCCCGCTCCCCTCCGCCAGCGGACGCGTGTCCACCACCAGATCCGTTCCGCGGAACTCCCAGCGCCCGTCGGCCAGCGTGGCCAGTCGGAAATGGAACGGCCGGTCGTTCAACCGCTGCAGACTGAAATCGCCTATCATCTCCCCGCGCTGCCCCGGTGCGGCACCCGCGACCGCCGCGCGGACCTCGCCACGACAGCCGTCCAGCCTGAGCGCCGGCCCACCGCCCAGATGCAGCACACCGTTGACGTCCTCAAAAACAATCGGGAATGGAGGCCCGGACGGATACGCGCGCTTCTTCTGTAGAAAGCCCTTCTGGACCTCCAGTTTCAACTCCCGCATACCGCGTACGACCACGCCCGTGATGTCCGGCCGTGGCCACAGGTCAAGCCCAATCTCGCAGACATCCGCCTGCAACCCGGAAACGGTGTTCTGCCCGTCGGTGACCGGACTGTGCCAGACCTTATAGACCATCAACTTCGAGTTCTGGATGTCGAGTTCCAAACGGTCGAACCTGGCCCGACCGCCCGTGCCGCGCGGAAGGAAACTGACCAGCGCCTGCTGCAGGACCTGCTCGCCCCCGCCGGTCCTCAAAAACCCCACGAAGCTGCCGGCCGCGGCGATGAGCCCGACCAGGAACATCAGGATCGCCTGCCAGAGATACCCGTACAAGGAGATGTTCACACTCACCCCTCTGCCCGAATCACAATCCGCTACGCCCGTCGGAAGTCCCTTTAACCGGCCCGCGCCCACGGGGGGGCACGGTGGAACAACAGCCCCTCCGCAACGGGCCGCCACGCCATTAGAAACCCGAAGCACCGGGGGGTCAAGCGATGGCCTACTCCAGCGCCAGCGCCGCGTGGATCTCGATCCGGCCGTCGAAAAGCGCCTTGCCGACGATGCAGCCGTAACAACCGATCACCTTCGCACGTTCGATGTGCGCCAGGGCCGCAACACCACCCGACAAAATCACGGGGAACGGGCTGACCGCCATCAGTTCTTCCAGACGGCCGAAGTTCGGCTCGGTCAGCATCCCGTCGCGCTCGATGTCCGTGTAGATGATCTCACCCAGTGGCAAACCAGCCAGGTCACGGACCAGCGCAGTAGCCTCCAGATCGCGCACTTCGACCCAGCCCTTCGTCACGACCTTGCCGTTCTTCGCGTCCACGCCGATGCTGATGCGACCCGGAAAGGACTTCGCAATCCGCGCGACAAAACCCCGGTCTTCAGCCGCCTTCGTGCCAATCACACAACGCGCCGCGCCGGCCTCGATAAACTCCCGTACCGCGGCTTCGGTCCGCAACCCGCCGCCAATCTCGAACTCGCGATCGGGAAAGGCGCGGATGATACCGAGGGTGTGTGCCGCGTTCTTCGGCTCGCCACCGAAGGCTCCGTCCAGGTCGACGAGGTGAACGCGCCTCGCACCGCCTTCCACCCACCGCCGCGCCGCGTCCATGGGATTCTGATCGTAGACCGTCTCCCGGTCGGCGCGTCCCTGCACCAACCGAACCGCCTTACCGTTGCGCACGTCCACCGCCGGAATGACCAGCATCTCCACACTCCTGTATGCAGGCCGGGCGCTCCGGCCTGACCGATCGAACGGACGACTTCGTCCTCACAGCGGACATCGCCCAAGGACGGGCAGATGAGGACGTCCGCCTCACACCGGGGACATCTGCCTTGCTTCGGGACGGCGGCCCTACTTCGCCAACGGCTCCTGCTTGACTTCTGCGCATTGCACGCTGAAACAGACGCCGCGCTCCGTCCCGACCCCCTGCGCCTGAATCAAGCCATCGCCGGACAACCGGTCCGCACACTGCACCAGACCACTCGCCCCGCGGTGCCTCGCGTCATCCAGAACCGCCTCCAGGGCCTTGGCCCAGGCACCCACCGTCGCCTGATCCGCCATCGGGAATCGTTCCCGCACGTACCGGCGCTCGTCCGTCAACCGCTCGCACCGATACGTAGCGCCTTCATGGCGCAAGATCAAACGGCGACCGTCGCCGCTCACCCAGATCGCGTCCTTGACCGAAGCCTCCACCCCCACGGATGAGACACGCAGCCGCACCTGCTCCCCCGGCACCTCGAACGTCCGCGACGCGCCACCGTTCATCTCCTGAATCCTGACGCTCTGGAACAACGGAGCCGATGGCGGCAGGAACGGCGATGAAAATCCGCAAACCAGTTCGCCTTCTCCGGTAACCGTCACGACCGAATCGCGCAGTTCACGCGGATTGAAGAAGAGGGGTGTGAGTGTCGCACCCGGCTCGGCCCGAAACGTCACCCCTCGCGGGTCCCATGTGCCTTCGCAGAGCGCCCATTCGGTCGTCCGCCGGACCCGGCCGTCCAGCGGAATGTCCACCCGCTGCACACACGCCATCGTCAGCTCGGGCCGCGGAAAGAGACGTACCAGCAGCGAGGCCATCACCCCGATGGCCACCCATGAAAGGCCCGCCGCACAATACCGCGTCCGCATCCGCACCGAATACACGTAGGCCAACAGGGTCAGGACACATCCCGCACCGATCAGCGCCCACCTCCCCGCCCGCATGCGGCGCCCATCCGGCACTGTGCCCGGCGCGAAGAACCCGAAGGGCTGCCGCCAGACGCGAACGTCCGAGCGCTCCGGGCGCAGCGGCGCCAGCACCGGTTCTTCAAACACCTTGATGCCGACATGGGCCACCGCATTCGGATCCGCCGACGGCACGAAGAAGGCTCCGCCGCCCAGACCCAGGCGATAGCGCGCGTAAACGACGTTGAACTGGCCGTCGTACCGGATCTCGCAACCAGCGGATTTGGGATCGTCGTCCATACCGGCCCACAAGGGCGGACGATCGGGTACCTGCTCGCAGTCACGCCCGAGCGGCGTCAACCCCGCGCGTACCCCTCCAAGAAGGACATCCGCCGAGGCCGCTTCCGCGGACACGACCAACACCCGGCCGCCGCCGAGCACCCACCTTCGCAACGCCGTCAACGACGCCTCTGAAACGCCCTTAAAAGCCTCGCGCCCCAGGATCACCAGATCCACATTCTCGTACATCCACACCTGCTCAGGCAACTCCCGCGGATGCATCACCGCCTGCTGCCAGTCCGCCGGCACCACCAACCGCGAGACCTGTCCGCATCGCAATACCACCCGACCCTTCGGCGGAAGAACCTTCAGATGCGAAACCAATGACGTGCGCAGCAGATCCTGCGGCTCCCCGTGCACGTCCTGCCACAGGGAGAACCTCAACTCCGCCGCACCGGCAGGTGCCTGCACCGGGAAACGGAAGACGCTCGCACCGCCCTCCGCGAAACGCACCCCATAGCGCGGACCGTGAGGCCCCTGGCCCTCAACAACCGTGATGCCCGTAACGGCTTGTGGCGGCACACCGCCAGGCCACACCAGCCGCCCCTCAAGGGGCAACAGCAAACCCGGCCGATAATTTCGCCCATGCGGTACGTGCAACCAGACCTGCGGCCCGCTGAGCGGCAACTCGTTCTCCAGGAGGATCTCGCTGGAAACACCGGGAGACGTCTGAGCTTGAACCCAGAAGAGCGGACTCAGCGCGCAGGCCGCGAGAAACAGATGCACCCGAAGCATCTCCACATTCTACGCTCGAACACATGGGACGGAAGGCCCGAAAGCCAACGGAGAAGTGGCCCGCAAAGAGCACCTTGCCCCACCCTCTTCGATCCGGAGGCCATTCGCTTCCCGCATGCCGAGTTGGTTGGGCGCCTCAACGCCGCAGGCCCCGCTGCGGCGGAACCGTTTTCATACGGTTGCCGGAGGCGCCCATGGAGGCTATTCTACCGTCCGTCAGCACGCCTCTCTTCTCTTTACGAGGGAGAGGGGGGAAGGACCGCCCCTTTTCAACAGGCCGCCGAAGCAGCGAAAAAGGTTAAAGCCGATTGCTTTTCAGGCGTCCCTAGATAAACGGAGTCCCAAC
>CAYSBP010000161.1:0-7367 GCA_964429255.1 uncultured Planctomycetia bacterium
TATCCCCCCAGCCCCCTTTCCTGCGAGGAAAGGGGGAGCCCGAAATCGTGGGTGATGAAAAGCCCCACAGGGGCGAAGGCATCCGATAAGGAAATCACGAATGTTGAATTCTGAATTACGAATGATGAATGACCAGAAACAAACGCGCGGGGAATTCGTCATTCGAAATTCAGCACTCGAAATTCAGCATTTCCTTTCTTCTCCGTGCCTCCGTATCTCCGTGGTGAATTGGGGAGGCTAAGCGTGGACCCGATCGTCGACCTCAAGGACGTCACCAAGATTTACTACAAGGGCGACAATGAGATTCTGACGCTCGATCACCTTACGCTGCAGATCGAGCCGGGCGGGTTTATCGCGCTGATGGGGCCGTCGGGTTCCGGCAAGACCACGCTCCTGAACCTGCTCGGCGGCCTGGACACGCCCACGGATGGCCGCGTCTCCGTCTGCGGGCAGGACCTTTCAATTCTCTCTTCGCGCGAACTGGCCCGCTGGCGTGCCGACCACGTCGGTTTTGTCTTCCAGAGCTTCAACCTGCTGCCCGTGCTGACCGCGCGTCAGAATGTCGAACTGCCGCTGACGCTGCAGTCGCTTTCGGCTGGCGAGCGCCGCGCGCACGCCGAGTCGGCGCTGAAGGTGGTCGGGCTGGAAGACCGCATGGACCACCGGCCGAGCGAGATGTCGGGCGGGCAGGAACAGCGCGTGGCGATCGCGCGGGCGCTGGCCTGCGATCCGCAGTTGCTGCTGGCCGACGAACCGACCGGCGACCTGGATGCCAAGTCGGCGCGCGACGTGATGGGTCTGCTCAAACGCCTGAACGAATCCTTCGGCAAGACGATCATCATCGTCACGCACGACCCGCACGCGGCCGAGTTTGCGCGGCGCGAACTGCACCTGGACAAAGGCGTGCTGCACATGGAACGGACGCGATGAGCCTGATCTGGCTGAACCTGCGCCGTTCGCCGGTGCGCACCGCCCTGACCGTCTTCGGCACAGCCGTGGCGCTGGCGCTCTTCTGTCTGCTGGAGGCGCTGCTGGCCGCCTTCAACCTCGGCGTTGACATGGCCTCCGCATCGCGTCTGGTCGTTTCGCACAAGGAAGCGATCACCTTTCAGCTTCCCAAAGCCTATGCTTCGCGAATCCTGCAGGTGGACGGCATCGAACGACTGGCCGAAGGCACGTGGTTCGGCGGGTTGTACGACGCGCCCTTGCCCAATGGCGAGAAGCGAACGGATTTCTTCGCCAACTTCGCCGTGGATGCGGAGCCGTATCTCAAGCTTTATCCTGAAATGCGGATCCCGCCCGAGCAGTACGAGGCCCTGATGAAGGACCGCGTGGGCTGCCTGCTCGGCGACCAACTGGCCGCGCGGCTCGGCAAAGGGGTCGGCGACCGGATCGCGCTGCGTCCGCTGATCTGGCCGAAGAAGGATGGCAAGCCGTGGGAGTTCAACATCCGCGCGATCTACACCTGCAACATCGAATCCTTCGACCGCACGATGATGATCTTCCACCACAAGTATCTGGAGGAAGGGCGCAGTTTCGGCAGCGGACAGACGGGTTTCTACATCCTTGGCCTGAAGAACGCGGACCAGTCTGCGGAAGTCTCGATGGCCATTGACCGGCTTTTCGCCAACAGCCCTGACCCGACACGGACGATGAGCGAGAAGGCTTTCAATATGGTCTTCATCTCCATGATGGGCAACCTGAAATTGCTCTTCCGATTCATCGGCACGGTGGTCATGGTCACCATGCTGCTGATCACGGCGAACACGATGATGATGAGCGGGCGCGAACGCACGCGCGAGATGGCCATCCTCAAGGCCGTGGGCTTCAGTGACGGATATGTCTTTACGATGCTGGTCGGCGAGGCCGTGGCCATCGGAGTACTGGGGTTTCTGCTGGGTGCCGGCGGAACCTACGGGCTGATCAACCTGGCGAACTGGAACCCGAAGCCGGACTTCTTCCCGGTCTTCAAGGTCCCCGGAGAGGCGATGTTGGGCGCGCTGGGCATCGCGGTGCTGACGGGCATCCTGAGCGGGCTGCTGCCCGGACTGGCGGCGTTGCGTCTGAAAGCCGCCGAAGCGTTGAGGAGCATCTGAGCCATGACGCTTCCGCTCAGCTACAGCTTCCGCAGCGTGCTGGTGCGCAAGAGCGCCTCGACGATGGCCATCGCCGGCATCGCGCTGGTCGTACTGGTGCTGGTCTTCCTGCAGGCGATGGGCGAGGGCCTTCGGCGCGCCGTGGCGACCTCGGGCACACCGAAGAACCTGATCGTCCTGCGTAAAGGCTCCGAAGCCGAACTGGGCAGCCAGGTGGCGCGGGACGACGCGCGGATCATCGAGGCGCTTCCGTACGTCGCACGGGACGAGGCCGGCGACCGGCTCTTCGTCAACGAAGGCGTCCTGATCGTTTCCCGCGAGAAGAAGGACGGCGGGCAGGCGAACCTGACGATGCGCGGAGTGACCCCGCTTTCCCCCAAGGTGCACTTCGGCGTCAAGCTGGCCGCCGGGCGCTGGCTCACGCCGGGCTCCAACGAGGCCGTCGTCGGCGCGTCGCTGGCACGGCGGGTGGACGGCCTGGGCATCGGGCAGGTGCTGACCGTCAGCAACCAGGACTGGAACATTGTCGGGGTCTTCGAGGCGGACGGCAGCGGGCTGGAATCGGAAATCTGGATGGATCTGGAGTTGTACCAGTCCGTCTTCAAACGCTCGGGCGTCTACTCTTCGGTGCTCTTTCGCGTGGCGGGCGACCCGCGGGTGGTGAAGAAGCGCGTCGCGGAAATCATGGAGAACGATCCGCGGCTGCAGAGCGTCGAGGTGCTGGCGGAAGACGAGTACTACTACAAACAGTCCAAGCTGATGTGCGACCTGATCCTGGTCCTGGCGGCGATTCTGACGACGATCATGTCCGTGGGGGCGATTGTCGGCGCCATGAACACGATGTACGCGGCGGTGAGCCACCGGCAGCGCGAGATCGGCTGCCTGTTGGCGCTGGGCTTCACGCCCGAGGCGGTCTGGGTTTCGTTCATCGTCGAGTCGATCGTGCTGTCGCTGATCGGCGCAGCGATCGGCTGCCTGCTGAGCCTGCCGTTTCACGGGATGAACACCGGAACGACCAACTGGGCGACGTTCGCCGAGACGGCCTTCCAGTTCCAGATCACGCCGAAGATCCTGGTAACCGCAGGGGTGGTGGCGGTCATCATGGGATTCCTGGGCGGCTTCTTCCCCGCTTTCCGCGCTGCACGAATGAAGGTCGTAGAGGCGTTGCGAAGAGGCTGAGCACCCTGAAGCCATTCCGAACGGGCGAGGCCCTTTATCCGCCGGCAGAAAGACGACTCAACATGGGGTTTGTCGTCGGAACGCGCATCCATGAAGCGCACTGGGAACGGCGCATTCCGATGGAACTTGAAGGGTTCGTATGCCCCCTATTGTCCTTTTGCTTCCGGGCCGGACTGCCGGTATGAGAAGGCCACATTCAATATCGGCACGCAAAAAAGGGGGCTGTGGTTTCCCCTCTCCCCTCCGCAGCAGAGGGGTTTCTCAACGGGCTGATGCGGGAAGGAGCGGAGTCCATGGGACAACTGGATGGCCGGGTGGCGCTAGTGACGGGCGCCGGCAGTGGGATCGGAAAGGGAATCGCCGAGGCCTTTGCGCGTGAGGGTGCCTCACTGGTCCTGGCGGGTCGGACGCTGGCCAAGGTGGAGGCGGTCGCCGAAGCGTTGCGTGGGGAGAGCTGCAGCGCGCAGGCCTTCGAAGCCGACGTTTCGAAGCACGCAGACTGCGAACGCCTGGTGGCACAGACCGTCAAACGTTTTGGCGCACTCCATCTACTCGTCAACAACGCGGGGGTGGCCAAGATCCGGCCGCTGGTCGATATGCGGCCGGAAGAGATCGAGGCCATACTGGACATCGACCTCAAAGGCCCCATCCTCCTGACGCGCGCCGCGATTCCGCATCTTCAGAAGCATAAGGACTCCGGCGGAGCCGCAGTGTTGAACATCTCGAGTTCAGTGACGCTGACGGCCGTACGGAGCTTTTCCGTGTACGCGGCGGCCAAGGCCGGGTTGGACCACCTGACCCGCTGCCTGGCGCTGGACTTGGCGGCGGACCGGATCCGCGTGAATGCAATCTGTCCTGGCGTGGTGGAAACGCCGATCTTCGCGACGATGATGCCGAAGGCGGCGGTACCCAAGGCGATGGCGGACCTTGCGACGAAGCACCCCCTGGGTCGTGTGGGCCAACCCATTGATATCGCAGCCGCAGCCCTGTACCTCTGCGGTCCGGGCGCCTCGTGGGTGACTGGAGTCGTGATGCCGGTGGATGGGGGGATTAGTCTGGGGGCGTAGGCGTGGCCACCATTTAGCTCACCTCCCCCATCCCAGCCCATCTTCCGTCCCCGCCTTCCCACGGAATTGCGGCCGGCCCGTGTGGCTTGACGCGCTGCCGGCATCCTCTAGGGTATCGTCGTCATGAACATTCTCCTTACCGGCGCCGCCGGATTCATCGGGTCGCACACGGCCGAACGTCTGCTCGCCGCGGGACACGGCGTCACGGGCTTGGACAACTTCGATCCGTACTACGACCCCGCCATCAAGCACCGCAACATGGAGGCGGCGAAGCGGAACCCGAACTACCGTTTCATCGAAGGCGACTTCACCTCCGCCGAGTTGCTCGACCGCCTGCTGCCCGAAGGCCGTTTCGATGCCGTAATTCACCTCGCCGCGCAGGCCGGCGTGCGGCCTTCGCTGGTCGATCCGCTCAGGTACGCCCGCGTGAACATCAGCGGCGTCATCACGCTGCTGGAAGCCCTGCGCCGCCACGGGCCGAAGCGACTGGTCGCCGCATCTTCCAGCTCCGTCTACGGCAACACCACACCGGTGCCGTTTCGCGAGGACGCCATCTGTGTCCAGCCTCAGTCGCCCTACGGAGCCAGCAAGAGAGCCGGAGAAGTCTACTGCGGGATGTATTCGCAGCTCTACGGACTGAAGACCATCGTCGTGCGGCCGTTTACCGTGTACGGCCCGCGCCAGCGACCCGACATGGCCATTGCGGCATTCGCCCGCAAGATTCTGCTGGGCGAAACGATCACGCTTTTCGGCGACGGCTCATCCGCCCGCGACTATACGTTCGTACAGGACCTGGTCGGCGGTCTGCTGGGCGCGCTCGCTTTTCCCGTAAGTTTCGGTATCTATAACCTTGGCGGCGAACACCCGATCAGCCTGTCGGGGTTGGTCGAGGCGCTGGAGCGCGCCACCGGAAGGAAAGCGCTGGTTGAACGGGCGCCGATGCAGGCGGGCGACGTCGAACGAACGTACGCCGACGTGGCCCGCGCCCGGAAGGACCTGGGCTACAACCCGGAGGTGCCGCTGGAGGAGGGACTGCGCCGCACGGTGGAGTGGGTGCGCGAGCAGCTGGTGCGCGAAGGAAGAGGGTAAGAAGGTCTCTCGGGACAGGTCTCCATCCTGGTTCCTGTAAGCTGACCAGAGGAAGAATCGATGCCAAAGCGAATTGAAGGTCAACACGTGGCCAAGAAGGGCGCGCGGTTTGCCGTCGTGATCTCGCGCACCAACTCGCTGGTCACCGAACGATTGCTCAGCGGTTGCCTGGATGGCCTGCTCCGACATGGCGTGGACGACAACGCCGTGGACGTGATCTGGGTACCAGGCGCCTACGAACTGCCGTTGGTAGTCCTAACCGTCTGCGCGAAGAAGAAGCACGCCGCCGTCATCGCCGTGGGTTGTGTGATCCGTGGAGGCACGCCGCACTTCGATTACATCGCGGCCGAGACGAGCAAGGGAGTCGCCATGGCTTCGATGGAGACCGGCGTACCGGTCGCCTTCGGCGTGCTGACCTGTGACAATCTGGAGCAGGCGCTGGAACGCGCCGGCGCCAAGGGCGGCAACAAGGGCTGGGAAGCGGCCTTGAGCGCCATCGAGATGGCCGACCTCATGGACCACCTGTAGTAACGCATGCCTCCGGCTTGCGCGTTCATGACCCGGGATGGCACACCCCAACAGGCTCAGGAAACGATGGCACATCCGAAAACGAGAGCGCGCGAGCTCGCGCTCCAATACCTCTACATGCACGACGCCCTCCATGGGCGCGAGGTGCAAACACTCGCCGAGTACATGGCCGAGCAGACGCCGCCACCGGACGCCGAGGTGATCGAGTTCACCCGTCAACTCGTGGACCACGTGCTTCAGCACCGCGACGAACTGGACCGCGAGATCGCCCAGGTGGCGCTCAATTGGAAGATCAACCGTATGGCCATCGTCGACCGGAACATTCTCCGCGTCGGCCTGGCTGAACTCATCTCCTGCCTGGACACCCCCTACCGCGTGATCCTCAATGAGGCGATCGAACTGGCACGCCGCTATAGTTCCGAGGCGGCCTGCGCGTTCGTGAACGGGCTGTTGGACAAACTGCGCGCCCGCCACCGTCCGCAAGAAGCTGGTTCGAAGGACGAAGCATCAGACACGACAGCATCAACGGACGAAAGGAACGACGAACGACTCTGAAGGATAGACGATGACCGATCGTTTGCACGCCGATCTCCACATGCACAGCAGCATTTCGGACGGAGACCTGGAGCCGGAAGCCCTGGTAGACGCGGCCTGCGAAGCGGGTCTGGAGATCATCGCGTTGACGGACCACGATACCGTCTCGGGAATTGAACGCGCCGTGGCACGCGGCAAGGAACGCGGGCTCGAGATCATCGAGGGCTGCGAACTGACCGCGTATGTCGGCCGGATTGAAATACACCTGTTGGCCTACTTCTTCGGCATCGAACACGGACCTTTGCACGACCTCCTCGACGTCGTCGTCAGGTACCGGCACGAGCGGGCGCTGCAGATGGGCCGCCAACTGAACGCGGCGGGTTACACGATCACCGACGAGGACATCCTGAACGTGGGCCGCCAGGCGCACGCACTGGGCCAGCCGCACGTGGCCGAGGCGCTGGTGCGGCGCGGACATGTGCGCGAACGACTCGACGCCTTCAGACTGTTCTTGAACGAAGGCAAGATCGGTTATGTGCCCAAGAAGGACCTGACGCCCGCCGATGTGATCCAGGCCGTACATGCCTCCGGCGGCATCGTCTCGCTGGCGCACCCCGGATTGGCCCCGCACGACGAACTGTTCGCCTCGCTCTGCGGACAAGGCCTGGATGCCATCGAGGCCGTCTACCCCGCGCATCACGAGATGAACCGGCGGTTCTACTGCGGACTGGCCCGCCGCTACGAGAAGGGCGTCAGCGGCGGTAGCGATTTCCACGGCCCCAAGATGCGTCCCGATATCCGGATCGGTGCCGCCGGCGTCACGAAGGCTCAGCTCGCCGACCTGCGCCGCCGCGCCCAAGCGCGCCGCCGTGAC
>CAYSBP010000162.1:0-7365 GCA_964429255.1 uncultured Planctomycetia bacterium
CACGCTCAAAATCCCTCCCGGCCCACCTCCCCGTTCAAATGTGACGGACCACTAGAACGGATGCTCGTAGTCGATGTGCTTGAGCATGGTCGTGGCGGCGTGTGCCAGCGAGGTGGGCGGCGAAAGCGCCAATACGGCCCGGAGGTCTTTACGCGCCAGACGGTACTCGCCGCGGCGCAGCCGGCGCTCCGCACGCACCAGACGCGGCCAGGGAGCGTCCGGCCCCAGATGGATCATGACCGTCGCCACACGTTCAGCCTCCAGGAACTGCTTCTGCTGATCGTAGGCCGCGACCAGATTGTTGCACATTCGTTCCATCACCTGACGCGGTTGGAGTGCCCGGAGGTGTTCGTCCGGGTCGAAGGTCTGCCCCGAGGCCTCGACCATCTTCTTGCAGTCGTCGAGGTCCAACGGTTGCGCTCCGTGGAAGGGATCCAGGAAGACAAAGCCCGGGCTATTCTCCAGCGGCACTTCAACGCGCACGACGAAGTGCCAGGGAAGGCCGATCGCCTCGCACTTCAGTCCCAAGCGCCGGGAGATGGCCAGATAGACGATGGAGAGCAGGATCGGAAGTCCCGTGCGCCGTTCGAGGACCTGGGGCAACCAGTTGCTGCGGATGTCATAGTACTCGTCGCGGTTGGCGTGGAAGCCCCAGGCCTTCCAGAACTCGGCTAATTGAAAGATAATATCGAAGATGCGCGTGTGAATGCTCTTGCGGGTTAGCGGTTCGCCGATGGCCGTCACGATATGACGCCGCGCCCGGCGCGCAAGCTGGTCGACGCGACGCACCACCGCTTCCGGAACCAGCGTCGGATCGTCGAGTTTGGCCAGGATCGCAGCGCCGAGTTCCAGCGGAAACTGTTCCTCGCTCCGCGCCAGTCCTTCGGCCATCTCCAGTCCGATCTTGTCGGGCACGAGCCATCGCAGCGCGCGACCCGCCACCGCCGCCGTGCCGGGACGGTCGCTGACAGCCGCCGCCTGGACAGCGGGAAGCGCCTCCAACCCGGCCAGCAGGATCTCCCGGGTCAACTCCTCACGCCGCTCTGCTCCGCAGTTTTCCGCCTCGTCGAGCAACAGCGCCACGCGCCGCTGACGGCGGAAAAGCTCCCCGTCCGGCGCAGGCGCAAGACGCGGGTCAGGAGGCTCGAACGGCAGACGCGTCGACATGCGGATCAGAATGCCAAGAAAGCCTGCGAACGGCAACTGGAATTGCAAGGGAACCGGTCGATGGAGAGCGCACGACCGGTGTTATCGTGCCCTCTCCCTCGATGCGCGCACGTCGGCCCACCTCACGTCGGGGGAGGGAGGACATCTGGGCCTGCAACACCGGTCGAGCACCCCGGTCGACTGAACACGCGCCGTGCCAGGCTCGCCGCGACGAAAAGCAGGTCGATCAAGACCAGCACACCCACATACCCCAGTCCGCCCGAGCCGGTTCCGTACGCGTGCAGCCCGCTTCCCAATACAAAGTTGACACCGTACCATGCCATCACGACCGACAGGAAGCAGACCACCGCACCCACCGCAAAGGCGATGTCGTTCCAGTAGCCGGTGAAACGCATGTGCAGGACGAAGAGGTAGGCCAGCAACGTGATCAACGACCAGGTTTCCTTCGAGTCCCAGCCCCAGAATCGCCCCCAGGCGTAGTGGCCCCAATACGCGCCCAGGATCGTGCCCACCGCCAGCAGGAAAACGCCGGCCTTCAGCGCCGAATAGACGTACTGCAGCAGTTCGTCTCCGGTCCCGTCGCGTCTCGGATGTATCAGCACGCGCCCCAACGTCACGTGCGCCAGCAGCCAGGCCAGCGCGAACGCACCGTAGCTCAACGTGATCGTCAGGACGTGAACGGCCAGCCAGAAGTGATCCTTGAGCACCGGCACCAGCGCGTCGAAACTCTTGATCCGTGAATCGAAACCGCTGTTCGACGGATCGCCGGTCACGATCGGCAACAGATCCATCAAGAGCAGCAGCAGCGATCCCGCCAACGCGCTGCTCAGGAGGAAGTACCGCTTGCGGCTGCGCACTTCGAACACGAGGCCCAGCAAGGTACAGCCGAGGGCTGCCCAAACAACCGACTCGAACATGTTCGAAACCGGCGATCGACCGGCGATGAGTGCCCGCAGCGTGAAACCATAGAGGTGAAACGCCAACCCGATGACAAAGGGAATCCAGACGGCCAGCGTTGCCGCGCGTCCCGGCGATCTCAGGAGCAGCAACCCCAGCACACCGGCGATGAGGTAGAACAGCCACGTCCAGCGGAACGGACGCAGCGCATGGTAATGCAATTCACGTGCAATCCCCGTCCCGGACGGATAGACGGAAGACGAGAGCGCGGCTAGCGCGTCGCGCAGCTTTCCGGCCCCGGCCGCAAAGGCTTCCACGTCCCGTTCCCGGTACGCTTCGACAAGCCCATTCATGATAGCCTGAAGGTCGGCGATGGTCGATTCACTGTAGCCCTTCACGTACTCATCGATGAGCGCCGCAGCCTTGACGCGATCGTCGTTGAAGCGCGTTTCGGCCAGATGCGAGACCACGGTCTCCTTCTGCGAGCGCATACCGAAGAGGATCGACGTAGTCAGCCACGCCCCGTCGGCACGCGTCGGGTGAGGGACGATCAGCAGATCACCACCGCCCATCACCCGCTCCAACGCCTCCATGCGGACCACGACATCCGTCAGTTCGCGCTCGACGTCGTTGAGCGATTTGCTTCCGCCCTCGCGGCCCTTGTGCCACGCCGCGAACAGGGCCTCATTGTCCTTCAGTTCGTCAAGGCTGACGCGCTTCCGGTCGGCCGGCAAGCCCAGCGCCTGCCGCGCGGAGGCCGAAGGCACCAGAATAATCGGTTCCTTTCGCCAGTCGCGCGTCTGGAAGTGGAGCGAAAGAAAGAGATCCAGCCCGCCGATCCTCAACGTGCCGTCCGGGGTGCGATAGGACGGTTGCGTGCCGAAAAGCGGCCGCCCCGTAATCTCCTCGAGCGTCTCATCCGCGTAAACGCGCAACGGCTTGAGCCGCGCGTCGCTCTGCACCGCAATGGACTCGAGCGGCCTGAAATCCAAGGGCGCATCCGCTGCGGAAACGCAGCCCAGACCACCGGCCAACAGAACCATGCGCAGCACCGCGCCGCACCCTTGGATCGCCATCTTCGCTCTTCCTCGGTTCCTCATGACCTCTCACGCTGGGTGGGTGCGGCAGCCAGACGGTCGGCCGGCTTGCGCAGGTAAAACATCCAAAAGATACCGGCACAGACCAGCAGGCCGCCGAACCACTTGGGCAGCCAACCCGGATCGCGAAGCACCTGCACGATCGACACGTCCGGACGCGCGGGCATCTCATGGCTCGACTGCGAAATCCGGTAACTGGTACCCAGCATCGGCCCCCACCAGGTTTGCGGGTACGTCGCCGGGTTGTTCATCGACGCGGTTTGCTCGCTGCCGTCCAGGCCATCGAAACGGAGCAGGCTCTCAAACTTGGCGAACCGGCCCATGCGTTCCAGGCCCTCGTGATACGGCGCGCTGAACTTCACCAGTTGCAGGCTGAACGGCAGTTCGCGCGTCCGCTGATCGAAACCCAACCGGACCGTCTGGCCACCCACGCGGACGTCCTTCCAGGGCGATACGGGAGGCGCCAGACGCGGGCCGATCCAGACGAGTTGACGCTCGCCGCCACTTTCGACGCGGCAACGCAGCCCCGGTTGCAGGTCCCTCTTGGACGAGGGCGACCAGTCGACCATCGGCCGCCCACTCGGCACGAAGCGCTCCACAACAAAGGACGAATCGTGGTGCCCCCCCCATGCCAACGGTTCTTCCTTGCCGATTTCGAGCGCGCCTTCGGCCTTGCCGGAACGTGCAGTCCGACGGTAGTGGAGTCTGCCCGATGCGTCGAGGCTGAAGTCGAGCGAGGCCATCGCACCGCTTTCCGACTCCTCCCCGCCACGCAAGAAGCGGACCACGACTGGACCGATGGACACGCCTTCACCCAGGAACAACCAGCTCCCCTGTGGACCCATCATCGGAGACCGAATGCGCCACTTCAGCGCGGGCTCGCCGCCCTCCGCCGGCTCGACATCGCCCACGCCGGGTTCCACCGGCTTCACGTCTACCACGTCCACGCGCACGCCCTCCATCGGCGAAGTCGCGGGGAACAAGACGGATCCGTGCTGCTTCAGAAGCGATATGACGAAAGGCGTGCGCGCCGTCCCCGGAGCACCTTCCACCTCAACCAGGAGTTCCTCGCCCGGGACGCTCATCCGGTTAGAAGGCGATGCGCCCTCGATCAACCGCACGTTCCCCTCAACACCCCAATGCCGGTCCAGCAAGCCACCAAAAAGGATGACGACGATACCCGCATGCGTCACCACGAAGGCGTACTGATACCGCTGCCAGGGGAACCGGACCGCCGCGGCGCAGATCAGGTTGACCGTCAGAAGCAGCAGCCAGCCCGTGAACCACCACGAACCGTACACGTAGGCCCGCGCCACCTCGGTGCTGAAGCTCCTCTCGCAAAGCGTCCCGATGACACTGGCCACGATCAGAACGGCCAGAAGCAAGAGCGCGAGGTTGATCGATCCCAGGAAGCGAAAGAGACTTCTAAGCATCATTCCAGTTCCGGTTTCCAGATCATGCGGATGTCTGCGGATTGGCCTTTCACAGCCCCTGCCTGGACAGCAATCTCGATCTCCAGATGTCCTAAGAAGCACGAAAGCTTCTTGGCAAACGCCACCACCGTGCGCTCGTCCGGGTACCGTTTCAGAAATTCCGCAGCACCCAGGTCGTCCCGGCGTTCCTCCAGTTCCATCTGTGTCAGCGTCCCTATCTGCGGTGCCAGCGCGACGCCGTCGGCCTTTACGTGAAGGAATACACCGGGCGAAGGCCTTTCACGGGTAGCCAACCCGGGTGCCGCCGGCGTCAGAGCCATCGGACCGGCATCGCTGAGCAACGCAAAGCCCTGCGAACTCAGGTAGAAAGCCGGTCGCAGGATCGTGCTCTTCACCATGACCATGCGGCTGCTTTCCCCCTGGCGCAGGTGAACGAAGTACGGCCGTTCGGCATTGCGCGGCACCGTACCTTCATAGAACTCATCCGCATAGACTTTGGCGAACTGCGCGATCGTGCGCCGCGGCGGTTCCTGCGGATCGAGGGTTTCCTTCCGGAAGGGTAACGACGCCACAACGACCGAGTACCCGGTGGCGGAGTCCTCTGGCGCCGGCAGCACCTGAAACCGGAGCGTCTGGCCCACGTGCGGCCACAGGTCACGATTCAGGTCCACCCCCGCCTCCGCCAGGCGGCCCATGCGCATTCGCCACCGTGATTCACTCTTGCCGCCCCTGGCCATCGCGCCTTCCACCCAACGCTGGAATGCGCTGCGCGCATTCAGCGGCGCCGTCAGATCCAGCAGGGGTTGGGCGCCATCAGGCAGCACCGGCGCGGGCAGCGGCCCCGGCGCGATCATCTCCGGCAACGAACCGCGCCATTCGCCCGAAACCCGCAGACCTCGGTCCTCCTCGGGCGAGAGCCAGAGTTGGACCCGGTCGGGTGCCGTCGTCCCCGCCATCTCCCACCACTCCGGATGCATCTCCAAGAGTTCCCGCCGCACGTGAACAAAGGCGGCCGCATGATCGGGGCAGATCACCCGCTGGAGACCGGTGCCCGGCCGGGCCGCCGCACCACCCCTAACCTCCAACGCCACCAGATCGCCGCCGAGAAACCGGAAACGTTCGGAACTCTTCCGGTTCTGCTGCCCGACGATCCAGAGCATCGCCTTCAGCAACCCGCCGCGCGCACCTTGCACGCGTCCGAAGATGACCGCAGGCGCATCCGCGTCCTCCGGAGATCCCGGCGGCAGATCCTCGACGGCCACCGCCAGTTCGCCGCCCAAGGCAAAGGCAAGGCCCGGCCTGCTGGGCGTGATGAAACGGTCGATGCCCTTCTCGCTCCACTCGCGGCACAGCTTCTCCCACTTGGACCCCAAGCGCGTCCGCCGCTGAAATTCGGGATCCGCCCACAGCACCTTCGCGGCGGGGTGCTCTTCCAGCGCGGCCCAGGTCCGGTCTCCGCTCTTGAGCTGCAGCACCAGGATGCTATCTGCTGGCAGGTATGCGGTGATCGGCGGGCCGATGTTCGGAACCAGCAGCGCGCCGAGCACCGAGATGAAAGTGGCGAAGAAAAGGTAGCCCGTGACCGCGACGATCCGGACCGCGCGCCAGAGGCAGCCGCCGAGTGAGAATCGTTCGACGCCATCGCTGTCCGTAACCGGACGAGCATCGAGTTCCGAGGTTCCAGCCCGAAGGCCACCCGACGAAGCATGGAGCGGATCGGCGCCCATTAGCTTGCCCTGCTTTCGGTTTTCCGCCCCGACGCTGGTCCCCTCCGCCGCGATCTCACCGTTCGCTCTCCGCGCACTGCGGAAATCCCTGCTCGCCGATGAGCCGTACGAACACGCACGGCGTGTCCCGACGCGTCTCCAGTTGCCCACCGCGCTTCGTGGCGATGACCAGATCCTGGGCCTCGGCGTTGCCCACAGGGGCCGCCAACCATCCGCCTTCGGCGAGCTGGCCAACCAACGCTGGAGGAATGGCCGGACAGGCTGCCGAGACCACGATGCGCTCGAACGGTGCGCCCTCCGGCCAACCCAGCGACCCGTCGCCCAGCCGGTAGCGGACGTTCCGGTAGCCCAACCTGTCCAGCCGGTCTTCAGCGGCCGTGGCCAACGGTTCGAGGCGCTCGACCGTCCAGACCTCGCGACAGAGCTGTGCCAGCAATGCGGTCTGGTAACCGGAACCGGTGCCAATCTCGAGGACCTTCTCGGAACCATCCAATTTCAGCGCCTGCAGCATCAGGGCCACCATATACGGCTGACTGATCGTCTGTCCGTAGGTGAGCGGCAAAGCGCGGTCTTCGTAGGCCTGCTCGCGCTGGAATTCAGGGACAAAGTGAATGCGATCCGCTTTGCGGAAGGCGTCGAGTATCCGCGCGGGAATGCCCCGTTCGCCCAGGTCGTACTCCACCATGTCTTCGAGTGAGTGTCCCATGCGTCTCCGTCTAGTGGCACGCAATGGTCTTCGACCCGCGGACCGCGCCCTACTCGCAATCGTTGTCGGCCGTTCAAGCGAAACGCAACCGCACCGACCGACGACAATGAAGATCCACCCGTGCCCTGGCACCACGAGCGGTGTGGCCGATTCCGTTGCCCGTGCCTCGATGCCGTGCAGACGCCAAGCTTACCTCGCAGGAGGAACTGAGCAACTGCGGGTCGTCGGTTGCTCGAGAGACTCGCACCGAAGCCACACGCTTCCGGTGGAAGGTAATGGACCATCAGGGGGAGGCCTACACATGAAAATCGGCCTCTGCGTCTCGGTCGCGCAAGCAC
>CAYSBP010000163.1:0-7344 GCA_964429255.1 uncultured Planctomycetia bacterium
CCTATCACTCAATCCATCCGCGTCTGAGAAGCACCAGATGGCACTCGATCACTTCCGCCGGCAGGCGCGTGAAGCGCGCGGCGGATTGGCGGTACGCGGCCATCTGCGGCGCGTAGTGCACGGTCAGTTCAGCCGGTTCGCCGGCGTCCGTCTTGTAGTCCAGCACCTCGGCCGCCACGGCCTTGCCTTGGAGGTAGCCGATCACCAGGCGGTCGATCTTGCCGGAGACCAACTGCTCGCCATCCAAGTGTGCGAAGGGCAACTCACGATAGAGCTTCAGTTCCATCGGCTGCCCCTTACAGCGTTCGCCCCACGCTTTCGCATAGTAACGCCGGGAAAGGCGCTCCTGAACGGCGGGCCTTGCCAGCATTTCGCGGAACTCGCTCAGGATCTTGCCCGGATGCGAGCGGTGCTCGGCTGACAGGGCCTGGACCCGTTGCTCGTCTGACGGCAAGCCGTCCTCCACCCAACCGATCATCTGGAGGAGCGCGTGGATGGCTGTGCCACGATCCGCCGCCACGTTCACGGAAATATCGAAGAGCGACCGGAGCGGGATTTGGCTCCGTTCGTTGTCGGCCTGTTCTGACGGCGTGGTTCGAGTAAAGAAACGCGAACGGCCGGGGAGGATGAGGGCGTTGGCCCGTTTTGCGGCGGACGGTTCGAGGGTGGTGAAGAGCGGCAGGTCATCGGGCCCCTCAGCCGGCACTCGCCTCGCTTCCGCCTTCGCCGTCGACGCTCCGGCGTGACCAGCGTGTCGGCCCTCTCCCACACGGGGACGAGGGGATTCTGGGGGCGGGCGGGGACGCCCGCGGTCCACAGCAGTGGCCCACTCGGGATCGCCGGATTCGTGGATCAGCGTGCCGGGCGCGAGCGGCGCGGTGGCGGCAAGGGCGGCGCGCAAGACGCCGGCATAGGTCTTCGGTAATGACTTCTCGTTGTCCTTCGACGGCGCCAGGATGACATGCAGCGCGTGGCGCGGACGCGTGATGGCCACGTACAGGTTGCAGAGCGCCTCGCTGGCCAAGGCATTCTGGTAACGGCTGAAGACGTTCCTGATGTCGTCAGGGAAGAAGCCTCGCACGGCCTCGGAAGCGTACGAACAGACCACGTTAAACGGTTCCGCAGGTGCGGAACGTCCCGCCACCATCAACGATCTGCTCACCACCAGGCTCCGGTCCAGGTCCGGCAAGACCACGACGTCGAACTCAAGCCCCTTGGCCTTGTGAATCGTCATCACCCGCACCAGACTCGATGACGGGTCCTCCACCTGCTGCGTCCGGATGAATTCGGCAAACTCGCCGGGGCGCACCGGATCGGCGTCGCTCTGATGGAAGGCCAGCCGCTCCAGATGGTTCAACCGCACCAGGTTTCGCGCGTCGCAGTGCCGCGCCAACGCCGCCACCCACTTGGCGATCACAGGACCGTAGCCGTGCAGCAGCAGATCCCTGCGGATCTCCATCGCCGCGCGACGGCCGTCGTCCTCCGGCGCAAGACCGATGACGGAGGCCAGCGGCGAGTTCCTGACGTTGAAGACGGCCGCCGTATCCGCAGGATGGTCGGCCATTGTCAGTGCCGAGAGAATCACCAGGACCGCCGAGGAATCGGTCAACGGCACGCCGCCTTCCTCAGAGGCGCGGATATCCAGTTCCCCCAGTTCGAAGATCAACCTGGCCACGGCATCGTTGGTGCGGGTCAGCACCCCGATGCTCCGGTCGGGCGCGCGCTCGTGAAGCGCCTTCACCTGCGCCGCGGCGTGCCGGAGCGTGACCAGACGCCGATCATCGTCGGCGCTTGCCGCCAAGGCCGTCTCGACGCGGACGTAGCCGGCGATCTTCCTCTTCTCCGAATGCCTCTTGAAGGCCTGCTGCCAGGATGACGCCGCCGCTCCCCAGTTCTGCACCGCGGCATTCTGTTCGATGCGTTCGAAAACGGCGTTCACAAAATCGATGACAACGGGCGACGAACGCCAGGAGACTTCCAGAGACGTCTGCTGCAGGTCGGGCACTTCCTCCGGCACCCGCGTGAAGAGTTCGGCCGACCCGCCGCGCCAGCCGTAAATGGCCTGTTTGACGTCACCCACGCAGAAGAACGAGCGTTGGGGCTTGCCGCGCACGTCTCTCAACGCGGGCAACAACGCGCGCCACTGGTCGACGGAGGTGTCCTGGAATTCGTCCAGCAGGACGTGCTCGATGGGCGTCCCAAGGTTCTGGAACGGGTTGAAGTGGGCCTTGGCCAGCAGGACGGGAAGATCGCCGAAGACATAGCTGTGCTCGCGGTGTTTGACGTCAGCGTACTGCGTGTCGAAGTCCTGCAGGAGCGTCCGGATGGCTTCGTTCTTCGCGACGACTTCGCCCACCAGCACGTGGGCCACCTGCCGGATAAGAATCTGCATGGACGCTCTGACCCGCGGCGGTATGGGCTTCCGACTGTACTCTTCTTCGTTCTCCCGAACCTTCTTGGCCACACCGTTGCCCAGGAAGCCGTCCCACTTCTTTTCGGCGAAGCGAGACAGATCGCCCGCCAGGCCCTTGGAGATGGCCTTCTCTTCGGCGTAGGATTCCAGGTCCTTGATGGCCCGCTCAAGTTCGGCTTCGGGAACGGCCGGCGGCGTCTTGAGCTGACGCCACGCATCCGGATGGGCGTCGACGAACAGCTCGTACGGCTTGCCGGTCAGTTCGCGCAGGGCCTCCCACGGCGAGCGCTTGGCCTTGCCCCGCTCGACATCGTGCACCAGCCCCATCAGCTGCTCGGACCCGTCCCGGTCAACCAGGCGATTCGCCAGCGCCTGATCGAGTGCCCTGTCCATCAGCTCCGCGTTCCGTGCGGACTCGACAACCTCAAATTCCATCGGCAGGCCCAAGCGCGATGGCTGGGCCGTCAGCGCGCTGACGAAGAGGCTGTCCAACGTGCAGATTCGCAAGGACGGCAGTGCGGGAATCAGCCGATGAATAGCCTTGCGGCAGTCGTCGGCGGTGAGCGCTTTCTTCCGTGAAGGGCAAAGGTCCTGAATCTGGGCTGACAACTCAGCCAGCATCTTCGGGTCAAGAATGGCGCCAGCGAGCACCTCGAAGACCTTGCGGACGATCTCGCCCGCCGCTTTTACGGTGAACGTTGTTGCCAGGATCGTTGCGGGGTCATGACCGGCCAACAGGAGTGCGATGTACCGGCGGGTGAGCTGGAACGTTTTGCCCGAGCCCGCGGAGGCGCGGATGAGCGTGTCAGGCATTGACTTCATCGACGTCCTCCTCTCCGTTTGTTTGCGCCACGAAACGGGTCGAGCGGCAGATGTCGGCGAAGGCATCCATCCAGTTGCCGGGGATCCTGGCCGGGGGCCAGAAGACACGCTTCCGGATGTTCCGCACGACGGTGGCGGCCGCCTCGTCTGCTCCGGCCAGGTCTTCTTCCGTCCATCCGGCGATAAGTTCCCGCGTCTGATTCACGTCGCTGGGTAGCGTGATGTAGCCGAGCCGCCGAGCCTTCGGCAAGCCGGCCGTGCCTTCGATCAGGTGTCTGTAGAGCGGCAGCTGCAGGTCCGTCCAGCGTTCGCCATCGAAGTGCGATTTCTCGGGCGTGGTGGGGTTGTTCGACGTCTTGTAATCGAAGATGACGGCTTCGCTGCCATCATCCCGAACGTCGATACGGTCGATCCGACCGTGAATGCCCATGGACTGGTCATCTACCATGAGCCGGCGCTTCTTGTCCTGCGCCCTGAAGGAAAGCTCGGTGTGTAGAATGATGTAGCCCTGCGCGGCCCATTCCGCCTGCCAGGTCGCGAACGCCTCGAGCCTTCGACGCAACACCTCCGCCTGGAGCCGTACCCGCGGCGAGAGGGAACCGAACCTGCGCCGGAGTTCATCTTCCAATGAACCGAGCAGGCTGTCGCGGATCGCCTTATGTGTGCCACGGCCATCCTTGATCGTTTTCGGGAAGGGCTGAAGGACCTTGTGCATGAGACTGCCGAAGACCAGCGCGTCCATCTCCTGAGCGGTGTCCGTAACAGCCTTCAGCTCCAGCACGTTGCTGAGATAGTAGCGATAGGGGCACTCAAGGTACGCGCGGAACGATGTGACGCTCATCGATTCGGGGAGCGACACGTTGGGGTTCGGCTTCGGCGGAGAATCGATGCTGCACTTCTCGCTGCCGGGCGTGAGACTTCCGGGGATAGTCACGGTGGCATGCGAGGCCTTCTCGTTGAAGAAGGCGAGCAGGCGCTTGGCGGCGCCGTCCGCGGCTTCCGGCAGCAACAGGCGACTGGGAAGGCGCGGATGCCCGTCTCCTGTACGGCGCGCGGCAATAAGGCGCAGGTCCTTTCGCGCGTTGAGCAGCACGTGCAGGACGTAATTGTCACGGGCAAACCGGTTGCCGTCGCCGGGCAACCCCAGACATTGCCGGGCGGGTTCGGGCAGGACCGGATTCGCGCCGGGGCTCGCCGGGATGACGCCCTCATTCATGCTCGTCACCACCAGCGCGGGCGCGTCGTCCATGGCCAGTTCCAGCCAGCCCAGGAGCTCGACGGCCGGTTCATCGCCTTGTTCCGGGATGGGTTGACCTTCCAGCACCTTCAGCAGGACCGCAATGGCATCCGCCGCGGTGAGATCCGGGCCCGCCGAACGGATCTCGGACAACTCGCGGAGAAGAGTCCCCACCGCCGTCGCTTCCGTGAACAGAGCGGTCTGGTGCGGGTCGTTCGGATTCAGGAGCCGCTCTTCGTAGACGCGGGACAAGAACGCGGCAAGCCGTTCCGCCCATCCGGAGGCCTTGTCCGTCGCCGGCTCGCGCAGTGATTCGAGCTCCTTGTCCAGGCTCGTCACGAACAAACCGATGTGCTCCGCCTCTTCGCCCTTCCCCGGCCATTCCGAAGGCAACTCGCGCAGGAAGTGTTCGGACTGGTACCGGTCCAGCAGGCCGGGAAGATCGTCTTTGACGCCAAGCTTTCGAAGGTGGTGGAGCAGATCCGGATGTCGCGCCAGCGCGGCCAAGGTACCGAAGGTTCGTTCGCCCAGGTATCCCGCCACGAGCGAGAGAAGCTTGCAGACCGTACCGTTGCCCATCGCCAGGCCGATGGGCGTTCGCGCCGGGATGCCGGCGCGCGTGAGGCGCAGCTCGATAAGCGAGGCCACTTCATCATCGGGCACGCCGACGATGATCTCGTCCGCTTTGTACCGGCCCTGATAGCGAAGCAGTTCTTTCATCACGGCGTCGGCCTGCTCGTCGGGACCATCGACGAACTCGACGACCTCGTCCCTGGTTGTCGGCGCCTTCATCCACTTCTGTGGGAGCAGACCGCCGAGTTCGTCAAAGCGGTCCTTCAGCTCGGCGGGCGCGAAGACGAGGATCTCGACCTGCGTTGGGAAGCGCTGGAGCATTTCGCGCAAGGCCCAGGGCAGCTCGATAACGCCGGCCAGGATCACCGGCCCGGGGCAGGAGAGTTCCTTCCGTTCGATGGCCAGCCGTCGCGCGCTGTGCGTTTCCTCGTAGCCCCATTTCCGCAGGACCTCGCCATAGAGCGCGTACGACTTGGTGAAGGTTTCCCAGAAGCCCTGATCGCAGAGAACGTCGGTTAGCTTCTCCTTGGCCTGAGCGGGTTCGAGGCCGGCGGCGGCCAGATCGTAATGGCACGTTGCCATTGCGCGGACCCGATCGAGGCGATCGGCGAGGTCCTCATCACCCGCCGGTTTCCGGACGAGGGCAAGGGCTTCCATCCATGCGAGCATGATCGTGAGATCGCCCGGTGTCCTGGCCGTCTCCATCCGGAAGATCTCGGGCGCGCGGCCGGAGGTGATGATGCGCGGTGGGCTGAGGGCGCTACCGCGCTTGGCGGCTTCGACGGTGAGTAACTCCAAGAGCCGGCGTCCAGCCCGGCCGCTGGGCACAACGACGGCAAGCTCGTGGAAATCGAGCCAGGCTCCGGAGCCACGGGCAAGGATGGCGTCGGCAAGCGAGCGAAGAGGTTGTTGCCAGCCGAGAAACGATCGCATTACCGGGCGTCCTTTCCCGCTCCGCACAAGCCAATGGAAGACCTATTTCGACGCACGACGCCATGGCCTCTTACGCCTCGCCCGGTCCGCCGATGAGTGGTTCGTCCAGCGCGCGCAGGTCGCTGCTCAGCAGCCCCTCGGGGTACTCCTGGCGCGCCAGGTCAATGGCGGCGATGGCCACGGCCAGATGCTGCTTCTTGGACTCCTGGTAGAACGCCTTCGCGGCGCCCGGCAGTTTGGGCTTGCCATGCAGTGGCTTGTCCGAGACGCAGAGCAAGGTCGCCGACGGAATCCGGTAGCGGAAACCGTTCGTGGCCACCGTGGCCGACTCCATATCCACCGCAACGCTACGGCTGACCTGCAGGTCGGCCAGCGTTCCGCGGAGCGCGAGTTCCCAGTTGCGGTCGATGGTCGTGTAGACAATCCCCATCCGGTACGGCAGCTTTCGTTCGTCCAGCACTTTGGCCAGGTAGCGGTTCAGCAGGAAACTCGGTGCGATCGGGACGGCGGGCGGGATGACGTTGTTGAGCAGTCCGTCGGCACGCATGTAACCGGTGGCCAGCACGAAGTCGCCGATTTCCTGGTGGTTCCGGATCCCGGCGCAGTGGCCGACCATGAGCATCGCATCGGGCCGCAGCACGGCCAGGTGATCGGTGAGGTTCTTCGCGTTCGAAGGCCCGACGCCGATATTGACGATGCTGACGCCGTCGTGGCCGCTCAGGTGGTGGTGATACGCCGGCATCTGCACGTCGGAACGCTCCGGCTTCACGCAGTCGGGATAGGTCTCTTTAAAGGCATCCATGTGCATCTGGTAGTTGGTGAGCAGGACGTAGCGCTGGAAGTGCTCCGGCTTGGTTCCCGTGTAGTGTTCGATGCGCTGGGTGGAGAGATCGACCCGCTCGGGGCCGAAGAGGAAGAGTTTCTTGCGTGTGCCGTCGAAATCGCTCTCGTCGATCCGTTTCAGGAGGTCGGGCGAGCTGAGGTCGATCCGGGGCCGGTCGGCCTTGACCTCGATCTCCGCGCCCTGTCGGGCCAGTTTGAGGAGTTCGCGACGCAGGTACCAGCGGTAGGCTGACGGCCGGGCGACCTTGCCCGAGATGGTCGGGTTGTGTTTCGACCACTGACGCGTGACGGTGATCTTCGAGTAGGCGCCGTTTTCGTACGACCGTTCCATGCGATCGCAGAGTTCGTCGATCCGTGCGATGCGTTCGGCTTCCCGCGGGTCGGGCGGGGGCGGCTGGAACTCATCCATCATTCCGGTCTCCGACGGTGGGTGTCGCGCCAGCGTCCGGAGCGACGGCCCGCAGTTTACTTTCACAACGATCCATTAGCCACAGCGTTCACAGAGAACCAGGCGGGGCATCCG
>CAYSBP010000164.1:0-7114 GCA_964429255.1 uncultured Planctomycetia bacterium
GGTCCAGGAACGGACTTCAAGCGGGATCTGAACCAACGTGCGGGCCTCACCGGGCAGGATCGTGAAGACGCGCAGCTTGGCGTCTGCCAAGGGCTCCCCGCCACGCTGGTAGTACGTGTCTTTCGGCCCGTCCTGGACGTCGATCTGCGGCTTCAGCGGCCACTCACGGCGCCCTCTCACGTCGGGGCGGGATCTCTCGACGAACGCGGTGGGTTCGGGCAGCGTCAGCGCCACCTGGGAGCGGTTCTGCAGTTGCACCGTGAAGACCGGTTGGCAGTCTGCGGATGTGATCGGGCTGTCGCAGGTAATCCCGATGCGCAGACCGCCCACTTCAGCGCTCCACGTGACTTCCTCACCGGCACGGCACAAGTCCACACCCACTGCCCAAAGTGGAAGTAACAGCAAGACGACTGTCGGTCGGATGGTCATGGAAGCATCCATGTGCGTTAGACGCACTGAGGGCCCAGAAGTTTGCTCTTTCCTGAGGAGCAACCTGCCGGTGGAAAAGGTCCCTACAGCTTCCCCTCCAGCACCGCTTTGCCCAGGCTGCCGTAAAGCGCCAGTTCCTCCCGGGCCAGCTTCTGGAGCTCCGGGTCCGCGCCCTTCAGCGCCGCGCGGAGCGGGATCACGCTGAGCGGCATGTGGAGGCGCAACATCAGCGCCGCCTGTGCCCGCGTCTCGCCGTCCGGCGACCGGAGCAGTGCCGCCAGGACCGGCAGCGCCTCGATCGAAGCCCACACCGGCCAGGACCAGACCTGTTCGCGCAGCTCCGCATTCTGCGCCGTCACCACCGTCTGCAGGCACGGCAGGGCCTGCGCGCCCATCGAACGGAGCAGCGTCAAGACGGCCTGCTGCTCCTGTGGCGTCCGCGCGGCGCTCAGCCGACCTGAAAGCTCCGTGACCGCCTGCGTCACGTCCACCGTCCCCTCGGCCGCCAGACGCGCCGCCTCCGCTTTCCAATTGGAATCGTTGGACAACAGGCCCTCCACCACGGCCTTCTGGATCCCGGGGTCTCTGGGAAAGCGCTCGGCCAGGACCCTCAAGGCGGGGCCCCGCGCCTGCACCGGCCCCTGCGCGCAGACCTCTCGCAGCGCCGCGGCGGTCGCCGGGTCGCTTGGCCGGGCGATGCTCAACACTCGGAGCACAGTCGAAACGCAGGATGCATCGGTGGAGGAGAGCAGGGGACGGACCTTTTCCTCCGCCGCCGCGCCGAGCATTCCCAACGGATAGACGGCCTCCTCCCGGGTCTTCGGATCGGCCAGCAGTTCCATCAACGCGGGAAGGCCTTGAGGCCCGGCCGCCCGGAGCACCGCCCCCACGGAATGAAGGATCCCGTCGCGGGACCCCGGGTTGCGGGCCAGTTGCACCAGCCGCGTGAAAACGTTCGGACTGCACTTGGCCAGTTCACGCGCCACCGTCTCGTAAAAGGTCTCCCCCTCCCGCGCCGTGAGCCATTCGACGAGCAGGTTCTCGCGGTTCGCGGCCGGTTCCCAGGCCAGGACGACGCCCAGCGCGGCCTGCCGGACGTTCAGATCGTGGCGTGGGCACTGGGCGCATGCCAGAACGGTGGCGCGGAGCGCGGGCGGCGGCTTCTCCACGCTCTTGAGGGCCGCCAGCACGGCCGATAGGTCCTGCTCCGGGATCAGGCCCGTGCGGAGGGCGCCGTGTAGCAGCGGCACGTTTTCAGGCGGACATTGCCCTTTTCGGGCCAACGCGATCGGCGCATCGATCCGGGTCGCCAGTTCATCCGGATCGATCTCCTCCTCGGGATCCTCGTCCGGCCTCGGAGGGAGCTGCGCGAGGAGGTCGGCGGCCAGCTTCTGGATCTCCGCGTCGGGATCCTTCGGCAGTCCCGCGAGCACCCGGCGGAATCCGGGCGCACCCCGGCGGACAACATGGGCGGCGGTCTGCAGCCCCTGGAGGCGAACCCCGCGGTCCGTGGAGCGCAGCACGGCGGTGGCGGTCGCGGTGACCTGTTCCAATGGCTGCAGGAACATCTGTTGAGCCGCGAACATCTGGATCTTGGGATCGGCCTGCCGGGCCATCGAGAGCAGGAGAATACTGTTCTTGTCCATCGCCTGCCGGGCCTTCAAGAGTGCCGCCTGGGCAAGCGCCTGCTGCGGGTGGCCGACCGCCTCGAGCAGCAGCGAACGGCCTTTGACACCGAAGTTTGGAAGTGCGCCCAGGCAAAACTCGGCAAAAGGATCGAACAGCCCGTTCGTGGTCTTGGCCTCGAAAATGTATTTCCGCAGGACGGGGAGCACGCGGTCGGCCACCGGCGGTCCGATCTTGCCAAGCTCGCGCATCGCTTCGTCCCGTTCGCGTGACAACTGACTCGCCTGCTCTTCTTCCGGCGAGCGCACCCTATTCCCATCGCGTTGCATCGCGAGCGCCTTCTCGCGTAACAACTGGATCCTGTCCTCCTGTGTAAGGGCCTCCAGGTACTTCGCGATGGCCGGTTCCTGATCGCCGGTGATGCAGGCGATGGCGCGGATGGCGTAGATCTTGTCGTTGGCGGTTTCCTTCTCCGCCAGTTCGCGCAGCACGGGCAGGGCCTCGGCGGCTTCCTTTCCAAAGCGGTTCATGACGTTGAGGCTCGCATGGCGGATCTGCTCACGCGGGGATTGGAGTCCTTTGATGAGCCACGGGAGGGCCGGAGCGCCCATGCTGCCCAACCCGTGCGCCGCACTGAACTTGACCTGGTCCTCCTCGTCTTCCAGGAGCACCCGGCCGACGGCGTCCGCCGTGGCCTGGGTAGCCGGCTTCAGGTCGCCCAGCAACCGGAGCGCCAGCATCCGGACCTCCGGGTACGGGTCGCCCAGCGCCGCCACCATATAATCCCGGTACTCCTCGGTCACCCGGCCGTGGAGTCCCTGCATGGTGGTCAATCGAGTCCTGGAATCCTGGCCGCTGCCGGCCTTGATGTAGGTGGGCGCCTTGAAACTATTCGCCGACAACCGTTGCCGTACCACGAGGCTGACCTTCGGATCTGAATGATCCGCCAGGAGTTCCACGACCTCCTTCGGCGCACGGACCTTGTCGGCCGCCTCGGCCAGCGCGATCAGGGCCTGCGTCTCCTTCGCCTCGATCATCTTCTTCACTTCCGGCAGGACGCCGTCGCCCAGCATGAGAAAGGCCTGCGCGAAAGGCGCGGCCTCGGTCGACGTGGCTGCATTCCGGATCTTGCCGGCCAGGACCGGGAGCCCCTGCAGCGCACGGGGCCCCAGGGATTCGTACGCACGCAACGCCGTCGATTTCAATTCGTCGTACTCGTAAACCAGGGCCTCATTAAGGATGCCGAGGAGTTCGGGGCTTGCCGGCAGCCCCGACGGTTCGCCCGCAACCAGGGATAGAATGGATGAGAGGCAGAGGACAGTCATGGCCCGGCGGGCCGGAGCGGACATACGCATGCGTTTCATCTCCTCAGTACCGCGCCGCATAGGTTCCTGATCCTTGTGGCGCCTGCCTCCGGCCAAAGGCCCTGCGCCTGTCGAATGGGCTTGCGGCCAGGCATGACCACAATCTGGAGGATTGTGTCACACCTACGGCTCAGAAATCTTCCGGGGGCCGCGGCGGCTTGACGGCCGGAACGTCTTTCGACTCCAATTGGATTACCATGAGCGCGTCGCCCACCTCCCTGCGGACATTCTCGTTCGGGTCGTTCTTGTACTTGCGCAGTTCGGGCAGTGCGGAGACGGCGGCGCTGCCCAGCATGCGCAGGCCGGTGGCCGCACTGGCGCGTGCGCGCGGGTCATCCAGCGCTTCGATCAGGATCGGCACCCATTCCTCGTTAGGCATTCCCAACGGGCCCAGTATCTGGAGGGCGGACCCGCGTGTCTTGTTCTGCGGCTCGCGCGCCATGGCGGTGACGGCCGGGAGCGCCTCGTGCGCCTCCCCTTTCATTTTCTCCAGCGTCTCCAGCAGTTGGGTCGCGTAGGGTGGGTTGGCAGCGAGCGCCTTCAGGATCTCCGGTACCGCCTGACGGCCGAAGGAGATCAGCAGGGCCTGCGCCGACCACGTGCCGTACGTAGTGCCGACCTGCTGGACCATCACCGGGATAATCTTTGCCGGATCCGCCTTCTCGGGCGCGACCTTAAACAGCGCGTGTTGCGCACAGGCCACCTCCTCCGCAAGTTTCGACTGCGCGTACTTCTGGATCAATGGGATGGCGGCCTTGGCCGGAGGACCGACAAGGGCAATGGCCTTCAGTACGGCCGGTATGTTGGGATTGGGATTTGAGTTGCTCTTGGGCGGATCGGCCAGCATGCGCAGGAGGTCCGGCAGCGCCTTCTCACCCGCGTACCCCAGCGCCTCGATGTACGTGTTGATGTAGCCATGCCGGCCCTGCTCGAAGTCGATGTGGTCGATGACCGCCCGAACCGCCTCGGGCGTTCCGATCTGGCAGAGCGTGACGGCTTCCTCTCCGCCCCTATGGCTTCGCGGCGCGCGCAGGCGGCGTATGAGCAGCGGGACGGCCGACGCCGCGTCCGGCCCGATCGCTCCGATCACCTTGTTGGCTGCCCGCCCACTGTTGAGATCCAGATGCGGCTCGCCCAGGATTTCCAGGAGCTTCGGCAGTGCCGGCTTGGCGCGCGCTCCGTACGGCACCAGCGCCGACACCGCGAGGTGACGCATTTGAGGATTGTCCAGGTACTTGATGATCTCATCCAAGGTTTCCTGCGACTGCGTCGGCAGAAAACCCAACGCGCACAGGGCACGCCAACGCTGGTCCGGGTCCTTGGACTTCAAGAGTACCCACCATTCGTCGGCGGTCTTGCCATGGTAGGTCGGTTCCGGCTGCGCGGGTTGTTTCTTCTGAGCGCTGATGTTTTTTGCAGGATCGGGGTCGGGAAGTCCGGGAATGTGCCGAACCCCGCCCGGCGAGACGGGTTCATCGCGTTCGATACGGGTAGGTTTTTTTGCGTCGCTGACGCGCCACATCACCCCGAAGAAAATGGCCAGCACACAGAGAATGAAACCCAGGGACACCATGGCCGCGATTCGTGGCCAGTTGCGATTCTTGGCGAATGATGGAGTGGATGCTGTATTGGGCATAGGCTGTTCTCCAGAACATTTTTCTGGGCAGGCTTCCTATTCAGATGGGTCCATGCCGCCTGATCTGGTGATCATAGCGGGAGCGGTCTCCATTCGCATTAGGTGTTTAAATGGTTGCTGTCCCGAATGGCGCTTCCTTTGGGTAACTAAAGAGAAAGGCCCCCTGTAGCCGACACAAGAGGTATCGGAAACCCTCGGCATACAGGAGGCCTTAACATGTCTAACGCTCAAAGTATCGTTTCGGCGGATGATCCAGTGAAGGCGTTTTGGGAGAACTTCAAGACACACGCCTTCAATTCGGTCCGTGGCGTGATTACCGACGAGACTGTGTTTAGTGCGTGTCGTGCAGCGCAGTGGAGTTACCGGGAGCGTTGTCTTCCGCCTGTGTTGGTGATTCTTCACATGGTACTCGCTGCGATCTGGCCTGAGGATTCGTTTGCCGCGAGCTGGCAGGTCTTGTGGGCCGGTGCGTGTGGGCAACGTGCCGACGAAAACACAGATGTTTCCCCGCCCAGTTCGGGTTCTCAGGCCAAGGCGCGTCAGCGGATTCCTGCAGCGGTCTGGACGTACGTACTCGATGCGGTCACACCGCATGCCGTCAAACTGGGTACCCAATTCGATCGCTGGCGCGGATTGCGTCCGATCCTGGTCGATGGCACGTGTCTTTCCATGTCCGCCGAGAAGAGTCTCTTCGCTGAGTTCGGCACCTCCCGCAGTCGCGGCAAGAACGGGCGCTATCCCTTGACACGTGTGGTTGTGCTCGCGCTGGCACGTTCGCGCGTCATCCTGACCTGCGCCATGGGCGCCTATACGGACGCCGAGACAGTGCTGCTGCGCCAGATGCTTCCTGCACTCAAACCCAATGACCTTTTGATCGCGGATCGCTTCTTCGCTTCCGCGCACGCGTACATGCTGTATCAGGCCGCCCAGGCGCATTTCATCACACGCGTCCATCAGCGTCTCAACATTCAAGCACTGCGTCGACTCTGCACCTTCAGCAACGCCGACTTTGTCGTGGACTTGCCGCTTGGCCCAATCTACCGGCGGCGCTTTCCCGATCTGCCCAAGACGATTCGCGTCCGTCTGATCCGCGTAACCATCCGCGGACGTGAAGGGATGGAAACCCTCTGGATCGCCACGTCGCTTCTGGATTCAAAGGCCTATCCAGCCGCAGAAATCGCCCAACTCTATGCCGAACGCTGGAGCGTCGAGACCCTCTTCCGCGAGTTCAAGATCAACCTCTCGGCCGATGTCTTGCGCAGCAAAACGGTCGATGGAATCAAGAAGGAGGTCATGGCTCGTGTGGTGGCCATGAATGTGCTTCGCGTGTTGATGCTGGAATCGGCCATCCAAGAAGGTGTCGATCCCCGTCGCATCAGCTTTGTCGAAACGGTACGGACCGTGCTCTCTTTTGCGCCGGCCTTCGCCTACCATCTCCCAGCCGCACTTCCCCGTCTCTACCGCTGCATGCTGCGTGAGATCGCGAGAGCCGTGGTCCCTTTGCGGCCCAATCGCCTTGAACCACGAGCCATACGCAGGGAAATGAAGCACTACCCGTCACTCAAAACCACCCGTGCCCAGTGGAGGCGTGTCCATGGATCTGCGGCTTAAGGAAGCGCCATTCGTTGCTGTCCCTATTTATCCCCGGATTTTACAGAACCTAATTTCCCGTTCTCGTGGTTTCCTCACGCATGGTCTCATAGATAAATTGCATCTCGTCCGGCGTGAGCGGCGCACGTTCCACCGCCGCGATCGAAGACTTGACCTGATCGAGTGTGCGGAACCCCGGCAGGACCGACGCGACACCGGGGAGTTGCAGGCAGTAGCGATAGATCGCAGCGACCAGGTCCCCGCATCGCGCTTTGACGCGGTCCATCGCCGCGAGGGTGGCCGCCATATCGTGATTCCCAAACCACCAATGCCCCGCAAAACGCGCCTGCACATCGGGCAACTCAGCCAGTCCATACGTCCCGCTGAAGACACCCGACAGCAACGGAGCCATCAGCACCGCCGCCTCGCCGCGCCGTTTGATTTCCATGAAACCCGCATCGTCAGGGGC
>CAYSBP010000165.1:0-7084 GCA_964429255.1 uncultured Planctomycetia bacterium
AACCTCCCGCGCCCCTTGGTCAGGCCGAGATGCCGCCAATTGGCTGCCTTGTAAGGGAGTCGGAAATTGTTAAGTTACCTGTAATGGAGTAATTATAACGTCCCATTTGGGAAGCGTAATTGATCGTGCCAAGCGTTGTTCCAGTTTTTTCTGCTCATCCTTTTTCAGAACGACTCCCTTCGAGTACTCTCCGAAGATCTTGACTGCGCACGTCTTCGTCTTGCGCCAGCAGAAATTCAAAGTCCGCTGAAACACGCTCTCAGCACAATCAAGGAGCGACCCATTCCACGAGCGCTCTAGTCCGCCCCAGTAATGTTCGATGGGATTGTATTTGCTGTGATATGGCGGGTAGTACACCATGTGTATTTCCAATCCGGTACTGTCGGCAAGCCCCACTATCCTTGACATGAACTGGCTCCGGTGCGAATTGCATTCCGGGCCATTGTCTGCGTTCACAACCAGTTTACGGATGCCGCTCGCTTGGATACGGTCTTTATTCACCACATACCACGATTCGATGCCGTCTGCGATAAGGTCGCTTGTCTTGTTGTCATTCCCGAAGGCCACAAACGAAAGCCCCGTTTTAGGTTCAAGAACCCCGACGGGAACAAGTTTCTGTTTAGTTGCCATATCGTGGTCGAGAGCCTTCACCGAGGTTTGCGCCCGTGAGGATCCGTTTCTGGAATACTCCCCAATATAAATTGTTGCCTTCGTGTCTATGCTGATGCGCAGACATTCCAGGTCGGCGTCGGCTGCGGCGTTTCTTGCGTGGACGTTTTCGAAAATCATGTTTGTTTCTGGCGTTTTTTTTGAGGCTTCGCCTTGATGACTGTTCGTAGTCTGTACCCCATTCAGTTGAGCAGATTGCTGATTGTCCTTACACTTGGCAGTTCCGCCTCCGCATAACCTTTCGACACCAACGCCTCCCTCACGGTCGCAGCACTCGCGTTGAGATAACGCAATGTCGTACCTAGCCGCGAATCTGCCTGCGACTGTGAGTCGAATAATTCATGGATGTCCCGCTGCAAATCCGGCAATCTTTCCTCCGCCCTCGGTTTGCGCCGTGTGGATGTATCCCCTTCGCACACGATCCCAGTGCGCAGTTCCTCCACTCCGAGCTCTAGAGACCCGCGTCCCCAGCCGAACACCTTCTCGGCAAGCCGAAGTCGCCCATCGAGCAGCGTGGAAGCCACGTCCGCTTATGTCTGCCGATCAAACGGCCATGGAATCATGGCAACCAACCTCTGAACTGTGCTGGTTCAGTGGAAATCGGAATTCTCGTTGGTTGAAACAAGATAGTGATCAATGATCACACGCTACGAGTTTACCGCATCTTTGTCGATTTGGCAAGCCTCCTTTTGGCTGAGAATGTTGACGTTCTGATACTGGGGGCTAAGGCCGCCCCCAGCCCCTGGCCGACTTTCGCTCAATTCACGACACTTCACGCGAAGCTCGCGAGCCTGTTCCAGCTTGGCGTCTCGGGCTTGGTGGATGGCTTCAGCTCTGCCTTCAAGTTTGTCCTTGGGCGTGACGTAACCGATGGCGGAATGCAGGCGATGTTCGTTGTACTCAATCACGTACTTCCCGACCATGCGCGTGGCGTCCTGCAGGGAGAGAGGACAGCCTGGTCGAATGCACTCGACCTTGATCGTTTTGTTCACCCTCTCCAGCTTGCCGTTTGACTGGGGGTAGTACGGGGAGGTGGTCACATGCGTCATGCCGTGAAGGCGGATCAGTTCCTTGAATTCCCGACCGGTAAACTGCTTACCGTTATCGCTGATCACTCGCGGGCTACAGTCCGGATAGAGCTCGCGAGCACGCTGAACGACCAACTGTACGTCCTGTTCCCGCATGGATTCGCGTAAGTCCCAATGAACAATGAATCGGCTGAAACCGTCGAGCACCACGATCAGGTAGTAGAATGTCGAGGCGATATTGACATAGCTGATATCAATGTGCCAGTGCCGGTGCGCTGCGCTCGGCTGCTTGAAGCCTGTGCCCTTGCGGCTGGCCTTGCGATTCCAGTGGCGAAGAACGTCTGCTGCTGCCAACGTCCGATACACCGATGACGGACTGCAGTACACGATGTCCGAATCGATCATCATGTACGTGCAGCGGCGATAACCGTCCAGTTGATGCTTAAGGTAAAAACGCACGATCTTCTCCTTTTCTTCGGCAAGGAGCCAGTAGTCCCTGGGAATCTTCCCGTTATGAAGGTTGACCTGGCCATACCGCTTCTTCCAACTGTAGAATTTGCCGGCGCGCAAACCGAGCCCCGAAAGTATCCATTGGACGTCGATACGGTGAAGCCGTTCACTCCAGTGAACCACGAAGTCGACCACGTCGTCACGGATATCGGGCTCCACCCAGACGCCATTCAGATTAGGCCAAGTTTTTTTTTGAGCTTCACGTGCTCCAGCATCAACTCCGCCAACCCTTCGTCACGGTCCACAACCTTACGCTCGAGTTCGCGGATCTGGGCGTCTCTGGTGTCTTTCGGCGTCCGCTTCCCGACGGTGAACGCCGCGGCCCCGTTCTCGAAAAACTCCGTCTGCCACCGATAGAAGAGCGCAGGATTGATGCCGTACTCCTCGCAGATCTCGCTCACGGGTTTTCGTTCGGTCAGGTGGAGACGAAGAATTGAGACCTTCTCCTCTGGCGTGTGCTGTCGGCGTGTTCTCGTGGACATGGTTCCTGGCTCCTTTGCGTCTGTGACTCCGCAATACTCATGTCTCTATGGAGTCCGTTGGCAAATTCCGGTTCCATCAGGAGCAACACAGAACGAGAGCGAGTGTATCCTCATCCAGCCCTTTTCGAGCTATTACCGAAACATTCATCAGCCATCCTCCTTTGTTCTCAATGGAAGGAAGTATACACTTTTTCGCTCTAACTGCAACTTAATACTGGTATATTAGTCTTTTCTAACTCCCTTACTGGAGCCCCGAGGCGGTGAGGAAGGTCACCGGCCACAAGCTCAGCGGCGTGTCCGCCGGCGGGCTTATCCACCTGATCAACTCCGGCGCGGCCGCGCTCGACGGCTGTGGTCGTGAGCTGATCAAGGGCAAGCCGGCCATTAACCCGTTCTGGGAGATCAGCGATTCCGAGATGCGGGACTGCCTGAAGTCCACCTCGTGGCACGCCGCCATCACCGAGTACTTCCGCGGGGGCGGCTTCTCCTCGCACTTCCTCACCCGCGGCAACATGCCCGTGACGATGATGCGCGTGAACCTGGTCAAGGGCCTCGGCTCCGTCCTTCAGCTCGCCGAGGGCTGGACCGCGGAGCTTCCCGCCAATGCGAACCAGACGCTCGAGGACCGCACCAACCCGACCTGGCCCACCACCTGGTTTGCCCCGCGCCTCACCGGCAAGGGGGCTTTCGTGGACGGCTACACGGTGATGAACGCCTGGGGCGCCAACCACGGCTCCTTCAGCTACGGGCACGTCGGCGCCGATGTCCTCACCATGGCCTCGATGCTGCGCATTCCGGTGTTCATGTACAACATGTCGGAAGAGAAGATCTTCCGCCCGAGCGCGTGGAATTCCTTCGGCACCGCCGACCTCGAGGGCGCCGATTTCCGTGCCTGCGCGAACTTCGGTCCGCTGTACGGGAAGAAATAAAGCGCCGGGTGTTTATTGTAGCCGCGATCGGGCGATCGCGGCTACAGTGGAAGAGTCCCGTTATTCATCGGGCCAGCCCGCGCCGATGCGGGGAACGTTCCGCAGGTCGTCGAGGCTTGCGCCGTACCAGCCGAACATGAGCGCCTGGAGCATGCCGCCGATGCCGGTGAGCATGACGGAGTTGGCGTTGTTGGGCGTCTCGTAGGGGATGAGATGCGGGCCGTGGACGTAGCGGGAGTATTCGGAGAACAGGTGGTTGAGGCCCTGTTCCCGGTCGCCGTGGCGCATGAAGAGGAGCGCTTCGATCTGCTGCGTCATGAGCGGTCCGCCTTGGGGCGAAAGGCGCGCGTGGTAGGCATGCACGTTCTTCAGGATGAGCTCGGGCGGCGCCTTGGCTTCGAGCGGATAGAAGATCAGGATCGTGTCGGCCTGCTTGACCTGGTGGCCGGTGTCGCCCTCGTATTCGGGGATGACGCCGTCGGGGCCGGGGGGCTGGATCACCAGGTTGTCGGCGACCTGGGACCACTCGGGGGCGGCAAACTTACCGAGAATCTGGGCGGCTTCGATGGCGCCGCGCAGGACGGTTTGCGCGGCGGTGTTGGTCAGAACGCTGTCATCGCAGAGGCCGCGCCCGTGTGGAGCCTCGTGGACCGATTCGTCGGGCGGGATGACATCGCGGATGTGCCATCGGTTCTGGGCGTCTGGCTCGGCGCGGGAAGCGAAGAAATCGGCGACGTTCGACAGGATGGGCCACGTGGTTTCCTCGAGGTAGGCGCGGTCGCGGCCGCGGCCCGAGGCCTCCCATGCGCCGAGGGCGACCCAGGCGCCGTTGTGGATTTCGCGGCGGTAGCCTTCCGGCGTGGCGTCGGCTCCATCGCCATCGGTAAGCCATGGATAGTAGGCGCCGTGAAAACCGTTCTTCGCGGCGTTGGCCTGCGCGGAGGGGAGATTGGCGCGGTTGAAGGCCACGATGCTGCGCGCGAGTTCGGGCCAGAGCGGCAGGGCGCTGCGGAAGATCCAGAGATTGGCGTCCCACAGATGGCCGCCAAGCCAGCCGGGGCGGGAGAGGCCGAGGGCTCCGAGCGGGTAGCGTCCGCGTTCGTCGAGGCTGGCGAGGAGGTGGAACTGGTTGACGAAGACGAGCTGCTCCCAGCGCTGGTTGTCGTGGCGGAAGTCGAGGGCGCGCGCCCAGAGCTTTTTCCAGCGCCGGCGGTTCTCGGTTTCAGCGGCGGCCCGTCCCTGGGGGCTCAGGGACGCGAGGTCCTTGCCGACCGACTGTTCGGGGGAGGGGGACTCGTTGCAGCCGTGCACGCTGTGAACGACGGCGAGCTGCGCTGAGGCGGCGTTCGTGGTGAGAGTCACCCAGGCATGCGCGTCCTGAAGCTCGCGGTTGCCCTCTGTCCAGCCGTTGCCTTCCCAGCGCAGTCCCTGCGCGATGCAGCGCCCCTGCACGCGGGTCGTGTAGGAGCCGAGCAGATCCTTTTCGCGACCGACGAAGGAGGTTTTTGAGAAGCGAGCGGCGGACTGGGCTGTGTTGAGTCCGATCCGCAGTGCGGCGGGGTCGGCGAGATCGGCGAGCGCGATTTCGTACCAAGAGGCGAGCGGGTGCGAGCGCGGGACGACCAGGCGCAGCGTGATGCGCGCCGAGCGGCCGGGGCGGTATTCCCATCGGTCCTCGAGCGAGACTTCGCCGCCGCGGAGGTCGAGCGTCTGGCTGAGGGAGTGGCGGCCCTCGGTCTCGGAGTAGTCGACGCCGCCGATGGCGAGGCGGACCTGATTCCATGCGGGCAGGATGATCTGTTCGCCGCCGTCGTAGGCGAACTTGCCCAGGCTCAGGAGCAGGTTCGGATTGAGGCGGCCCCAGAAGTCCGGACCGTTTTCGCTGAGCAGCGCCTTGCGGTCGCCGTTCCAGTCGAGGGCGAGAGGGCCGACCCGGACTCCGAGGTGGCCGTTGCCGATGTAGTACGGACGAAACTCCGCCAGCGCCTCCTCCGTCACCGTGAGGCGCCAGCGGAAGTCGTCCTCCCAGGAGATGTTGTTACTCTTTGAGGTAGGCGCGGACATACTCGACTTTACGATAAGTAATTGCTTTTGCATGCCTGAGACATTGTGGGCAGTGCCCCTCTCGTTGTTAAAACTTTAGATATTATAAGGTAACGGTTTCCTTTTGAGCCTGTATACTACCGGCTCAATGAATCGATAATAACGACTAAAAAAGGAGACCGTCATGAATGAACGTAGCATTCTGGAACAGATTTGTCAAGCCAGCAGCGAGGAAATTGGAAACTTGATGCGTGGCTTCATGCGCGAGTGTGTCATCGAAAGCTTTATGTGTGTAGTGGGCGAGGAGGTTATCAGCCTTTGCGGTGCGAAATACCACCCCGACGAAGGAATTTTCAGCCGTGCCGGGAGTGCCCCCGGAATCTTGACCATAGGAGGCCTCAACGAGCGGATAATCCGCCCCAGGGTTCGCAAGAAGACTCAGGAGGGGAGCAAGGAATTTAATCTGAAGAGCTACCGCGCAGCAAGCAAATCGGAAGAATTGCATGCAGCCTTGCTCCGTGCGCTAATGCTGGGCGTTAGCAGCCGCGACCAGGCCCGCCTCTATCCCGAGTTCAAAAACATCAGCAAAAGCTCCGTGAGCCGTCTCTGGCTCAAGGAAGGGCTGAAGTTTTTGGAGAAGCTTCGCGGCCGGGATCTTTCCGGCGAGAGTTTCTTCGCCCTGATGCTTGACGGCATCGAGTTGAGCTCTGACCTCACGGCGGTGGCCGCGCTCGGGGTAACCCTCGGAGGGGATAAGATGATGCTTGACTTTGAGATCGGCTCGAGCGAGAGCAAGGAAGTCTGCGACAGGTTGCTCACGCGGCTGTCCAGACGTGGGTTCAAGGTTCTTCCCGGGCTCAGGCTTCTCTGCATTATAGACGGCTCCAAGGCCTTGAAGAACAGCCTGCTCCAGAAGTTCGATGACCCCGTGATCCAGCGCTGCCTTATCCACAAGGAGCGCAACGTCAAGTCGTGCCTGTCCAGACGGAACCATGCTGAGGCCACGCTCCTGTTCAAGGATCTGCGTGAATCTCAGGGTGCGAAGGCGGGACGGGAGAAGCTCAAAGACTTGCGTGACTTCCTTGCCGGCAAGAACAAGAAGGCTCTGGACAGCCTTGAGGAGGGCGGTGAGGATCTGATCGCCCTGCATGTGATTGATGCACCTTCCAGCCTGAATGTATCGCTGCTGAGCACGAACTGCATCGAGAACTCGTTCAAGAATGTCCGCAGGAAGATCGGTCGCGTGAACAGATGGAGGGCTGAGACCGACCAGGCCGAACGCTGGCTGGCCTATGCGCTCATGGAAGCCGAAAGAGGGTTCCGAAGGATAAGGGGACACGGTGACATACCGCTTCTCGTCGAGAAACTCAATGTCAGATGCAAGCCTGATCCGGCTGGAGACAGTACCTAGACATCCTGCGTG
>CAYSBP010000166.1:0-7075 GCA_964429255.1 uncultured Planctomycetia bacterium
ATGTGCTGAGGCGCTACGAGAGAGCGTTGTCCTCAGGCCGTACCCTTCGGCGCGGTGAGCGGGCCTATGACAGCTTGAGTTCTTCGTCGGGCTTTCGGATGGCGAGTTTCCGAACCTTTCGAATGGTCTTGTGCTCAACCACGCCCTCTTCCACCAGGATTTTCACCCAGTCCTGCAACTGCGCCTTGCGCACCTTGAGTATCTTGACGAGTTCATCGAGCTTTCTCGGCTTGTCGAGAGCACTCAGAATAAGAGGTTTCACGGCATCATACACGGAGGCCGGGACCTCATGAGGCGCTTCCCTCACCGCCATTCGACTTGAATTAATCTCGGCAGGATGTTCCGGATAGGCAGGCCCTGTGTCTTCCGTCGAAGCCGATTCCTCTTCGGGAACAGCTTTCGCCGAAGGTGCGGCCATTGCGGCGCACAGAATGTCTCTCAGATTCTCAGTGAGAGCATTCGCAGGAAACGGCTTGGCCCCCTTGTTCAGCAACTCGGTGTTGCCTTTCGGAACACCACTGCCGGTCCTAACGAACACCGGACGGCCACGCTCGCGCCGCAGCTCCTCTTCGGCCCCGGCCCATGTGCCGCCCTTTTCGTAATCAGAACTCACGACAACGGCGTACTCCGCAAGCGCATAGATGTGCTTATTACGCCCCATCGCGTTGCCCACATTGAAGCGGGCCTCGGGATTGTAGGGAGAGATCAGCGTCAACTGCCCACTGCGAATCCCTTCACGATATTTCCCTGAGACAGCGGCGCGAAGGAGACTGTCAGCCATGACCCCGACCACGGCACCACCTTCCTCGAACGCGCCGTGCATCGCCGTCTCGTCTACTCCACGTGCCGCGCCCGACACCAACTGCATTCCTGCTTGTGCCGCACTCCGTCCCACAGCACGAGCGAAAGACTCTGCTTCTCCGTTGATGTTACGTGAGCCAACAACGGCCAGTCCGCCCTTGGAAAGCAAGGAGCGGTCTCCCGCGCCATACAGAATCGGGGGGGCCAAACGTTTCAGGTGTTGCTTCAGCCTCTGAGGGTAATCCTCATCGCTCCGACAAAGCACCCAAAGCCCCTTGTTGATCCATTTCTCAATCGAGATTGCCATGCTCGCGCCGCGCCCCAGTAGCGCCTTCATTCGCTCCGGGGCCACCGGCGCAAATGCCTCGGTGAGCGCCCCCTGATTCTCTTCACAGAGCAAATCCGCCGGCCACCAGTTCTTTTGGACCAACCATGCGGCAACTTCATCGTATTCCCGTATGTTAAGAGGGTTCACCTCTGAGTCGCCGGACCCGAAGCGTCCGCAAAGAAGGAGAATCGCTTTCGCGTTTTCAGTGATCAGTTCAGTTGTCATATTGCACACTCCTCAATCGGTTCTAGGCGAGTTCAGCGCCAGGGCCAGAGGCACCACAGCCTCGCAACCGGCCAGGCGTAGCAGCGCGCTGGCCACAGTAAATGTCCATCTTGAATCCACCATGTCATCCAAGAGCAGTACCGGGCCGTCCGGCATTTCGGGCTGTTCAACGGCAAAGACGCCGTCAAGGTTCTTGGCCTGCTGGAAACTGTTCTGCATGTGCTTCTGTTGCGCATTCTGCCGGACCTTCTTCAAGCAGGGAGAGAATGGCAGGTTCAGCGCCGCTGCGAGTCGCCTCGCGAAGTCCGGGACAAGTTCCGGGTGCGTGAGGGAAGGTATGCACGTCACCCAGGTCGGCTTTTGCTCAGGAGTCCACGCCGCAAGCATTTGAAGGCAGCCGTTCACAAGGTCATCCCGGAAGCGGCCGGTCTGATACTTGTCTTCGCGGACCATGCAGCCCCAGCCCGCATCACCCCAGAGGGACAGAGCCCTGCCTTCACTGGCCAGCATCTCCGGCGGAATGACTGTGCTCTCGAATGGGTAGTGTTCAAACATGCTCTTTGCCGGCCAGCGCTTGCGGGGCTCAATACGCTGATAGCTACGTTTGAGAAAGATCGCGGCACGGTTGGCCATGTCCGGGCTGACGGTTCCCGGCAAGAGGGGCCGCCCGACGCATGCCGCACACTTCCCACACGGCTGGATCGTTTTGTCATCCAGTGCGCGGCCGAGGAACACCATAAGACAGTCCCTCGATTTCATGTATTCGATCATCTGCGCCTGCTCCTCCTGACGGAGTGCGCACAGGCTTTCAATCTTCTCGCGGTCCATTTCGTAATTCACCGGCGTTGCGTTCCAGGCACTGTTTATCTTCGCAACAGGTGATGGGGTCTCGACCGCCAGGAGCTTCAGACATTTCTGGATGTCGCCGTAGGATAGGTTGAGTTGTTTCTGCATCATGGGAACGGACAAGCCGGCATCGGCGGCGTTGAGCGCGCCGAGTATCTTGTCAACATGCGCCTGCGGGGGGAATGCGCTTCGGATGAAGAAATCCGTGATCTCCTTGTCTTCCTCGCCGCTCAGAAGAATGCCGTACGCATGGTCAACCGCGCGCCCCGCACGGCCGACTTGCTGATAGTAGTGGACCACCGAACCCGGTCTCTGGAAGTGAATCACGAACCCGAGGTCCGGCTTGTCGAAACCCATGCCGAGAGCCACCGTGGCCACCAGAGCCTTGACATCATTGTTCAGCAGTCGAGTCTCCAGGTCCTCCCGACGCATGCGCTCGCCGTCCGAATCCTGCGCATCCACATTGGAGTCGATCTTCGCGTGATAGGCCTCGACATCGTACCCGTTCTGTTTCAGCCACTCCGTGACTCGTTCCGAGTCCCGCACGGTCAGCGTGTAGATGATGCCGCTTCCGGGAAGATTCTTGAGTTGCTCCGCCAACCAGGCCATGCGCGCGACAGGACTCGGCAGCCAGATGTTCTGAAGCGCAAGCGTTTCCCGCATGAGCGGCCCGCGCACAACCGAAAGCGCCCCCAGTTGGGCGGCGACATCGTTGACCACGCGGTCATTGGCCGTGGCCGTGGTTGCCAAGACAGGGATATTCTTCGGCAACGCCTGCAAGACACGGACAATCCGCCGGTAATCGGGACGGAAATCATGTCCCCAGTCGGAAATGCAGTGGGCCTCGTCGACAACAAACAAGCCGACTCGATTCGCCACCTGTTGAAGCACCCGGTCTCGGAAGTCGTCATTCGCCAGCCGCTCAGGGGAAATCAGCAGAATATCGACCTTGTTCGCCAGCAAGCGTGCCTCGATCGCCTCCCAATCGTCCGTATTGCTTGAATTGATCGTCTCCGCAATAATCCCAATGCGGTCCGCCGCGAGGATTTGATTCCGCATGAGAGACAAGAGCGGCGAGACAAGCAACGTGAGTCCCTTCCCCTGGTCGCGTAGCAGCCGCGTACCCAGGAAGTAGACCATGCTCTTTCCCCAGCCAGTCTTCTGAACGACCAACTGCCGCTGACTGCGGAGAATGCCGTCGATACACTCCCACTGCCCCGGACGGAAGTCCGCAGTCGGGTTCGCAAGGGCCGTTCTCAGGAGTGCTGTGGCGCGATCTTTCATTCCCTACGCTTTACGCCTCTTCCATGACGGTCTCAGGCATTTCGTCCCACGTCTTGTTCTCCAGCAACCGCCCCGCCGCCTTTTTCCTGACGCCCCCCCATTGCTTGAAGAAGAACGGTACATTAGCGGCAAGGCATTGGTTGTTGATGTCTGTCACCCAGTCGGCGTGCATCGGTCGTGCACCGGGTCCAGATTCCCCGCCGACGATTACCCAGTCAATGTTGCTGAGGTCAATGTCCGGTAGAGGGCCAAGCAGGGGCTCCAGCGATAAAAACCGCACTGCGGCCGGCACGGTTCGCAGTTCGTCAATGCGATCCAGATGTCTGGCGTTCTCAACGGTAACGCCCATCCAGATGTTGGCCGTCCACTTGAACCTTCCCGACAACTGGGCAAGACGTCCGGCGCGCTTGGTCAGAACCTGAAAGCAATGCCGGCGTGCCTCGTTCATCGTGAAGAAGACCTCGTCGAGGAATCCCACCGACACGTTGGCATGGAAAAGATCACTCATTGAATTCACGAAGATCATTCGCGGCTTCTTCCATCGTAGAGGCAGGTCGAGCGACTCGGGATGACATGTCACCTTGAACCCGTTGCGGTAGTTTGGCTGTCCCATGGCATGCAGGCGGGCGGCCATGCGCTCGGCATAGCAGTTTAGACATCCCGAGCTTATCTTAGTGCACCCCGTTACCGGGTTCCATGTGGACTCCGTCCATTCGATTCGGCTCGCACTCATTTGACATCCTCCCGTATTTGAAACGCAACGCGATGCTTCTTGTCGCGATCCCTGTATTCATTCCAGGACACATAGAAAGCGCCTTTTCGCGCGTATTCACCGGTGCTCGTCTCGATGACATTGATTCGTCCATCGCTCTGCAACGCCTTCAATTCGGTCGTCGTATGTGTAGGCAAGAAACCCAACCGACAGGTCAACTCAAACAAATCGCCGTTCGTTGCGCCGCCAAACGGGCCATTCCCGGTCTGTGCCTGAATGTGCTCCGCAAGCTCTCGCTTGAACATGTCATGCTTCTTTATCACGTTGTACTCATCGAACAAGGTCTTTTGCTTCCAGGCAAGATCGCCGTCTACCGGGTAGTTCGCCTCCCCGGTCACCCCGTCGAGTTCCCAACAAGCCTGCAAGAACTTGTGAAGACCGAGATAACTGCCGCTCCCAAAGACAACGCCATAGATATTGGCACCTTTCTTGATGGAAAACGGCGCCAGGTGATAGGTAGTCTGCGGGGGCAGTTGACTCCGGAAGTACTCGCAAATGAACCGATGGATCAACCGATACTCCGAATTCTGAAGCTCCTCCGGTGTCACCTTGAAGTACTGCTGGATAGAGGGCTCGCCAGCGAAACGACGGATGAAGGATGAGGAAATGAAGAATAGAACATCCGTGACAGGACAAGCTGCCAAGCGGTTCAACACGGCAGGAGTGACCTCCTTTAACCCGAATTGATCCATAATTACCAGACAGGCTTCCGACGGGTTGCGTAGAACTGGCCATGCGTCTTCCAACGCCTCGGCGAAAGCCGCATTAATTACTAATGATCGGCAGCAGCCCTTCGGGCAAAAAACATCGCGAAGGTTTTCGGAAAGGGTTCCCACATGTTGGGGGGCCGAATCACTGAAATGCAGCGTGACCGATGGCTTTTCGGCTCTCAGAGCGGCATGTGCTTCACAGAACGCCCGCAATTCCTGAGTCACGATCAGTGGCGAACCCGGCGCGCCCTTGCTGTCGCGACCCGGGCCGGCGAAGAAATCGAAGATGTGAACCGGGCGATTGGGTTTCCCATCCCTGTGGCGAGTAAGGAACACGGGAATCCAATTTCGCATGTGCCGTCGGAACAACTCCAACTTCAACTGCGTTGCATCATCGAATGGAGCGTCGTGGAAACGCTTACTCATGGCCTGCCTCCCTTCCGCAACACCACCAGCGCCTCCGCAATCTCCCGGCCCTTTGCCTCGATCAGATCAAGCAGCTCCTCCGGCGTGCGTGCATCGACCACGGGTTTCTTGTTCGGGTTGACAGCCTTCAGGTCGTAGGCCGCATCCTCGATTTCCTTAGCCTTGGCTGCCGCCGCCTTCGATTCCTTGTTGAGGGCCTTGGTTTGCTCCTTATCCTTACACTCAGCAGCCTCGCGGCTCTTTTTTTGCGACTCTTCTTTGAAGGGGCGGGCCTCTTCGGCGGCCAGCCGCTTCCGTTCGTCCATGTCTACGGTCCAACTCAATTCGGAATCGGCGCGGTCAGGGAGCAGACGGAGGAAATCCTCGAAATGCTTGACCATGAGCGGGGTCTTCTTGCGGACCTTGATGTCGGCCAGATCGTAGTACCAAATCTTCCGCGTCGGCTTGCCTTTTGTGAAGAAGATCAGATTCGTCTTTACGCCCGCACCGGCGGCCGTGAATACACCCGCCGGGAGGCTCACAACGCACCAGACATTGCAGTCGTTCAGGAGCTTTTGCTTGGTCTTGACGAATGCATCCTGATTCGTGCGGAACAGGAGGCCTTCATCGAGGACGATCCCGCAACGCCCGCCATCCTTCAGACTTCGGATGACGTGTTGCAGGAACAGGGCCTGGGTCGCGCTGGTCTTGTAGTCGAAGTTGGTCTGGGCTTCCTTGCCTTCTTTCCCGCCGAAGGGAGGATTCGTCAGGATTACATCGAACTGACCCGGCGCGCCCGCGAAGAGCCCCCCGTAGATTTCCATGCCGGTTAGGGTGTTGCCATGCCAGAGATTCGGCTTGTCGACTCCGTGCAGGACCAGATTCGCCAACGCAATAGGATAGATCAGGTTTTCTTTCTCCCGGCCCCAGAAGGTGCGCTGTTTCAGCGACTCCCACTGTTCGGCGGTGGCTCGATTTCCGAGACGGTCCCGCATGAATTCGTAACTCTGCGCCAGGAACCCGCCCGTACCGCAACTCGGATCATACACCGTTTCTCCCGCCTGCGGCGCGACAACATCCACAATCGCCTTGATGACCTGGCGCGGTGTGAAGAACTGGCCGCCGTCGTTGCCCTTCTCGCCCATCTTGAGCAACAGCCCTTCATACACCTGGGACAGCGTGAAGACATGCGTCGGGTCCACGGTCTCGGCGGTGATCTCGTTCACCTTGTCCAGCACATCGAGGAAGTTCCGCTCCGTGTCGATACGGACGCGCTCAACGCCGGTCATCACTTCACTGATGACCTTCTGGCGCGCGGAAGCGTCGGGCTTGTTCTTGAGGCCCTTCAAATAGCGCAGAAGCTCTGTGTTCACGAAACCGAAGAACGATCCCAGTGCGCCTTCCTGCAGTTCCTTGCGCTTCTCGCCACCGGGGGCCGCCCAATCCTGCCACCGGTAGGGATTCTCCAGCGAAGGCGTGAAGGGCACACCCAGCGCCTCGGCCTCGTGCTGCTCGCGTTCCTCGCGTTCGTCAAGAATGCGGAGGAACAGAATCCAGGTGAGCTCGGGAACATACTGCAACGCCCCGGCACAGTTGCCGCGCCGCATGATGTCGCAGATTGATTTGACGGCCTGATCCACCGATTGCTGGGTGGCCAGTTTCTTGCCGTTGTTGTTCTTCTTGGCCATGTTCAACCGTTTCCTT
>CAYSBP010000167.1:0-7008 GCA_964429255.1 uncultured Planctomycetia bacterium
TTGTCAGCTTCGCTGACGTCTCCCTGGGCCACAATCTGTCGGCCCTGCCGGGCCTGGGCGATGGGCTATGGGATTGTCAGCACTAGCCCGGATTATTCATGGGCCCTTTCCCATGAATAATCCTCTTCGACTCGGCCTCTCCCGAGGCCTCGCTCAGGGCTAACCTGGATTTTTCACGCTCGCGGTGACCGTGCCGGTGAAGACGGCCAGGGCCACTTTCAACGCGACGGTGTAGACCATCAATCCGAAGGCCCAGATGCCGACCATGACCTTCCATTCCAGCAGGCTGGGCGTGTACTCGACCATCTCGTGCAGCGTGCTGGGCACGAAGGCCGGGATGATCATGCCCATGCCCTTCTCGATCCAGATCCCGGCAAAGGCCAGCATGCAGCCGAACGCCAGCAGGCGGGGGTACTCAGTGATCTTGAACCCGTAGAAGATGATTACGGAGAGAACCGTCAGGACGAGGGACGCCCAGATCCACGGGACCAGGGCGGCATGACCATGCAGGCCAACGTAAAGGTACCGGGCCGTCTCGCTGTGCGTGCCGCCCGAGTAGAAACTGGTGAAGATCTCCGAGAGGACCATGATCACATTTACCGCCATCGAGACACGCACGATGTTGACGAGTGTGCGGACCGGTCCCGTACCCAGGGTGAAGCGACCGAAGTGCCGGAGCGCCAGCAGCGTCAGGATAATGAACGCGGGGCCGGAGATGAAGGCCGAGGCCAGAAAACGCGGGGCCAGCAGCGCCGTGTTCCAGAACGGCCGGCCCCCCAGGCCGCAGTAGAGAAACGCGGTTACGGTATGGATCGAGACGGCCCAGACGATCGAAATCAGCACGAACGGCACGTACCACTTCGGGTCGGGTTTGCGGCCCAGGAAACGGATGTAAATCTGATAACCGCAGACGTGCAGGTTGATCAGCAGGTATCCGGTCAGGACGATCACGTCCCAGGTCAGCATCGAGATCGGCCAGTGAAATCGTCCGATGACGGGCATCATGTGCCAGAAACGGTCCGGCCGGCCCAGGTCGACGTTGACGAAGAGCAGGCACATGATAATCGCGGCCACCGCCAGCAGTTCGCCGATGATGACCACGTCATGCATGTCACGGTCGTGGTAGAGGTACGCAGGGATGACCATCATCACCGCGCCGGCCGCGACGCCGACCATGAAGGTGAAATTGGCGATGTAAAGGCCCCACGAGACGTGGTCGGTCATGTTCGTTTCGATCATGCCCTGCGAGACCTGGTGCGCCCACGCGTTGGCGCCGACCAGCGCCATGGCGGTGAGTGCGGTCATCCAGGCGTAGAAGAGCGGACCGCCATCCGTGGCGATACCCAACACCCGCCAGATGAATTTCGGGTAGTTGATCCAGTGCCGCTCCGAGAGGCCAGCAGGAGGGGCAGGGGAGGGGGATCTGTTCTCGTTCATGCCGGTCATCCGTTCCGTCCGTTACGCAATTCCACCCGTTACGTGTCGTGGGTCGCCTACTTGTCGAAGAAGTAGAAGAACCGCGGCTTCGTTCCCAGATCCTCTTTCAGCACGAAGACGCGTTTGTTTTCCAGCACCCAGCGGACACCCGATGCGGGGTCCTGAAGGTTTCCGAAGACGCGTGCGCCGGTGGGACAGGCCTCCAGGCACGCCGGCAGCCGTCCCTCGCGCGTGCGGTGCAGACAGAAGGTGCACTTCTCCATCACGCCTTGCGGTCGGATCCGGTTTGAAAGGTAGCCCTGGTCCGGGTTGACTTCGCCGGCCGGTATCTCGGGTTTACTCCAGTTGAAACGGCGCGCGTGATAGGGACAGGCCGCCTCGCAGTAGCGGCAACCGATGCACCAGTTGTAATCGACGACCACCACGCCATCGTCCTGCGTCCAGGTTGCCTCGACGGGACAGACGTCCACGCAGGGTGGATGCTCGCACTGGTGGCACTGTACCGGCATGTAGTACTTTCCGGGCTGCGGTACGGGGTGATCGTAGGTGGCGTCGGCCTTCGCCAGATCCAGGCTGCCCTTCTCCATCTCGAATACGCGGATGTACGAATTGTTCGATGGGCGGTCGTGGTTGTTCTCCTGGTGGCAGGCCTCGGCACATTTGCGGCAGCCGACGCAGATACCCAGGTTCAAGGCATAGGCGAACTGCACGCCGGGCTGCGGACGCTGGTCTCCGATGTCCACTTCCGCGCCGTAGTTCCTGCGGGTGTCGGCCTCGAGCCGTTCGAGCATTCGCTTCAGCTCGTCCGGCGTCAGTTCCTGATAATGCTTCTGCAGGAGTTCATCGAGGGAGAGGTCTTTTGACCAGGCCGCCAGCGGTTCGATCGCCTTGACGAACGCGGCCAGTCCGACGGTTGCGCCAAGGCCCTTCAGCAAGGCCCGGCGTGAACAGCAGTTCGAAACGCATTGCTCCGGCGTTTGGGGATTCTTCATGGGTGGCCCTCCCGCTTCCGCAGAAACCGGTCCCGCGGCCCCGGCGCAGGCCACATCGGTTGGAACGCCGGATGGTGCGGGGGATGACAGTCGGTGCAGGTGTTGCGCGCACGTGGGCCGCGGGCGAGATCCCAGTAGCCGGTCATGCCGCCGTGGGCGCCGTTGCGGAAATCGCGGTACTGCGGGCCGTGGCACTGCGCGCAAAGCGTCAGCGCGTCGCTGAATTCGATACGCTGACCGTCCGAAAGGTACAGGGCGTCGTAATCGGTCCGGTTGTGACAAGCCAGGCACGTCAGGGTGCCGTGCTGGAACGACATCTTCTGATGGAACTGATCCAAGTCGGCCGTCGAACGGTTCATCACGTTCGGGGGAAGCGTGGCATGACAGGAGGTGCAGCTGACCAGGACCGGTTCGCCCCGGGCGTCCGTCCGGCCCGTCTTCACGCGGGGTGGGCCCTCCGGTTTACGGACATGCACGGGATGCGGTGTGCCGGGAGCGGAGGCCGCAATGGATTCAGGCGCCGGGGTCGGCGTGGTTGCGCGCAGCGTGCCCAGCAGCGCGGCGAGCGCCACGCCCACGAGGGCCGCGATTGCGATTCGGTTCGTCGCTGACGTCCTGCTCACGCATCGAACTCCGGTGTGCGGTTTCGGTACCTCATTGCCCGGGATCATAAACCGGCGCTCGGCGAAAATCAACGAGAATCACATGTGTTTAGCTCTTGAAAGTATGGGGCCGTTGCTATAGGGTTAGGAGCCGGAGAACGAGGGGCTCGGAGATTCTTCATGGCCATCAGCGGGCTGGTCCTTATTACGGAACCCGACACCCGGCGTGCCGCGAAGGCCCTGGCACGCATCCGGCGCGATCCGCGCTTCACGCTGGGCCCACCCAACGGACGGCGTATCCCCATCGTCCTGGAAACGGCCAGTCAGGACGAGGACCGTGAAGGCTTCCACTGGTTGACGGGACTCGACGGCATTGCGCACGTGGACGTCGTGCTGGTTGGGATTGATGAAGCCACCGAATCGAGTCCGGGCGAGACGATTCAGGTCGGCCACGAAAACGCACAGAAGACACCCAAGGGGTTGACGCAGAACGCCTGAGCGTTTCCCTGACAACGACCTTCGCCCTGTGTGGCGAAACGAAGTGAGGCCGTATTGTGGCCGTGCAGGCAGGCCAACGGTGAAGCGAGGTTAACCGATGTCACTTTCGCGTCGCGATTTTCTCCGGACGTCGGCCATGGCGGCGGCTGTGGCGGTTGCGCGGGGACAGGGGTTTGCCGGCGATGATGAGCCGGTGCCGGCTGGCATCCCCGGGGTCACGTGGCACAAGGCGCCCTGCCGGTTCTGCGGGACCGGTTGCCACGTACAGGTCGGCGTCAAGGACGATCGCGTGGTGGCCATCGCGGGCGACCAGAAGGCCGACGTCAACAAGGGCCTGCTCTGCGTCAAGGGGTATCACGTGGGTGGGATCCTGTACGGCAAGGACCGCCTGACGCAGCCGCTGTTGCGGCGCAACGGCAAACTGGTTCCGATCACGTGGGACGAGGCGATCGGCGTCATCGCCGGACGCATTCATGCCGCGCCGGAGCGCTTTGCCTTCTACGGCTCCGGCCAGTGGACGATTCCCGAAGGCTACGCCGCGCAGAAACTGATGAAGGGCGGCCTTTCCAACAACCACATCGACCCCAACGCGCGTCTGTGCATGGCCTCGGCCGTCACGGGTTTTCTCAGTGTCTACGGGGTCGACGAACCGGCCGGCTGCTATCAGGATCTGGACGCGTGCGACGTGGCGATCGTGTGGGGCAACAATCCGGCCGAGATGCATCCGGTGCTCTTCTCACGCCTGATGGACCGGCGCACCCGCGGCGAGAAGGTACAGCTCATCGACATCGGCACCCGGAAGACGCGCACGACCGAGTCGGCGGATCAGTTCCTCTGTTTCAAACCGCACACCGATCTGGCGATTGCCAACGGCATCGCGCACCTGCTGATCAAGAACGGCACCTACGACAAGGCGTTCGTCGAGCAGCACTGCAATTTCCGCATCGACACGACGGAACCCAGCCTCTTCGGCGAGGCCTCCACATTCGATGCCTATCGGAGGCTGCTCGAGCCCTACACGCCCGAATACGTTGAGCAGATTTCCGGCGTGCCGGCCGCGGACATCCGGATGCTGGGTGACCTCTTCGGCCGCCGCGACGTCCGCATCACCAGTCTCTGGTGCATGGGGATGAACCAGCACACGCGCGGTACGGACATCAACCGCCTGGTCCACGGCATCCATCTGTTGAGCGGTCACTTCGGCCGGCCCGGCGACGCGCCCACCAGCCTGACCGGACAGCCGTCCGCGTGCGGGACGGTCCGCGAAGTCGGCACCCTGGCGCACGCGCTGCCCGGCGGACGCATCGTGCCCAACGCGGATCACCGCAAACAGTGCGAGGACTTCTGGAACCTGCCGCCGGGGCGCATCAATGCGAAGCCGGGTTACCACACGGTCAAGATGTGGGAGAGTTTCTGCACGCCGACCGCAAAGGACCCCGCCTCCATCGCCACGATCTTTGTGCAGGTGACCAATCCGGGCCAGACGCTGCCCAACCTGTTCAAACTCTTTCACGCGAAGGAAAAACTGGAGGACAAGTTCCTCATCGTCAGCGATGTCTACCAGACGGCGACGACGCGCCTGGCCGACCTGGTCCTGCCCGCGTCGCTGTGGGTGGAGAAGAACGGTCTCTTCGGCAATTCCGAGCGCCGCACGCAGCAGTGGTTCAAGATGGTTTCGCCGCCCGGCGAGGCGCGCGACGACTGCTGGATGACGATCGCCATCGCACACCGCCTGATGGAACTGGGCCACCCGGGGATGAAGGATAAGAACGGCCGGTTCATCTTCGAGGTGAAGAACGCGACCGGCCAACCGGTGCCCATCTGGCAGTGGGAGCACTACTACGACGTCAACGTGGACCGGCATCTCTTCGAGGAATACCGGCCCTTTACGCGGATGAAGCACAAGGATCTGGCGCCCTACGACGTGTACGCCCGCGAACGCGGTCTGCGGTGGCCGGTTACCGAGCAGAAGGGCGGGGTGTGGCGCGAGACCCGATTCCGCTTTTCCGAGTTCGACGACCCGTACGTGAAGAAGGGATCCACCGTCCAGTTCTACCACTCGGTGACCATGGACGACCGAGCACAGGTCTGGTTCACGCCCTACGCACCCCCGCCTGAATCGCCGGATCAGGAATATCCCTTCTGGTTGTGCACCGGGCGCGTGCTGGAGCACTGGCACAGCGGGACGATGACCATGCGGGTACCGCAACTGAGTCGCGCGATGCCGAATGCGTACGTCGAGCTGAATCCCGACGACGCGCGCGACCTGGGTATCGGCAACGGCGAATCGGTGATCGTCGGCACGCGGCGTGGCAACCTGCGTCTGCCGGCGTGGGTCAACGGGCGCGGTGCGCCGCCGCGCGGGTCGCTGTTCATCCCCTTCTTCGACGAGCGGCTGCTGGTGAACAACCTGACTCTGGACGCGCACTGTCCGATCTCGAAGCAGCCCGATTACAAGAAGTGCGCAGCGAAGATCCAGAAGGCCGGGGGGTAGCACATGGCGACCGAGAAGGACCCGCCGGCAGGGCCGGGCGCGCATAGCCGCGAATCCGTGCGGTCGCGCCTGCACCGCAGTACGCACGTCGGCCTGGCCGTGGTCTTGGGTGTTGCGTTGACCGGTTACGTGGTGGGACTGGGCGGCAATCCGACCTCGGCCCCGCCGGCGCCGCGGCCCAGTTACAGCGCAGACAAGCGTCCCGATGCGGCGGTCCTCTACACGCAGATGCGCAGAACGAAGGCAGAACCGGTGGACCTGTCGCAGTTGGTTGCGCAGAAGGCGGAATTCCCCACGACACCAACCAGCCTGGAGGACCGGCGGCGCGCACTGGACGAACGCGCCACCCGGCGTGCCTTCCAGGGCGCGCCGCCTGTGATCCCCCATCGCATCGAGCAACGGGGCAGCGAGAGCTGTCTGGTCTGCCATCAGAATGGCTTGCGTGTCGGCGAGCGCAGTGCACCGAAGATGTCGCACGCGTTCTTCGCCAGTTGCACGCAGTGCCATGTCGAATCGAGGCTGTCCAGCGTCCCGCTGCGGGTCTCCGGCGGCGCAACGGAAACGGAAGGTAAGGAAGGCGTCAAGATGCTGAACGGGCCGGAGTACGCCGCGAAGGCCGGCACGAGCTTCGAAGGCGTGGCCGAACCAGCAGGTGGCGTGCGCGCCTGGCCAGGCGCGCCACCCCTCGTTCCTCATTCGGTCTGGATGCGCACGGACTGCATGAGCTGCCACGGCCCGTACGGCCGCTTTGCGCTGCGCACACCGCATCCGGAGCGCCAGAACTGCCTGCAATGCCACGGCCCGTCGGCCATCCTGAATCAGGCGCCCGTCATCGTCCTTCCGCCCATCGAACGCGACGGCCAGCCGTAGTGGTCCGTCTCACTTGAGCGTGGGGGTCTGCCGGGGTGCTTTTGAACGTGCTCTTCGTTCCTTCACAACGGCGCATCAGCCGCCTTGAATACCTCCTTGCCTTCGCTACGCGACC
>CAYSBP010000168.1:0-6935 GCA_964429255.1 uncultured Planctomycetia bacterium
TCTGGGGCTGCGCGGTTGCAGACCCAACCGGCCCAGTTGCCCGTCGAGCCTGACAGGCCCCAGCGGCTGGTCCTGGATGAGGTGGGCGCCGAACGGTGAGTGCGGGGCGTCGCGCAATCCTTCGGATTGCGCCACCCCGCAAAGAACACTTGACGCGAACGCCCTCTAGAAATATTAGATGCTTCGTCATGAAAATGAACGCTCATTCATTGCGGTCCGCGCCTTCTTTCAAGCAGGTCCGGCGCCAGGCGGTCGCGGAGAGTTTCGCCGCGGCGGCCGAAGTCGTCTTCGCGCGGCGCGGCTTCGAGGATGCGACGATGCAGGAGATCGCGCGCGAAGCCGGCTGCGCGACGGGGACCCTCTACCTCTACTTCAGGAACAAGGAAGAGCTTTTCCAGGCGATCATGGAACGCCGCAGCGCGGAGATCTACCCTCTGCTGCGCGGGGCAATGGAGAGCGCGCGAGATCCGTTGGAAAAGATGCGACTTAACACCGCCGCCCTCCTGAGCTACTACAACGCTAACTGGTCCGTCTTCCGACTCTTCTATAGTGCCGCGCCCGGCAGAGGGGCGCACTTGTCATCCTCCCTTCAGGGTCACGCCCTGCACGAGTATCTGGAGTTCAAGGACCTCGAGCTGGGACTCCTGAAACAGGCCCAGTCCGCGCGCAGGATTCGCGCCGACATGCCGGCCACGGAACTGGTCGAGTTCATGCATGGCGTGACGCTTTCCACCCTCGCGCGCTGGTCGCTGCAGGAGCAGCGGCCTTCGCAGGACGAGCAGCTGCGGCTGCTCTGGGGCTTCATCTCCGCCGGCCTGTGCGTGAAAGGCAGGCGCCGATGACGGGTCGCCCGCGGGCCGAAAGATGCCCGACGCCATACATCGGGTTGCTTTGTGTGCTGCTGACCGGCTGCGGCGCGCCGCGCGTCACGCGCGATCAGGAAATCGAACGCCTGAGTCGCGTGACACAGGACCGTTTCGAAGCCCTGGACCTGAAACCCGAACGCCCGCTGACACTGGCCGACTGCGAGGCGATCGCCCTCAGAAACAACCTCGCCTACCGCACCCAGCTTCTGCAGACGCGGCTGCAGGACGATCATGTCCGCGCCGCGATGAGCGGGTGGCTGCCCAGCCTGAGCCTGGAGTACGGCCACAGCAAACGCAGCAACGAGCCACTGATCAGCGCCTTTGGCGGGGGCGGAGGCGTGCTGTTCGAGGACCAGGAGTCCGACCGTCTCGGCATCCGTGCGCTGTTGCCCCTCTTCGATTTTGGCAACACCTTCTACGCCTGGCAGATGGCCAAGGACCGCCGCGTTCAGGAACGGCTGGTGGCGTTGCGCGCGCGCCAGACGCTGCTCCGCGACGTCCGCGTCCGCTATGCGCGTTTGGCCGCACTGATGCGCCAGGATGAGATGTGGAAGACCGCTGTGGTCGCTGCGAACGAACTCCTGAAGGTCGCGCAATCCTACGAGCGCGAAGGACTGGGGTCCCCGGCCGACACCGCGCAGGTGGATGTGACGCTCGCGCAGGCCGGCCGCCAGTTGCTGCTGGCCCGGAATCGCCTCAGCGAGGCCCGACTGCTGCTGTTGCAGACCTTATCGCTTCCTGCGGACACGGAATTCAGGATTGACCCGAAACTGCCGGACCCGCCGCCGGCGCTCTCGCCGGAGCGCCTGAAGGCGCTGGAGGAGCACGCCCTGCACGTGCGCCCCGAACTCCACGTCCAGGATCTGCAGCGCCACATCGCCGCGACCGCGGTGCGCAAGGAGATCGTTGGCTTCCTGCCCAACGTCAACGGAATGACGAATTTCGACTGGAGCAGCCTCTCGCAACAGGTGAACCCGGCCTACTTCACCTTCGGCCTCTCGATTGCGCAATCGCTTTTCGACGGTTCGCGCTTCGCGCGTCTCAGCGAGGCGAAGAAAGCGCGCACGGTCGAGGAGGAGCGCGCGCTGCTGCTGGGGATGGGTGTGCTCTACGAATTGCATCTGACCGCCCTCGAACTCGTCCGCACGGAACAGGACGTGCAGGCGCAGGAGCGCGTGGTGAAGTCGCGCGAAGTGGTCGTGAAACAGGTCGGCAGTCGCTACCGCGAGGGCCTCGAGGTCGGTGCGGACCTGGCGCGCGAAGTGGCCGATCTGCATTACGCGTTGCTGCTGCTGGATGTCGCACGCACACAGCACTACATCGCAAACTTCGAACTGGAAGCCGCGGCGGTGATCCAGGAGGACACGCCGAAGATCGACGCGCGGGGCCCGGCGTTGCCCGAAGAGCAGAGCGCCGCGCCGGAAAAGTAGTCCGCTTTGGAGTACGTCCGATGGAGTTGGCGGCTGGGATCGCCGTTTCCGTTCTTCGAATCCAGCGCGTCCCGGGAAGGAGTCCGATGCCCACGATCTTGCAGCGCATTCCGCGGTGGACCGCGGCGCTCTTGTGCTCCGCGACCGTCGCTGCGTGCGGCGAGGCCACCGGCTTGTCGCTGGCCCTCGCCCAGCCGACCCAGGCCGACGTCACCACCACGACGGGACGTGTCGTCGCATTGCGCACGGCGCGCGTTGGCGCGCGACTTTCGGCCCACATTGCGGAATGGGGAAAGACCGAACAGGGCCAGTTGCTGGACGTCGGCATGCCGGTCACGGCCGGTCAGATGCTCTTTCGTCTGCAGGCCGACACGTTTGCCGATCGAGTGCACGTGGCCGAGGTGGCGCTGAAACTGGCCGAGGCGCAACTGGCCGATCTGAAGGCGTGGACGCGCGAGGAGCGACGCGAGGCGTTACGCGCCACCGTGCAGCAGATCGATGCGCAAATGGCGGAGCGCAAACGCGACGAAGAGCGATTTCGCCGACTCGTGCAGGACGACAAGACCATGCCGATTAAACGGCTCGAGGAGATCCAGTTCCAGATCCAGGTCCTGGAGGCGCAGCGGCGCGGCGCGCAGGCGCAGCTGACGGAGGCCGAACGTGGCCCAACGTCAACGCAGCTGGCCGTCGCCGAGGCGCAGGTGGATCAGGCGCGCGCGCACCTGGAATCCGCCCAGCTGGACCTGCGCGACACGGTCGTGCGGGCCCCCTTCGCCGGCGTGATGAGCCGCCGCTTCAAAACCGCAGGCGATTACGTCTCCAACGCGCCGTTCACCGAGGTTCTGGAACTGACCTCGCAGGAGGACCTGGAAGCCGAGTTGCGGCTACCGGAGAAGTTCTACCGCCGGATCGTGCCGGGCCAGACGCGGGTTGTGCTGCGCAGCCCGCTGCTGGCCGCCGAACTGAAGCTGCCCGTGGCGCGCGTGATTCCCGAAATCGATGCGGTGCAGAGCACCTTTGCCTTCCGCATGGCCATCCCGCCGGCCTCGCGCGGACAGTTGGCGCCCGGAGCTTTTCTCCTGGGTCTCATCCAGTTCTCCGGAGGGTCTGAGAGCGTGATCGTGCCAGAGGGCGCCGTACGGATACGCGACGGCCGGCCGGTCGTCTTCGTCGCGCAGGACAGCAGGATGTACAGGCGCGAAGTGGACGTCGGCGACCGGCTGAGCGAAGGGGTCGTCATCGACCGCGGACTCAAGCCGGGCGAACGGGTCGTCCTGGGCCTTGACAGCGAGCTGGCGGACGGACGCGATCTGCCGGCCTCTCTGACGACGGAAGCCAAGCCAACCGACGAGCGAGTGGCGCCATGATCCTCTCTGACGTGGCCGTCCGCCGTCCCGTCTTCACCAGCATGGTGATGGCCGCGATGATCGTCTTCGGCTGGGTCTCCCTGACCCGACTGGGCGTGGATCTCTTCCCGCGCGTCGATTTTCCCGTCATCACCATCATCACCTATCTGCCCGGTGCCGATCCGGAAACGGTCGAATCGCGCGTCACTGATCCGATCGAGGAAGCCGTCAACACGATCAGTGCGATCAAGCACCTCCGCTCGACGAGCGCCGACAGCTATTCAATGGTGACGATCGAGTTCGAACTCGAAAAGAACATCGACGTCGCGTTTCAGGAAGTGCAGGCCCGTGTGGGCTCGATCCGCGCCGAACTTCCCGAAGACGCCGAAGATCCGGTCGTCGAGAAGATGGACGTCGACGCGCAGCCGATCCTGACCGTGCTGGTCTCCGGCGATCTGTCGCCGCGCGCGTTGACCCGGGTGGCCGACAAGGGCGTCAAGGAGCGCCTGCAACGGGTCAAGGATGTCGGGTCGGTGAAGCTGATCGGCAGCCGCGATCGCAAGATCTGGCTCTGGCTCGATCCCATCAAACTGACCTCCCACGCGTTGACGGTCCAGGACGTCCGCCACGCGCTGCAGGGCGCGCATGTCGAGATCCCCGGCGGGCGCATGGAGAATGGGCCGCTCGAACTGTCGGTGAAGACGAAGGCCGAATTCGCCAGCGCGGAGGAGCTGAACCATCTGGTCATCGTGCAGCGCGGCGCGGGGCCCGTCCGGTTGCAGGATGTCGGCTTCGCCGAGGACGGACTCGAGGAACTCCGTTCCTACGCGCAACTGGACGCGCAGCCCTGCATTGCGCTGCTGGTTCGCCGCCAGTCGGGCACGAACACCGTCCAGGTCGCCAACGACGTGAAGGCGGAAGTGCAACGCCTGGCCGGGGATTTGAAGGCGGAAGGGGTTCGCGTCGAAATCGGCCAGGACATGTCGACGTATATCCTCCGTTCGGTAAACGAGGTGAAGTTCCATCTGCTGGAAGGCGGCGGCATGGCGATCCTTATCGTGCTGCTCTTCCTGCTGAACTTCCGCAGTACGTTCATCTCGTCTCTCGTGCTGCCCACATCGGTCATCGCGACCTTCATGATGATGGCCGCGATGGGCTTCACCGTGAACATGATGACGCTGCTGGGCCTGACGCTGGCAATCGGCCTGCTGATCGACGACGCGATCGTGGTGCAGGAGAACATCATGCGGCACGTCGAAGCAGGCAAGCCGTCGCGCGAGGCGGCACTGTTTGCCACGAGCGAGATCGGGCTGGCGGTCTTCGCCACGACCATGTCGGTGGTCGCCGTCTTCATCCCGGTCTCCTACACGGAAGGCATCGTGGGGCGATTCTTCCGGCCGTTCGCCTTGACCGTGGCCTTCGCCGTGCTGGTCTCGATGTTCATCTCCTTCACGCTGGACCCGATGCTTTCGTCGCGCATCCTGCGCAAGCCGAAGCGACGGTTCCTTTTCCATCTGCTGGAGTCGGGGTTTCAGGCGATCGAGCGGTTCTACGAATGGGTGCTCCGTCTCTCGCTGCGCCGGCGGATACTGGTCGTGCTGGCCGCCATTGGCATCTTCGTCTTCACCGGTTCGCTGACGAAGTTCCTGCGCTTCGAGTTCGTGCCGATGGAGGACGCCTCCGAATTCAATGTGATGGTCCGCGCGCCGCTGGGCGCGTCGCTGGAGCGTACGCGCGGCATCATGGAAAAGGTGCGCGAGGTCGTGCGACAGGTTCCCGAGGTGAAGTACACGCTCGGTACCATCGGCTCCGACGCGATGAAGAAAGTGAACGAAGGCCAGTTCTATGTGCGTCTGGTCGAGAAGGCGGCGCGGAAACGCGGACAGAAAGAAGTGATGGAAGACGTGCGCGCGAAAATCAGCGGCTTCTCCGATGCGAAGGTTTCGGTGCAGATGTCCCCGCATGTCTCCGGCGGCGGCATGAAGTGGGCCGAGGTGCAGTTCGAACTGCGCGGTCAGGATCTGAGCATCTTGAACGACACCGCGCAGAAGATGCTCGACCGTATGCGCAAGGCGGCCCAGTTCGAGAGCGCGGAGGACGCCGCGAAGAACGGACGCCCGGGCAAACCGGCCATGACCGCGGGCTATGTTGACCTGGACACGACCTTCGAAACGGGCAAACCCGAGATCGATGTGCTGGTGAACCGCGAGCGCGCCGGCGAGTTGGGCGTTTCCGCTCGGTCTATCGGTGAGACCGTGCGCGCGGCGATCGGCGGCGTGGAGGTGGCCAAGTTTCGCGCGGAGGGCGACCGTTACGACATTGCCGTGCGCTTCCTGGAGAAGTACCGCAACCAGCCGGCCGTTCTGGAGCCGCTGCTGATTCCCTCCGCCGACGGCATCCCCAGGGAACTGCGCTCGTTCGCGCAGGTCGTGCGGACCGAGATTCCCGTCGAGATCAGCCGCTACAACCGCCAGCGCCAGGTGACCGTGCTGGCCAACCTGCACGGCAAGAAGGTACTGGGGGACGCGACGCGCGAGTTGGAGGAGTATATCAAGGAGATCGGCCTGGCGCGCGGCTACACGCACGGCTGGGGCGGCTTCGGCGAGGAGATGCAGCGCGCGATGCCGAACCTGCTCTTCACCATGATCCTGGCGGTGATCGTGGTCTACATGGTGCTGGCCTCGCAGTTCGATTCGTTCCTGCAGCCCTTCGTGATCCTGCTCTCGCTGCCGTTGGCCTTCACCGGCGCGCTCGCGGCCTTGCTCGCCACGCAGTCGACGGTGAACATCTTTACGATGATCGCGTTCATCTTCCTGCTGGGGCTGGTGACCAAGAATGCGATCCTGCTGCTGGATTACACGAACACGTTGCGCGAGCGCGACGGTCTGGCGCGCGACGAAGCGCTGAGCCGCGCCGGCCCGGTCCGCTTGCGCCCGATCCTGATGACGACCTGCGCGATGATCGCCGGCATGCTGCCGGTGGCGCTGGGCGCGGGCGAAGGGGCCGAAACGCGGCAGCCGATGGCCATTGCGATCATCGGCGGCCTGATCTCCTCGACGGTCCTGACACTGCTGGTCATCCCCGCGATCTATTCGATGATGGATCAGGGGAAGGACCTCGCCTTGGGGCTGTTCAGCAGCAAGGATCAGTCGACGGGTGCGCCGGACCGAACCACGGAGATGCGTCGATAGCGGACCGTGCCACGAGTGGCACCCGGTGGCGTTCGGCACTCGAGTTGCTGCTCCTGATTGTGATCGTGCTCCGTGCTTCCGCGCATCTCACCGACCAAGCCC
>CAYSBP010000169.1:0-6924 GCA_964429255.1 uncultured Planctomycetia bacterium
CGGGCACTCCCAATACGGGTGGTGGCAGTGGTGGGAGGGGTTACAGCTCAGTGGCTCCAAGTTGGGGGGCCGGGCTGACCGGCGGCTCGGGCATCGTGATTGTACGGTACTTAACGGCATCCTTCACCGTGGCGCAGGTCGTCTCCGTGGCGGCGACGGATGCGAGCGCATCGGAGCCTGGGACGGACACGGGGACGTATACCTTCACGCGCACCGGCGACACGACGCAGGCGTTGACGGTGGACTTCACGGTAACAGGCACGGCGGTCAGCGAGACGGACTACACATCCATCGGCACATCAGTCACGATCCCCGCAGGGCAGCTCAGCAAGACGGTCGAGGTGACGCCGATCGATGACGCGACAGTCGAATCCGACGAGACGGTCATCCTGACCCTGGCCACCGGCACCGGTTACACCGTCGGCACGCCCGACACGGCCACCGTCACGATCACCGACGATGACCCCCTGGTGTTGCCGTCCAGCCTGGCCGTGCAGAACACTTACACGTTCCGGCCGACCTTCAGTTGGACGCCGCAGGCGGGTTACACCTACGACCTGCATCTGGAAGTGAAGGCGACGGGAACGCTGGTGAAGGACGAGACCGGCATCTCTTCGCCTTTCGTCTGGACCACCGATCTGGTCTCCGGGACGGAATACGCCTGGACGGTCCGCGCCATCGTCGGCACGCGCACCAGCGCATGGATCTCGGGCCCCGACTTCACGATCCTGGAGGACACGGGCGCTCCTCAGATCGCTTCCCTGCAACCAGTCGGCGGCACGTGGATCAAAACGGCGACGCCGACCATCTCCGCGACGTTCAGCGACGCGGCCCCAAGCAGCGGGGTCGACGCGGCTTCCGCCGTCGTCCAGGTGGATGGCATCGCCGTGACGGCGCAGGTGACGACCGGCGGTTTCAGCTACACGCCGATCGCCCTTTCACAGGGGAGCCACGCAGTCGTGGCATCCGTATCGGACAACGCGGGCAACACCGGCACCGCCCGCTGGGCGTTCTCGGTGGATACGGCGCTGCCGATAGTGGTCAACCAGACACCGGCCGCCAATAGTTCTACACCCGCTCCGCGCCCCGCGATTTCGGCAGGGTTTGCGGACGCGACCTCGGGCGTGAATGCAGCCTCGGTCCTTCTCTTCCTTGGCGGAAACGAGATCACCTCGCAGGCGACCGTCACGGCGTCCGGCTTCAGCTATACGCCGCCGGCCGATCTGGCGGTGGGCGCCTATGTCGTCCGCGTGCTGTTGAGCGATATCGCGGACAATGCGGCAGACGTCCAGTGGACGTTCAGCATCGGGGCCCCGGATGTCGCGGCACCGGCGGCGGTCGCGGATCTCACGGCCAGTCTCCCACAGGCGACCGGCTTCAGTGTGGCCTTTACCGCCGCGGGCGACGACGGAAACGCGGGCACGGCCAGTGTCTACGACCTGCGCGCCAGCACCACGCCGTTGACCGAAGGAAACTGGGCCGACGCACTACAGCTTTGGGGCGAGCCGAAGCCGAAACTCGCGGGGGCTGCCGAGAACTTCCCCGTCGGTAACGCCGAGCCCGATACCCTCTACTACGTAGGCCTGAAGGTCCGTGATGAAGCGGGCAATGAATCGCCCCGCTCCAATGTCATCACCGTCAAGACCGCCGACGTGGAAGCGCCCTCCTCCGTGCAGGATCTCACGGCCACCGTACTCTATACTTCGCCAACCAAGGCTTCGGTAGCTGGCGCCACGGCAAGCTCGTCTTCCGATTCGGCCCGGGCCCCGGCCAAGGCCATCGACGGAGACGAAAATACATATTGGAGTTCCGCCCTTTCAAACAGTTACTACCCCGAAGAAACGCTTACCTTGGACCTGGGTGCGCCCAAGATGGTCGCTCAGCTCCGACTGCTTCCCACGAACATCGCCCCAGGACTCTTCCCCTCGCAGTTCAGCATTGAGACCAGTTCCGACGGTTACACCTGGTCCACGGTAAGCAGCGAAAACGATTACTATGCCGTGGAAAACATCTGGTACGAAAAGTCCTTCTCGCCCCAGACAGTTCGATACGTCCGGCTGCGCGGTCGGGTAAGACTCGATTACGCAACAATCTTCTACTGCATCCGAGTGGCCGAATTTGAAGTCCTCACAACCCACCTGGTCGCCCGACTGAACTGGAGCGCGCCGGGCGATAACTTCGAGCAGGGTTCCGCGGCGCAGTATGATATTCGGTGGAGCACCGAACCGCTAACCGAGGAGACTTGGGCCTCCGCCAGCCAGATCGACGTCGAGCCAGCCCCGGCCGCCTTTCGAACGGCGCAGACGATGGACGTGCCGGTCAGTTCCCTGCCACCGGAAACCAAGGTCTACTTCGGCCTCAAGGCCTCCGATGAAGTGCCTTTCTGGAATAGTGTCGGCAACGCTCCCTTTGTATTCACTCCTGGCGTAGCACCCGCACAGGTCACGACCCTGGCGGTCAGCGAACCGGTCGGAAACGGTTTCCGTGTCGGCTTTACTGCCGTGGGCGATGACGGCACGGCGGGCACCGCGACGGTCTACGACGTCCGCTGCAGCAGCACCGCGTTGACGGAGAGCAACTGGGCCACCGCCACGCAACTGACCGGCGAATCCGACCCGCAAGCCGCCGGCACGCCGGAAAGCTTCGCGGTTGTCGGCGCGTCCTCGGACGTGACCTGCTACGTGGGCGTCAAGGTCCGCGACGAACTGGGCAACGAATCGCCGCTCTCCAATGTCGTGACCATCAAGACCGTTGATATACTGCCGCCCGCGGCCATCGCCACGCTAAGCGCAACGCTGGGTACCGTAAAACTCACGGCCGTCAGCGCTACGGCCAGCAGCCAGTACGTGGGTGGGAACTACCCGCCGTCCAAGGTCATCGACGGTAGTATCAACACACTCTGGTATTCCGCCTTGCAACCCACGGCGGGCAAGGAAACGCTCACGCTGGATCTGGGCGCCGCCAAGCCGATCGCCCGCGTCCGCCTGATGCCGCCGACCTATTACACCTTGTACTTCCCTTCGCAATTCGTAATCGAACTCAGCACGGACGGGACGACCTGGACGACCGTGGCCCAGGAGACCAATTACACCGCCGTCAACCTGACCTGGTACGACAAGTCCTTCACGCCGACAATGTCGCGCTATGTTCGCATGCGCGGCCAGCGCCAGATGGTGAGCCCCGTGGTCTACTTCATCGGGGCCAGCGAGTTCGAGGCCTACGAACGGTCGCTACAACAGGCGACCCTTACGTGGACTGCGCCCGGCGACAACGGCACACAAGGCACCGCGGCCGGTTACCTGGCCCGCTACAGCGACTCCTCGCCGATCGCTGACGAGACCGCCTGGGCAGCCGCAACGCCCATCACCGTTGGATTGCCTACTCCGGCCGTTGCTGGAACGCAACAAAGCATGACCGTGAGTATCAGCGGATTCACAGCCGGAACGCTGGTATATTTCGGTATCCGGGCGCAGGATGAAGTCCCGAACGTCAGCCCGATCGGCAACAGCGCGTCCTTGCGAATTCCCTGGAACTACACGGATACCACGCCACCCGTTGTCAGTAACCTCGTCCCCGTCAACGGCTTGACCGTGGAGACGGCCCGGCCGACCTTCTCGGCCAGCTTCAGCGACCCTGCGCCAGGCTATGGCGTGGATGCCTCTTCCGTACGCCTGACCCTCCAGACTCCGGTTAAGACGGTGGATGTCACGCTCTCGGCCACCATCGATGCGAACGGCTTTACCTTCACTCCGACAGCCGATCTGGGCGAAGGCAATTACACGCTCACCGTCGCCGTCTCCGATCTGGCCGGAAACCAGGCCATCGCCTCGACACAGATTCACGTGCAGTTGGGACCGGTGGTTTCGGGAATGCAGCCGGTCGCCAATGTGTGGGTCAAGACAGCTCAGCCCGTCATCTCCGCTTCCTTCAGCGATTCCGACGGGATCAATCCGGCCAGCGTGGTCCTGACCCTCAACGGCGCACCGAAGACGCCGAACGCCGTGGACGCAAACGGCTTCTCCTATACGCCCACCGCGCCGGGCCTGCAGGACGGCCCGGTGACCGTGGAAGTCACGGTGGCCGACGTGTTGGGCAAGGTCTCCACCGCATCGTGGACCTTCAATGTCGACACGCTGGCGCCGGTGATCTCAAGCCTGGCGCCCGCCGACGGCAGCAGCATCCAGGAAAGCCAGCCGACCATAGGCGCCGCTTTCACCGATCCGCTCCCGCCCGGCGCGACCGAGCCATCGGGTGTAGCCCCGACCTCCATCGTGGTGACCCTCGACGGCGTGGACGTGACAGAGCTCTGTGGTCGGAGCGAGACCGGCTTCTCCTATGTTCCCAGGGATGGCCTCTCGGCGGGCACGCATGCCGTCTCGGTTTCGGTCAGGGACAACGGGGGGAATACCTCGACGGCGGCGTGGTCCTTCACCGTTACCGATGTCGAGCCTCCCGTCATTTCGGGACTTTACCCCTTTGACGGCGCGCTGATCGTCAACCCCAAGCCGAGGATAACCGCCTCCTTCTGTGACAGCGGCACCGCCGTGAATCCGGCCACCGCCCAGATCCTGCTGGACGGCGTCGATGTCAGCTCCGGCGCCACCGTGACGACCGAAGGTTTTGCCTTCACTCCGCTGACGGACTTGGCGCTCGGCGCGCACACGCTCAAAGTCCATGTGGCAGACACGGTAGGGAATCTGGCCACAGCCACCGGTTCTTTCGAAGTCGTGGCGCCGGTGGTGGCCTACTGGAACGAAGGGCCGTTGGACGTCTCCGCGCATGGGCTGATCCCGCCCGGCTCCGATGTCGCCGAGATCCAGGCTGTGGTCACCGCGGTCGATTTCGGGACGCCGGAAGGGATCGAAGTGCGCACGGCCGTCGATCTGGCCACCGGCTCGTACAGCGTGCTCTTCCGCAAGATCGGGTTCTGCAACACATTCACGGCCCGGTTCCGTTTCCTGGATAAGGTCGGTATCCTGGGCCTGCCGACATCAAAACAGTTCTCCTTTAGTGGTCTGGGCGGTGGCGGCGACTCGACCGGCAAGCCCCCCGCGCCGCCGACCATTGTCGGCTTCGAAGTGGTCGGCGGCCTGACGGGCGATGAAATGGACGATTCCGTCTCGCCCAAACTGCGCTTAACCAAAAAGAAGGCCATCACCGTTCAGGTGGAAGTTAACGCTGCGCCGGGGACGAGCATCCAGCGCGTGGAAGTTTCCGGATCAGGGCCATCCTCTATCTCCCGTACCGGCCAGTGCGGCGGCTTCTTTACGGTCGAACTGGGCGAATTGACCGAAGGCGAGTACCTCTTGAGCGCCGTGGCCGTCGCCGTGAAAGGCAGCCTGACCAGCTCCGCTTCGCTGGGTGCGGACAAGGAACTGGCGCTGCAAGCCGACTTTACCAAGCCGGAGCTGGCCTACACCTTCCCGCCGCGGCGTTCCTATAAGGACGACAAGGACATCATCTTCCTGAACGGCAACTCGGCCGCAGACAACGCGATCTTCCGGCAGCACAACAACAACTTCTACGCGCCCGGCGAACTGCTGGGGCACGCAGAAATCGTCGAGGCGCTCTCCGGCCTGAGCAGGAAGGACGCGAACAAGCCGCAGGTCACGGTGGTCGGGCCGGGAGGTGGCCGCAGCGAGTTGACCACCACGTTGACGCCTGCGACCGGGCAGGAGCCGGCCAAAATCGACGTGGCCGCTGTGCCGAACAACCTGCCGGAATCCGTCACGATGGACGGCATCGCGATCGCATCCTACAACGGCCGTGCAGGCTACCACGTCAGGCTGACCGACCGCTGCGGGAACGAGCTGGATACGGAGCAGCTATCGGAAACTGACGAAGAGGAATCTCTGCTGCTGGAGCGGAACGCCTTCCGGATGTGGGTGGACCGCACGCCGCCGGATGCGGAGAATGGGCAGAACAGATGGAATCGGTACAAGGTGGAGCCGATCGGGAAACAGGACTCTGTCTTCATGGGGCCCAAGGCCTACTACGTGGTCAGTTCCTGCGATGCAGCGGAAGGGTGGCAGGAGAGCGAGTCGTTGAGCAACTGGCTGGTGAAGGCGTATCGGACGCCGGCGATGCTGCTGAAGGACGCTGAGATGGGAATCGCGTCGCAGGAGTTCTCGCCGTGGCTCTTGAAGACACCGGTGTCGATGCCCAAGGAGGCGCCGTCCGTGGATCCGGGCAGGGTGCGGGTGCGGATGCGGGATCTGGCGGGGAATATCTCGAACTGGATCGAACTGACGGGCTGGCAGGATCCGAACTTCAACAGAGCGCAGGGTTCGGCGGACCCGGCGCCGCAGAAGCTGGAGCACGGGCGCACGTTCACGCCGGCGATCATGACGATCCCGCCGTCGTTCGAGGATCCGCCGCGTTCACAACCATTCTCGATGACACACATCGACGTCGATGAATTGGATGACGAAAACGATGATGGATACGTGGATGTCCTGAACGAGCCGGATGCGACGCTGAATCACCCGTGGGTGCCGGCTATAGGCGTGGCGCCTACTGAGTATGTATATACCGTGACAAGTAGTGTGCCGTATGGATATACGGATCTGTTGAATTTCCGGGATTATTACGGGATGGGTTGCCAGACTTCGCCGGGCTTCCTGTGGGGGACGATTTTTGGGACCCGTTGGACCATTGGCGGCGGGCTGAACGGCCGTGTCCCCGACCGGGGGTGGGATTTCCGGGAAGGCGATGCGGGTTGGGCGCGTGCGGTCAATACCTACATCCACACGGGCTACCACTGGACGAACGCGGTGAAGATGCGTCCGGACGTGGTGGCGACAGGAACTATCGTGACGCTACGCGTATCGGGCGGCTTCGTGGATTCGGAGAATCCCGGCGCGTTGGTGCAGACGGTCTCGGTGGGCGGCAGCAAGGTGGCCGTATTGGCGCTGCCTGACGCGA
>CAYSBP010000170.1:0-6917 GCA_964429255.1 uncultured Planctomycetia bacterium
GCCATGAATAACGCGACGTATCTAGAGATGGTGAAGACCACGCAGGCGGAGCGCATGAAATGGTGGCATGCGGCCCGGTTCGGCATGTTTGTCCATTGGGGTTTGTACTCTCAGCTTGGCCGACATGAATGGGTGATGAACCGTGAGCGTATCCCCGTGGCGGAGTATGAGAAATTGGCCGCATCCTGGAAACCGCGCCCAAAGGCGGCCCGCAAATGGGCGGCGCTGGCCAAGAAAGCCGGCATGAAATACATGGTGATGACCACCAAGCATCATGAAGGTTTCTGCCTGTGGAATTCCAAGGTCTGCACCTACAATGCCTTCAATCATGGCCCCGGCCGTGATCTGGTGAAGGAGTATGTCGAGGCGGCGCGGGAGTTTGGCCTGAAGGTTGGTTTCTACTACTCGCTGATGGACTGGCATCACCCGGACGGGCAGGCCTGCGCCCGTGACGAGGGAGCCCGTCGGCGGTTTGTCGACTACACGTACGGCTTGGTGAAAGAGCTGTGCAGCAACTACGGCAAGATCGACATCCTGTGGTACGATGTCTCCTGGCCGCTTGGTTCGCCGGAAGCATGGGAAAGCTGCCGGTTGAACAGCATGGTGCGCGAACTGCAGCCCCACATCCTGATCAATGACCGCTCGCAGATTCCGGAAGATTTCGGAACCCCGGAAGAGCATATCACGGCGGCCGAGGAAGGCCGGTCGTGGGAAGCGTGCATGACGTTCAACGGCGCCTGGGGTTGGCAACCCTGTCCCCCGGAAGACTGGCTCTCCGCCCGGCGCGTGCTGGAGATGCTCCGGCAGGTTACGGCCGGCACGGGCAACCTGCTCCTGAACATCGGCCCCAAGCCCGATGGCGCGGTTCCGCAGGAAGCCGTCGACCGGTTGACGGTGGTCGGCAACTGGCTCCAGCGGTATGGCAACGAGGTGGTCTACGGAAACGTTGACCGCATCCCGTCGATGGATTGGTTGCCCTCCGGCAACTGGAGCCGACGCGGCAAGACCATGTATTTCTGGTGTACCCGCTGGCCGGGCCGTGAACTGACCCTTGGCGGGCTGCGCGGCCAGCTTCGGAACGTCCGTCTGCTGCCGGGCGGCAAGCCACTCTCCTTTACGCAGGAGCTGGACCGCCTGATCATCCGGGGTTTGCCGGAAACCTGTCCCGACGCGGCCGCGCAGGTGAGCGTGTTTGCCCTGGAATTCAAGACCGTGCCCCACCAGACTCTTGGTTGTAGTTGTGAGCCGGCCGGACTTCAGAACGATCCGACCAAAAGCAAGCAGGATTCCCGCTGGACCGCCCCCTTCATCCCGCAATGGCAGCTCTCGTTGCCCGTCCCGAAGACCGGTGACGTTTCCCATGCGGAGTGTGTGCGTTTGAAAGACAACCTGGGCTGGACCAACCTGGCCACCAGCTCGCCCGGCGGTTTTGCCAACGCCCACGGCCACTATCCGCAGACCGATGGCATCGTCTGGTTTGGCTGCAGGGTGAAGACGGCCAGGTCCGGCTGCTGGACCGCGCATCTCGGACATGACGGCGGCGCGCGCATGTTGGTCGACGGCCAGGAGGTGTATTGCGATCCAAAACGCATCAATCCCGCCACCCCCGACCGCGCCCGGTTCCCGGTCAAGCTTCGCAAGGGAACCCATGAGATCCTGGTGGCCATGGACCTGGATCGCGGTCAGGCCTGGGGCATCTTCCTGAACTTCAGCATCCCGACGGAAGCGCGCGACGCGAAAGCTGTTTCCGTGTTCCCTGAACCGGCTTAAGGGGGAGAGGGCAAGAGGGGCGGTGAAGTCGAGAAGGGGCGCGGTCGCGTGCCGTGGACCGCATCGTTGCACTCCGGGCAACTATCAGGCCGTGAATAAGCCATCTGCTTGCCTTAATCGATGCGCACGGTCGACCGTGGATTCCGACCTCATGAGATAGGCAACCACGCTCGCGGCAACGCGTACTACCTGATCTCCACCTCCCCGCCCTGCGGCAGGAAGGAGTAGATGAACTCGATATCCTCGTTGTGCAGACGGACGCAGCCAAGGCTCTCGCGACCGGGAACGCTCTCCGGGATCGTCGTGCCGTGAAGCCCCAGACCGGCACCGAGGCCGCCATTCTCTTCCTTGTCGAAGCCCAGCCATCGCGTGCCGAGGATGTTCTGGGGGTCGCCGAACGGCATCCGCTTGCCTTCGTAGTACCAGTCCGGCTTGACCACCTTGGTGCGGATCGTGAAACGCCCCGCCGGCGTCTTCTCGCCCGGGCCAATGCCCACCGGCGCCCGCCGCAGATACGCTCCATCCACCAGCAGCGTCGCCGTCAGCCGCGCACGATCCACCTTCAGCGTCACCGAACCGCGAACGACCTTCAGCGTTTTCCCCGCCAGCAGCACGCCCTTGGGATCCAACCCGTTGAGTTGACAGACCGAACCGATCGTCACGTCGTACTGTTTGGCGATCTTCGTCAGCGAATCACCGGGCTCGACCTTGTGGAAGTTCACCGCCGGCAGTCCGAATCCGCCATGGTTGCGGCGCGGGTTCAGGATGATCTTCTCGGTGAGTTCATTCAGACGCTTCTGGCACTCGCGCTCGTCCGCCAGCAGCAGCCGGTCAGAAAGGAGCGCCTGCTGATAGTAGTAACGCGCCAGTTCCTCATGCGTGCCTTTGGCCGACGCGTCGGCAATATCCCGGCCTTCAAAGCGCGCCCCGTCCAACGCGGCCGCATCCAGCCGCCGCGCATACTCCAGCGCCGCCATCGCGCAACCCCACGAGGGGACGGACGTCTCCACCACGTCTTCCAGCACCGCCTGCGGAATCGTCTTGGTCCCGCCCTGCGCCGCGCAGATCACCAGACCGAAGCACGCGTCCGCGCCCGCTTCGCCATTGGCTTCCGTATTCGCCTGGAACGCCGCACGTCCAGCGGCTACATCCTTCGTCGCCAGCAGCGCGCGACCATTCAAGTTCGCGCGAACTGCACGGTCCAGCGAGCTGTCCTTCAGCCACAACAGGACGTCCTGCGGTTGGTCCTGCTCCAGCATCGCGAGCGCCGGCGCGGACGGACCGCTCCAGCGAATAATCGACTCGTCGCCACGCGGCGCCTTCGCTTCGGAAGGCGCGGCTTTCGGAGCTTCCTTCGCGGCCCCCTCGAAGGGAATGAGTCCCTTCTCGTTCAGCTGTTCCGCAGGCTTTACCTGCTCCGACACCCCTTGCGGTTGCTTCTCCTCCACAGCCGCCGCGCCCGTCTGAGCCGCCTGTTCGATCACGGCAGGCGCCTTCGCTTCTGGAACGGTCACGACCGGCGGTATCGCGTTCTCCTGAGCGGCGAAGGCCTCGGTCCGGCCCCCGCGTCCGACGACCCAGCCTAACGTAATCGCAGCGCCCACCACGAACAGGAAGGCCACGGCATGCAGCACCTGTTTGCGTCCCACGGGGGGTTCCAGTTTCGTCTCCATCGCTCCGACCTCCGTTTTGCGAAGAGCCTTTGCGCACAAACTTACCCAAGTCGCCCGGCGCAGAAGGCCTGCCTCAAGTATCGTCAGGAAACGGGTGTCGGGGCATAAAAATAAGGACCCGCAGATGAGCGGAGAAGGCAGAAAGTCCAACCTGTTGGACTTTCACGCAACCCATTTAAATGTCGATGGTTGCAGGAAGAATAGCGTGGAACCCTGCACCTGCTTCGAGCGCGGGTAACACGGATACCGCACAGGACCTCCGTCACACGCGAGATGCGGCCCGATGCGCAGCGAACCCGAAGTCGGAAAACGCGAAAACGCTCGATCGTGGCTTACTGGTTCGCCTCAAGTTAGACGATTGCGGCTGTCGCCGGACGCGCCTCGCAAAGATACGGAACCCGTTCAGAACCCAAAGAATCCAATCCCCGTGCTGCTGCGATAACTGCTGGAGCCACTGAAGCCGCCCACGTTCAGGTTCCAGGAACCGCCGCCGATATTGAGTCCCCAACCGTAACCGCCATGCCCGCCCCATCCGCCAAACGAGGTCCCGAACGAGAAGTTGCCCCAGCGGAACCCGGGCGAATAGCCGTGCGGTCGGCCGTGTGGTCCGCCATGATGCCCGCCACCGTAAACGCACCCGGCAGAAGGGTACCATCCGGTGCCCACCGTCCCGAAGAAGGCGCTGCCGCCCGGCGAATCGATGCCAATCCCGTCATACCCGACGGGAACGGCACCAACGTAGTCCTGCGCACCATTCATGTAATACCCGTACCGGGAGAGCAGCGCGTTGCCGCTGGCCAGCCTCTGGGCGTCACGGCGCCGGGCATCGTCTTCCGCCTGTTTCAGCGCCAGACTCCGCTCGACTTCGGCCCTGCTGAAATCGTCCGCCTGTCGCGGGCCGATCCGCAGTTCGTCGGTCTGCGCCTGATGCCGCCGATCGATCAGCCAACTGCGCTCGTCAGGTCTGATCCAGACTTCGCCGAGCGGGACCAGTCCACGCTCGCGCCGCAGGTCATCGGTCTTCTGCCAGCCATCGGCCGTCTTAAGGTGTCCCAGGCCGTGCCGAGCCTTGGCGTGGTCGGAGTCGGCCAGAATGGCGTTCTCGTAGGCCGCCTTCGCCTGCGCGGAATACCCCGTATGCCTGGCGTAAAGATCGCCCACCTCCACCCACCGATCGGCCGCCTCCTTGCCTTTCGCAGCCTGCGCCAATGCGCGCAGCTTCGTCGCCTCCGTCTCCACGGGATCCGGCGCCAACGGCTGCGTCTTGACGGAGGCAATCTCGATACGCTGCAGAACAATCGTGCCCTTCAACCCGCCCACACGGACTTCCATCGTAACCGTATCCGCATCTTCAGAAATAATCGTCCCTTCACGCATCGTGCCGTCTCGCATCGTAACGGTGTCGGCTGAAGCCGGCAGCGGCAACCAGACCACCGCCACAAAGAAGGACGCGGAGAGAAGAGGCAGGCGAGACATGGTTCTTCCTCCAGACCCGAACGATCGATGAAGGACCGCCGAACAAACAGCCCGTTCTAAAACCGTACTCCCCTACCCTACTCCCGAAAAGGAGAGAGGGGGGAAACAACAACCGCCTCTTCACTGGGCTCCCAACCCAAGCCCGCCCCAAAAAATACGACCCACCCCACATCAGTCGGAGCAGTGGGGATTAGAATGACCCCCGCACCATCCGTACCATGAGGACCGCCGAGGAGCGATGGTGAACAACCACGGCCAGTGCTGCCACGTCGGATACGGGTAGCCGTCGTAGAGCCCACTACCCGCACCTGTCGCCTCCTCGCCAACCGACTCCCTGCTGGCCAGCGCCAGCAGACGTCTGACACGCGCGAAATCGCCCTCATTCAACGGGGCTGCGGGCGCAGCCTGCGCCGCCTGCCCAACCGCCGCCACCGGCACCTGGACCGCGGCAGCGTCCTTGACCGAAAGGACGTCTTTTTGGTCGATGCGCACGTTGGCTGAGACCTGCCCCACTTTAAAGGCCAGCAGCATCTGCCCATCCTGTTCACCAACGACCTCGCCGCGCAGCACGCGACCATCGGCCAACTGAATCTCCTTTTCGGCCGCCACCGCGCTGAGGGACAACACCAGCAACGCGGGCAGCGCATGTATCTTCATCTGTGAAGCCTCCGGGCCATGTAACCAACCTTCCTAATTGTACGCCCATTGACCGACCAGCACAACGGGGTAGCTGGCGTTTCCTTGATCTATGGATGTACCGAGAAGCCGCGCTATTAGCCCAAATCCAAGCGGGTCACGGTTCATTGGGCGGATCGCAGGCATCACGCCACACCGCGCAACCCTGGAAACACCCGATGAACAATGATCCATGGGAAATGAACCGTTCCCTACTCGATGCGCCGGGCGTATTCCCGTGGCGTGACGCCGTAGACGCGGCGGAACTGGCGCGCAAAGTAGTTGCCGTCGCTGAATCCGACGCGCAGAGCCGTCTCGGCGATGCTCAACTCGCCAGCACGCAACAGATCACAGGCGCGCGAAAGACGCAGGCGGATCAGGTATTCGATCGGCGGGTGCCCCGTGACGGCATTGAACGTGCGTAGCAGGCCGCTCGAAGACTGGTGCGCGAGGTCGCAGAGCTTCTCCATATTGACCGGCTCGACGTAGTGGAGCTCCAGGTAGCTCAGGACGGTTCCCAGACGCATCAGGTCGCGCGACGCGGGTTCGCGCATCTGCCCGTAGGCACGGGAGAGGCGGCCGATGAGCTGCATGAGCAGCGCGGTGGCCATGAACTCGCAGCCCGCGCGCTGCGCGTGCAGTTCCTCCTTGATGGCATCGACCAGCACCATAACCGCCGGCAGCTGCTCCACCCCCAGCCGCAGGCAGCTCCGGAAACCGTGGCGCTTCCGGTAACGGGGTTCGAGCGCGAAGAAGGCGTGGTACCCGGGCAGCTTGCGCGCCTCGCTCAACGCCAGCTGGAGCCGCCGCGGGCGGAACAAAATGTTGGTGAGGTTCAGGTCCTCCGTGTCGCGGTACCCGTGTAACTCGGTAACGACAAACGCACTGCCAGCGGAGATCTCGTACGCGTCGTGGGTGCTATAGTGGACGCCACGCCCCTCCGTGACGATCACCAGCTCGGTGTAGTCGTGCTGGTGGAGGTTCATCGGAGGGTGCGACTTTATGGGAATGACGATCAGCGGGAAGACGCCCCACGGGGGATCCAGATCGATGGCCTCATGGGGATTGTCTTGGCGCCGGCTCCGGTGCATCGGTCTACTCCGCCCGCCGCGACGTCACGGCCTTCACGACCCACTGCAGCGCGTCGAGTTTGAAGCGCCCGCCGCCCCAGATGCGCAGGACGTTGACGTTCGCCTCGGCGGCTTCTTCAACCCATCGCGTGACCTTCTCCTCGGTTTCCTTCCCTGTCGCCGTGCCTCCGAGTTAAACGTTCCCTGGCGGCTCTTGAATTGTGCTAATTTTAGCGGGATTGTCAAGGAGGCT
>CAYSBP010000171.1:0-6861 GCA_964429255.1 uncultured Planctomycetia bacterium
CGAACCTGTCGGGGGCGAACCTGACGCGGGCGGACCTGGCAGACATAAAGACGAACCAAGAGACCAAGGGATTGAATGCAGGTTAGCGACCGTGCGGCGAGTGCGGGACGTTGTCGCTCGCGGAATGAAATAGCGTCCGCTAATCTACAACTTACCATGGACGCCTTCACCCCCTCCGACCTCCTTGAATCCCACCTCCATCCCGCTACGCTAGTGGTCCGTCACATTGGAAATTCAAATTTCCTGTCCGTTTTTCCGTTGGATAGGCCTCGTTCGTGACGTCTAACGAATGAATGAAAGTGTCACCAGGCCGTCATCATCCGTTGACAGGCGGGAAGCCGAGGGCGATCAAGGCATGTTGAACCGAGCCACCTTAGCCATTCTGGTCCTTGGCGCGATGACCGTACTGGGACCTGGTTGCAACTGGGTTCGTGCCGCTGAAGATGGCAGCAAGACCCTTTCCGTGCACGAGACCGTAGCCGTTTTCAACGGTACGCGGGCGCATCAATGCCTGGGCATGACCTCCCTGTGTCCCAACGATTGCGGCCAGTCCGGCACCATGGCCCTGTTTGCCATTAAAGGCTACGTCTCCTACGCGAAGGAAGGCGAATACGGTGACCCCAAGACCCATCAGTTCATGTTCCTGCTCGAAGACAACAAGAAGAACCCCAAGGTCAGCAAGGAAATCGCCGACGCTGTCGCGTCGCTTAAGCCCGGCGACTTCGTCTGCCTGAACTGGAACCACGACTACGTGACCAAAGCCGGGAGTTCCTTCCCCGAACGGCCCATTACGCACCTCAGCAAACGGACCGTCGAGGAAGCCGCGAAGCTGATGGAAAAGGCCGAAAAGGTGGAACCGCCGCCCGCGGAACCGGCCGGCGCACAGGCCATCCGGCCCATGGCGCGATAGGGTGCCTTAACGCGCAGGACCTTGCCCGGTCTTGGCTGATTTTTGCGCCCGACGTTCTCCTCTGCGTTTCCGCCATCGCGAACAGCGTGGGGACAGGCGTCGTGCTAACTCAGGAGGTTCTCCGCGTCATGCCCTGTACTCGGCTGGTGCTTGCGCTATCGACCCTTTCGCTCTCCCTGCTCCTGTACGCAGTCGAACCGGCCCCCGCAGTTCCTGCGCTTCCCCGCCCCCCCTGGGCCTGGGCCGTCCTGGGGCTCAAGAACATCGACGGAACACTGACCCAGCTTGCGGAGTACTGTGACCGCGCGGCAACCAATTCGGGTGCGCTCGCGAGGCTGTCGCTGACGACGCTCCTCTTCCCCGTGCCGATGGAAGACGGACTGAAGAAGGACGGCCCGGCCGTCATCTTCTTCCTCGATCCCGGCCAGGCCGGCGGACGCAGGGACGAAAAGGCGTTGCTGCTCTCTGTGGCCGACCAGGCTCTGCTGAAAGAATCACTGGAGATCGTTTTCGGTGCAACCATGAAGGACAACTACCTTCAGGTAAGCGTCCCGCGTGGCTTCACCGAACCGGACGCCACCCTGCTGATCCGGCTGGTGCCGGGCGGGTTGCTCGTGGCGCCCAACGACCAGATCCTCAAGGAACTCGAGAACCTGGCGAACGGGAAGGATGCCGCATCATTTCTGGCCGCCGATGGCCCTGACGCGGTAGCCGAATTGAACTTCGAAGTCCTCCGGCGCTTCGAGCAGAAACGTCTTAACGACCTGATGGGTCAGGCGCTGAAGGCCACCACCCTGGCCGCGCCCTCGGCCGCCGGCCAAGTGGAGGATGGACAGCAGCGCCTGCAAGCGTTTCTCAGGGATCTTGACCGGCTGGAGTTGCGCGCACACATTAAGGCGAAGGAAATCCGCCTGGCGACGCGGTTGTACGCCCTGGCCGATACGGAACTCGCCCAGCGCTGGGACCGTGCGCCCGAAGTGCCCGCGGGGACGTGGAACCTCTGGTGCGGCGCCGAAACGGCGCTTTTCGTGACGGGGCGTTTTCCCGCATGCTGGGCCTATCCCGAGAAGGACACGGCCGCATGGTTGGCGCGCTACCTGCCCATGGACAGCGCGCCGGGGCAGGCGGCACAGGCGACCGTCGCCCGAGCGCTTTCTGCGTGGCTGGGGCAGTTGGGGAGCGATCTGGCCTTCGCGGTGCAGGTGAATCCGGAGGGCGCTTTCTTCCCGCTCACGCTCTTGGGCGCCAAGAGCGACGCGGACGCCATGGCCGGCTTCGATGGGTTCCTCGCGCCGGCGACCACGCTGCTGGGCGAACGTCTCCGTACGGACTTCAAGGTGCCCGCCGAACAGCCCATCCCGGCGGTGTTGGAGAAGACCTCCGACGGACCAGCAGGCGTCGTCCGCCACACCGTGAGGTTCCAGGATGCGAAGGTCGAGACCTGGGCCAAGGAACGATTCGGCCCTGCGAGCGGTTGGCCGTTGGAGTTCTCTGCACGCCGCGCGGCCGGTGGCCTGGTGTTGGGTTGGGGCAAGGGGGCGGAAGCCTGCATCGCTGTGGAGCCGGCCGTGCGCGGCGATGGCGCCATGCCTTTCGGGGCGCTGCCGGAGGGAACCGCCGGTTGCGCCCTGGTTCACCCGGTGGCCGTGATGCGCATCTTCCTCCGCCAGTGGTGCCATCTGGACGAGGCGGCCACGCAGCGTGTGCTCAACGGGCTGGCCAACACCCCGGTGTTAGCCTTCTGGGGGCAGGGTGACGGTGCGGTGCAACTCGAACTCCGCGCGCCGGTCGAGTCCCTCCGCACGGGGCTGGAAGGGTATCTGCGCATGCTCAGGGAAGGCTTCGACCCCGGCGCCAAACCGGCAGCCGATTAGCCGGCCACTGACTGCGCCAACGACCACGCAGACCGTGGCCAGATCCAACTCAAGAGGCACGCTACGCGGCGATCCGGTCCGCGCGTGATAATGAAACCATTGGCCGGGCGCTTTGAGCCCCTCGCCGTCTGTGCTTTCTCGTGGCCATACTCACGTTGGGTTGCGGGCTATGCCCGCGGTAGGGTGAACCGTCCGGGTTACACCGGCGTACCGCAGCCCGCGCAGAAGCGGTGCTGGGGTGCGAGCACGCGGCCGCACTTCTTGCAGGTCTTCTCCCGCGCCGGTGGGGGGTGTGCTGGTTGCGCCACTGGCGGTGCAGCAGGCTTGGTTCCGGGGCAGAGGCCCACCGAATGGGCCGGCTTCCAGTTGTCGAGTTTTGGATTCCAGACTTGTGTGTCCGGTGACAGGTCGTGCGCGAGGCGGTGACGGAGCAGTGACTCGGCTGCCGGGCCCTGGCGAACGCCATGATCCATGAAAAACCAGACCGCCGCTTCGGCTGCTGGTGCGGGTGGTGCGGGTGGTGCAGGGGCTGCAACGGGCGTTGCCGCGGGTGATGGCTTGGGATCTGGAGCGGGCGCCGGACAGAGGCCGAGTTCATGCGCCGGTTCCCAGTTGTCGAGCTGGTTGATCCATACCAGTGTCGCGCGCGGGAGTCCTGTGGCGAGGCGTTTGCGCAATTCGCTCTCGGTGACCGGTCCTTTCTGCGCACCCTTTTCGGCGTAGTACCAGGAGGCGGGTTCAGCGGCGGGTGGTTTTGCTGTCGCAGCGACCTGCGCTTGTGCGGCCGCCGGTGCCTGGGCGGTCGGCTGCGAGGTCCTGGTCTCCTCGACGACGAAGCGCGACCGGCCTACTTCGATGACCTGGCCGTTTCTGAGCGGCATGGGTCGGTCGATGCTCTTGCCATCCACCGCGGTGCCGCGCGAACTGCCCAGATCGGTGAGGACGAGCGCGTCGTCGCGGATGTCGAAGCGCAGGTGGTTTCGCGAGATTTCCGGATCGAGGATCTGGATGTCGTTATCGTTGCCGCGGCCGAGGGTGGTCTGGAGTTTGAGCGAGTAGAAGTGGCCGGCTTCGGGTCCGGAGGTGACGCGCAGTTTCCACGGCGGCGCGAGAGGCCCCTGCACGGTGGAATCGATGTAGTACGGTTTGACCGGCGAGCCATCGGGCGGGACGGGTTCTTTGTTCGTGCCAATCTCGCAGCGTACGGCGGCGGCGGCCATGTCGGCGGCGATGCGTCCGACACCAGCCATGGCCTGGCCCAACCCCGGACCGCCTCCGCCGGCCGCGTCGGTCTGAATCGTGCCTGCCGGCGACGCATCGGAGATCCCTGTCGCGGGCGGGACGTCAGCGCCCTTCTGGGTTACGCGATCGAGGGTTTCCTGGATCTTCTGGGAGCGGTTTTGTGGCTGCGACACTGCGTTGAGCTGGTTGACGGTCTCGCCGGAGGAGAGGAACCGGTGTGTGGAAAGCACCTGAGCGCCATCGACGATGCTGATCTCCATTTCGGTGGGCGCTTCGAAATCGCTCTGGTAAGGTTGCGCGGAGGCTCCGCTTGACAGCGATCCTCCCGCGGCACGTGGGCAGGTGATGCTCCACTGCGGGCCGTTTTCCGGCGTCAAGATCACTCTGACGAACCGACCGTTCAGTCGCGTGCCCACGATGCGTATGGCGGAACGTTGCACGAGGGTGATTTCGGTGTCGCCTACCATGGCTATCCACAACGGCTCGAGACTGGGGGATCGTTCGGGGGCGCTGAGCGCGATCTGGTCGAGGAGGCTGAAGATCCGTTCAGCGAGTGCGCGCTGCGTCTCGGCGGTGCCGGCGCCTGAGGCGGCTTCCGCCATCGCCCCGGTCAGTTGCCCTGCGAAGATGTCCGCATTCCGCATCGGATCCATGGTAGATGGGGCTTTCAAGAGAGGCAAGGACATCCGCCGTTGGGGATCAAGGCACAGGTCATGGGATGACAGCCGCCTGGTTTTCTTGAGCCATAACCGCTTTCTCTTTATGCAACCTTACGCGCGAGAATTCATGTAAGAGGACCGATGAACACGCATGCGCTATGTGGCTGGGCGTGACCCATTCACTTCATCCACGGCGTTCTGCGACCGTCTCTCGACAACATGTTTGGAGTAGGGGCGCAAGAGCCTGCCGGGTTCACACCGCCACTTGAACAATGCCTGCCGGGTTGTAGATTCCCTCTTTGTCTCCCCGTGGAATACGTTCACTGGGACATTTCAGCGCGGTCTTCCGCATCAAAAGGAGAACGGTCATGCCGATGGTAGCCATGCGTCAGCTTCTGGATCACGCCGCCGAAAACAACTACGGCGTGGGCGCCTTCAACGTCAACAACATGGAACAGATCCAGGCGATCATGGAGGCGGCGAAGGAGACCGATTCGCCCGTCATCATCCAGGCCAGCCGGGGAGCGCGGAAGTACACCAACGACCGCTTTCTTTATCACCTGATGCTCGCCGCCGTCGAGCTCTACCCGAACATCCCCGTCGTTCTCCACCAGGACCACGGCAACAGCGCGGACACCTGCAAGACCGCCATCGACCAGGGCTTCACCTCGGTCATGATGGACGGCTCGCTGAAGGAGGACGCCAAGACCCCCGGCGATTTCGCCTATAACGTCCAGATCACCAAGTCCGTCGTCGCGCTGGCGCACCCCAAAGGCGTGTCCGTCGAAGGCGAACTGGGCTGCCTGGGCCACCTGAGTGGCGCGGCCGGCGAGAAGGAAGACGGCCACGGCGTCGAAGGCAAACTCTCCCGCGAACAGATGCTGACCAACCCCGACGAAGCGGCCGATTTCGTCAAGCAGACCGGCGTCGACGCGCTGGCCGTCGCCATCGGCACCAGCCACGGCGCGTACAAGTTCTCCAGCAAACCGACGGGCGAAGTGCTGGCGATGAGCCAGATCGAGAAGATCCACAAGAAACTGCCCAACACGCATTTAGTCATGCACGGCAGTTCGTCAGTCCCGCAGGACCTGCTGGACATCATCAATAAGTATGGCGGGAAGATGAAACAGACCTTTGGCGTCCCGGTGGAAGAGATCCAGCGCGGCATCAAGAACGGTGTGCGCAAGATCAACGTCGACACGGACTGCCGTCTGGCGATCACCGGCGCGATCCGAAAGGTCTTTATGGAGACGGCGGACAAGTTCGATCCGCGCGACTACCTGAAGCCCGCCCGCGAGGCGATGCAGAAGGTGGTGGCAGAGCGGATGAAGCAGTTCGGCCAAGCCGGCTGGGCGGGCAAGATCAAAGCCAAACCGCTCGCGGAGATCGCCAAGCTGTACCGCTAGACCGCAACGGCGTTTTCACCGCAGAGGACGCGGCGAACGCAGAGGACTGAGTGGAAGTCAGGGAGCCCCCGGAGACGTCCGGGGGCTCTCTTTTTACCGCCCAGCTGCGCATGACGGCGTGCTGTGCACAAAACCTATGGATAACGCCGGAGGAAACGGTGGATGGCCTGTGGGAAACCTGTTGAAAACCCATCGTAAGTCGGTGGACAGATGGTGGGTTGCCCTTGGAAGACCTGTGTTTTCATGCGGTACGAGCGTTGGATTTCCGGTCGATCCGCCATGGGAGACCGGTGAACATACGCGACGTTCTTCGTGGATAGGTATTGGGTAACCGGGACGCGACGGGTGGAGATCAGGTGGCCAACGGTGTATGGACTGGGGAGAAGCCGTTCCTATGTCCGTCTTCTGCTTCGATCTGTCCTGATCAGTTCTCGCTTTTTGCCAGGTACTCGGGGCTATGCTGCGGCTCGCGGTATGGCTGTCGCATCTTCAGACGGCACGTCGGGTATACGTCGATGGCGTTTCGCAAGGCGTTCAACCGACCGTCCTGTAGGGCGCAGCTACCGCGACGATTGCCACAGAGGGCAGACAAGCGATGAGCACGTTCAAGTGTGACGGACCACGTGAGGGTCGTGGTGGGACTACTCGGCCGGTTTGTCGAAGTACATCGCGCGGTTGGGGATGTCGAAGTGGACGGCCGGCAGGGTTTTCAGAAAGGGCGTTCCGATCAGGTTCATCAGCGAATCCAGGTCGCCGCTGTAGACGCGTTT
>CAYSBP010000172.1:0-6859 GCA_964429255.1 uncultured Planctomycetia bacterium
TTGCAGCTGTCGGGCTTGTCTGTCACGCCGCCTGCTTGCGCACGCGTCGCGCCAGGCTTGACGCCCGCGGCTGAAACGCGATTCGTTAGGCCTCGCTGTAGATACGGAGCCAGAGTATGAAGTCGGGAAGTGGCATGCATCGAACATTCGCAGTCGTCTTGGCCGCAGTCTGCTTCGCTGCGCTGCTGAGTTCATGCGATGCCCTCTTCGGATCGGACGACGCCCCTACGAACTACTTCGGAATCACAGTGGATAGCCTGACGTATGAGCCCGCGACTCCGGCAGTCGGTGACACACTAGTCCTTCGGTTCTGGGGTCTCATTGGCCTCGACACGTGTGAGCGCTTCTCACACTTCGAGACCGTTCGGGACTCCCAGTGGTTGTTGTACGTCGAGGCTTGGGGAGTGCAGACACACGAGACGGTGTGCGGCGACGCAATGCAGTACCTGCAAGACGAGCGGTTGCGTGTGTCCCCGCTGTACGCAGGACCACTCATCGTGTGGGTACAGCAACCGAGTGGGTTGTCACTCGTCGACACGGTGGACATACAACCATAGGCGCGAGGCCTAACTGGCGTTTGCAGCCGCCGGGCTTGCCTGTCACGGCGGCTGCAAAGCGCAGCTGGCGCTGCGCCAGCACCCGCCGCGCCAGTCTGGCGCCCGCGGCTGAAACGCGATTCGTTAGGCAGCTCCGGCAACCAGTGCGAGTTAAGGGGAGTTCACATGAAGTACTACTTCTCGACTGAACTGGAGATGAGCTTCGATGACTCCGTCCGTGCCGTCCGAGACGCCTTGAAGGCCGAGGGGTTCGGCGTTCTAACGGAGATCGATGTCAAAGAGACATTGAAGGCGAAACTCGGCGTGGGTTTCAGGCCGTACGTGATCCTCGGCGCATGCAATCCGCCCTTCGCGCACCGAGCGCTGGAGTTGGAGGACAAGATAGGCCTGATGCTGCCGTGCAATGTCATCGTCCAGGAGACCAGCCCGGGTCACGTGGAAGTAGCAGCCATTGATCCAGTGGCGTCGATGCAGGCTGTGGCGAATCCTGCGCTGGCTCAGGTCGGCGCGGAGATTCGGGAGAAGCTGGAGCGCGTGATACGTTCCCTGGGAGCTGCCTAACAGGCGTTTGCAGCTGTTGGGCTTGTCTGTCACGCCCGCTGCATTCGCACCGGTCGCGCCAAGCTGGCGCCCGCAACTGAAACGCGATTCGTTAGACGCCCAGGTCGAAATGCGCGAGCTAGCAGTTGGAGGTCACATGTTCAGTCGGAGGTCTCTCCTCATTGCTGTTGTCATCATCGCGCTAGCCGCGTCGCTGCCGGGTGTCGCCGGGGATGTTGCGGATACGCCGCCATATGAGTTCGATCCAGCCGATTTGGAGATAACGTTGCAGCGTCGCTCATGCTACGGGATGTGCCCGACGTATGACGTCGTCATCCGCGGGGATGGCCACGGTGTCTTCACTGGCCACAAGTTCGTCAAGGAGCTTGGCGAGCGGGTCTTCGAGGTGAAGCCTGAAGACGTCATCGCGCTTCTGCAGCAGTTCTACGACGTGGGGTTCTTCGATCTGCGTGAAGTCTACGAGTCGAGGCCGAATCCACGCCTCACGCCTGAGGGTCGGGTGCAGACCCTGACCATGAGGGTCGAGAATGGCCAGCCGCCGATTCTCGGGATTCGAGTCTGCGACTATTCGAAGTCCGTTATCCTGGGCGTTGGATCTCCCCCAGGGACACGCGAGTTGGCTGCGGCAGTCGATACGCTTGCAGTGTCGTCGCGATTCGTAGGGGAGAAGAGCGAGCGGCATTGAGACATGGGGGCTGGGCGTCTAACTGGCGTTTGCAGCTGCCGGGCTGGCTTGTCACGCCCGCTGCATTCGCACCGGTCGCGCCAAGCTGGCGCCCGCAACTGAAACGCGATTCGTTAGACTGCCCCTGAAGATGACGTGCAAGGAGTCGGCATGGCTACAATCATGTGCACCAAGGATCTCTGGGGTGCCATTGGTGGGAGTGGGTCTCTGCTCGAAGGTGCAGATGCCACGTTGCAGCCAGGGCGGCTTGGTCTATGGGGTGCGAAGCCGGTTCCGTTACCGGAGGGTGACTTCTGTGTCGCGCTTCACGAGACAACGTATCTCACGCTCGTGTTTCCGCTCGAGCCACTTCCGGCCTTCCTTGGACACTTCACGCAGGCGGTAGTGACGGAACTCGAGCATCTGGGGATCGAAGGCGGCCTGATGATACGCGAGTTGTCCGAGTCATTCGAGCGCGTGGAGTTCGCGCGACACTCGAACCGGAGTTTGCTTGGTTCTCTGAACGACATAGGTCACCAGCTTGACTGTGCGCTGGAGCTGGAGCGCGATGTGGATGCCGATGTTCTCGTGCGCATTCAGCACCGTCTGAATCGGATGCCGCACTGCAATCGGGAGATCCCGTTTCCCAATCAAGCCGTGTCGCTGCTGTTCTCGGGAGCAACGTCAGCGTAGCATCTGGCGGGCAGTCTAACTGGCGTTTGCAGCTGTCGGGCTTGTCTGTCACGCCCGCTGCATACGCACCGGTCGCGCCAGACTGGCGCCCGCAACTGAAACGCGATTCGCTAGCCGGATGCCTGCGCGGCGATGCGCTTGTGGCGTGCTGGTTGGAAGCTGGGAGCGACGTTCTGATTGGAGGATGGATCATGCAGACGAAGTGGGCGCGCGTCCTCTTCACGGCAGCTGGTCTCTATGACGGAGTGTTGGGACTCGCCTTCCTCTTCGTCCCAACCTGGGTGTTCTCTCTGAACCATGTTGAGCCACCCACTCACCCCGCATACGTGCAGTTTCCAGCCGTGTTGCTGCTCGTCTTTGCGCTGATGTTCTTCCGACTCGCGGCCGATCCTGTGAGCCGGAAGGAGCTGATTCTGTATGGGTGCGTCATCAAGGCTGCTTACTGCGGGATTGTACTCTTCTATCACGCAACGCGTGGGATTCCCTCCATGTGGCTGCCGTGGGCGTGGGCCGACTTGGTGTTTCTGGTGCTGTTTCTTCTCGCGGGGTGGCAGCTGCGATCCCGTTCCTGAGGAACTTCGCGGTGCATGGTGCGCTTCTGAGCGGCGTCCAGTTGTCGTTGCAGAGGCCGGCACCGGCTAACAGGCGTTTTCAGCCGCCGGGTTTGCCGTCACGGCGGACTGCTGACGCGGCTTCGCCGCAGCACCCGCCGCGCCAGGCTTCACGCCCGCGGCTGAAACGCGTTTCGCTAGCCGGGCTGCCCAAGACGTCGCCATCGCGGAAGGAGACTCAGTATGAACGCCGTGAGCTTCACCCGACGGGTCGGCATCGTGGTGGTCACGATCGCTGCATGCGCGGCTCCCGCTTCAGCGGCCACTATCCATGTGGATTGGGCTGGTGGTGGTGACTATCTGACGATCCAAGAGGGGGTCAACGCCGCCACGTATGGAGACACCGTGCTTGTTTCGTCGGGCACGTACTCCGAGCACGTCGACATAGTGGCAGGCGCAGACGGAATCACGCTGGCGAGTATCGCCGGCCGGGAGGCGACCACCATTGACGGTGGCGGTCTCACCGGCAGCTCGACCGTCTACTGCAGCCATGTCGGCGCTGGCACGCGCATCGAGGGGTTCCGGATCACTGGCACCAGTCCAACAAGCGGCGGCTATGCCATATCGGTGTATGAGTCGACGCTCGACATCAGTTCCAGTATCTTCACCGAGTGCACCGGTCGCGCAGGCATCGGTGTAGAGAACAGCGTGGTGGACATCACTGACTGCGTGATCTCCGGTAACAGCAATCCCGGTGGTAGCGGGGGAGGAATCGGCGCCGACAACTCCTACCTCAAGATCACTGACAGCAGCATTCGTGACAACTCTGCAGAGAAGGGCGGGGCCATCCATTGCTGGCAGTGTACCGGACTGGAACTCGTTGGGAACACGATCGCATCGAACACCGCGACAGAAGTAGCGGCGGCAATCGTGCTGTACTACCCCGGCCCCGTCTGCGCGAGCGGGAATGCGTTCGTTGGCAACACGGTGGAGAGCTGGGGAGCGGCGACGATGTACGTGGAAGGCAGCGTGGATCAACTGGTCTTCACCGACAATGTGTTCTTCGGGAACACCAGCCCAGGCGAAATGGGCTCGCTTGTTTTCGCCTTTGGGGCCCCGGACCCCGTCTTCAATGCGAACTTCCTCTGTGACGACGTGATGTACCAGGTTGCATTCGGTTCAACACCGCTTCCCTATGCAACGTTCGATTTCACAGGGAACTGGTGGGGGACCACCGACCCCGTCGAGATATCCAGGAGGATCTTCGATTGCGAGGACAATAGCTGGATCCGTTGGTATGCCGACTTCTCAGGCTGGTGCACCGAAGCGAGTTGCTCCGGGACCGTGACGACAGTTCCGGGGGAGTCCGAACAGCAAGTCAGTTGGGGGAGACTGAAGAGCATGTACCGGTAGTCTCAGTGTGTGTGGCAGCCGGCTAACTGGCGTTTGCAGCTGTCGCCCCGCGCCACCACCTGGCGCAACTGAAACGCGATTCGTTAGGTCGCCATGGAAGTGCGATGACCACGATTGACATGACAGAGACGGACATACCCGCAGTGAGCGCGCTCCTCGCTCGATCCTATGTCGTGCTCGCTGAGCGCGAGGGACTGTCCGCAGAACAGGAGCAATACCTTGTGTCGGAGCGACGTTCGGTCGAGTGTCTCCGTCGCGAGTCGCAGGACCAACGATACATTCTCGCGCGCGACGGGGACGAGATAGTAGGAGTCGTCGCCGTATCGGGGGACCTGATCGGGAAGCTGTACATAGACCCTGAGCACCACGGCCATGGCGTTGGTCGAGCGCTGTACGACTCGGCCGAGTCTCTGATTCGCGAAGCGGGCCACGGTCGAGTCCGGTTGGGCGCGTTTCCAACGGCGGTGCCGTTCTACGAGCAGATGGGTCTGTCGGCCGTGGGGGAGAAAGCGGCAACAGGCCCACTGAGCGGTCGTACCGTGGTGCTGATGGAGAAGATTATGGTTGGGGCGGCGACCTAACTGGCGTTTGCAGCCGCCGGGCTTGTCTGTCACGGCGGACTGCTGACGCGGCTTCGCCGCAGCACCCGCCGCGCCAGACCGACGCCCGCAGCTGAAACGCGATTTGTTAGGGCGAGCACCAAGAACCGACAGAGCTAGGGAGAGTGGCTCGGGGTTCGTCCCACGCTCCCGCCAGTCCGACATGAGTAGATTCGAGGTGCGCTCTCGTTTCGAGACGGGCGCCCCTCTTCTTGTTCCGGTCACGTGTGGCTCTGTTGAAGCAACCGTCGCTGCGACTGTCAGCGCGCTCAGGCAGAGCGAGGCGTGGTCGTGGATGAGATGGAGCGCTTCTGCAGTCGCGACGCGACCCTTGCTTTGGCGCGTGAGGTGGCTCGGAGTTCGGGGCGCCTGTGATTGATGAAGAGTCAGCCATTGACTCAAGATGCTGTGTGTGCTAGTATCTTAGTGTACAGCTGGGCCGTGGCGAGTCGCAGTCCCAGCATGGTCGGAGGACTGACGCCCCCTTGAGTCTCAGCAGTGAGATCTCTTGCGGGGCGCTGTTTGTTTTGGAAGCTTGTGGGGTGCCGCCCTAACTGGCGTTTGCAGCTGTCGGGCTGACTTGTCACGGCGGACTGCTGACGCGGCTTCGCCGCAGCACCCGCCGCGCCAGGCTTGACGCCCGCGGCTGAAACGCGTTTCGTTAGGCGCATGGAGCATGTAGTGAAGCGCTCTCTGATCATACTGACGCTCTTGACTGTACTCGCGCCACGGGTGTCGACGGCTGGGGTACGTGCAGAGCTGGCGCTTGAATCGCCGGTCCTCGGATCGAACATCGAGCCGCTCGCGTTCCCCGTGGGTGTGTCGGGCCGACTTCTGAACGAGTCGCATGTACAGGGAGACTTGTGGTTCATGGCAGGCGTGGGTTGCGGTGGTCTCTGGTCAGAAGCCGAGCAGTTCGAAGCGGGGGAGCCATCGTGCCAGGGTCGTTGGAGCAGCCTTGATCCTGGCCCGTTGCGTCACTGTGACATGTTCATGGGCATCTGTTGGCAATCACAGGAGGCACGGCCGTCGTCGTACGGGGAGTTCTTGGCCGGAGTGACCATGGTCGGTCGAGACGAACTCGAGGGGAGTTTGCTGGTGGGTTTCGCGGCCGGGTATTCATGGCCTCTTGTGAACGGAGTCGAACTGGTCGCTTCCGTCGGTCAACGCGTTCACCTTGCTCTAGGCGAGGGACGCCTGAGCATATCGTTGGCCCTGCGGCGAAGTCCAAACTAGGGCTCCAGCGCCTAACTGGCGTTTGCAGCCGCCGGGCTTGCCTGTCACGGCGGACTGCTAACGCGGCTTCGCCGCAGCACCCGCCGCGCCAGTCTGGTGCCCGCAGCTGCAAACGCGATTCGTTAGGTGGGCTGCACGCACTACGGGGGGACCCGAATGACACGTGGAAACGGGAGACAGCTACCGAAGTGGCCCTTGCGGGTGGCCCTGTCACTCATCCTAGTGCTGGAGGCCTTCCTCACCGTGATGCTCTCGGTCGAGGGAGTCGCAGGGAACATCCCGATGCTCGTGAACTCCGTTGCTCTGATCATCTTCTCTGTTCTTGCGTGGCGCGGTGTCCCCTGGAGTCGCTGGCTTCTGGTTGCGCTCCTGGCGTGGCGAGTCGCAGTGATCGTAGCTGCAACAGCGTCGTACGGTCCGGGTGATCATCGCTTCGGTGGTTCTGTGATCTTGGTGGCGCTGTATGTAGTAGTCGGGTTGCTGGTCGCATCACCGTTGGGTCGTCTGAGGATGGGTGCAGCCACCTAACAGGCGTTTGCAGCCGCCGGGCTTGCCTGTCACGGCGGACTGCTGGCGCAGCTTCGC
>CAYSBP010000173.1:0-6836 GCA_964429255.1 uncultured Planctomycetia bacterium
TGGCCCGCCGGGAAGAACTGAGCGCGGCCATCCGGCGGTGGTGCTGGGACCGGCGTGACCGCTTCTTCTACTCGGTCGATCTGCAGTGTCAGCCTGACCACACCTTGCCATTCCTGCATCACGGGCTGGGTGTGTTCTGGCCATGCATCCCCCTGCGCATCCAGGTGTGGACAGGCTTCATGCCGATGTGGGCGGGGGTGGCCACGCCCGAACAGGCGGCCGATCTGGTGCGCTTGCACCTCCACAATCGCGAAGCCCTCAGGTGTGACTACGGCATCCGCTCGCTGGCGGCGAACGAACCCATGTATAATTGCGACGAGACGAACAATCCGTCCAACTGGCTGGGGCCGGTCTGGCTGATCGTCAATTATATCGTATTCAAGGGGTTGTTGAATTACGGCTACCGGGCGGAGGCCGAACAACTCTGCCACCAGACCATCGACCTGCTCGGGCGCGACATTGAGCGCTTTGGCGGCATGCACGAATACTATGTGCCCGAGACGGGCAGGGGCGTGATGAACTGCGGCTTCATGAACTGGAATTACCTGGCCGCTGAAATGATGGAAGCGTAAGACGTTCCCGGATGGGGGCCGCACAGGCCGCCAGACGTTCGGTGCGACTCACACGGACGTTGTCTTCAATGATTTCCGCGCGCGACGTTCACGACCCCGTTCCTTCCAGCGAGCGGCCAGGTTCCATGCGATACCGGGCACTCGAGGCAGCAGGCCGGGCAGGAAACGCAGCAATCCGTTCCGCGCGGCCTTCCGCGCCAGACGGAGAATCTGCGCGGGACCGAAGAACTTGCGCAGCACGCGGTCGCGCAGTTTGTGAAGCTCTTTCGTGGACAGGGCATCGGAATACACGCGCCCGCTCCGCGCGATGTGGTAGCCAGGGCATTCCGCCACCAACTGATCCAGTCCGGAATACGGGCTCACGCGCAACGCCGACAGGCCCAGGCTGTCCAGTCCCAGCTCGCGCGCAAACGGCGCAACGGCCAGCATCTCCTCCGCCGATTCGCCGATGTTTCCGATGATAAAGTAGCCGTGCAGAAACATGCTGCTCTTGCGGAGCTCCTTGAAGTACTCCCGTATCTTCGCCGTGTCGAAGCCTTTGCGCATCGATTTCAGTGTCTTGTCATGCGCAGACTCGATGCCGAGCAGCAAACCGATGAATCCAGCGCGTTCCATCTTGCGCAGAATCTCCGGCCGCCGGGCGATCTCCAGTCGTGCATTCACGATGTATTTCTTGCGGATGCCGGACTTCAGGATCAGATCGCAGATACGTTCCACCCGATCCATGTCATGCGTGAAGAGATCGTCGGTAAATCCGATCAGCGACGCATGGATTTCCCTGAGTTCAGCCACCACCGATTCCGGCGAACGGGCCGTCCATCCGCGTTTGGTGCCCCACGGGTTGCGACTGAACGAACAGAACGTGCAGTTGAACGGGCAACCGCGCGACGAGGCGATCGTGTCAATTTCAAGACCCAGACTGACGCTGGCCACCGAGACGGCGTAGCGGCAACGTCGCAGGGAACGGTCCGGGTAAAGCCCGTCGCGGATCGGACCCAGGATGCGGTTCTGGTTATGGATGATGTTGCCTTCGTGGCGATAACTCAAGCCCGCGATGTCCTTCAGCGGGACACCCCGGCAGATCTCTTCAGTGGCTTCCTCGCCATCCCCGCGCACCAGGGCCGAAATGCCGGGGCACTCCCGCATTAAGCGCTCGGGGTCTTCCGTTGCGAAACGTCCGCCCACGAGCGTGAAGAGGCCGGGCGGAACGGAACGTATCTCCTCGTTAAGGAATTTCGTATCGCGGTCCCAATTGACCGAGAAACAGACCAGATCGGTTTCGGGTCGCAGGAAATCCCGCGCACGGCCTTTCTCGTGGCGCAGATCCACGACGTCTATCGCGTTGGCATACGGCTTGATCACCGCGGCAATGAACTCGAGGCCCAATGCTGGGTAAAAGCCCGAATGGTTTAGCTCGCGGCGGTACGGGTAGATGCACAATGCGTGGTTGAACAGATGAACGCCTCTTTTCGCAGTTCACAGTAGCCCGTATTCGAGCAAAAGCGACGACCGTTCCCGGGAAGGCTCAAACACCGGTCACGCCGACCACAACATCACGGGGCCTTCGGACCCGGCTTCTCCTGAAGCGTGCTAAGAGGGCCGATGAAAACGATGGCCGTGGTTCTCCGCATAGACCGGTGGGCGTTGGTCACCGTTACGCGCCATCAGCCCTTCGAGTGCTTGCTGTTCGATTTAGACGAGCGCGCCTTCCGGAAGGTCAACACGCGGCCTTGCAGTAACTGCCCCTGCAGGGCTTCCATGGCATTGGAGGCCTGTTCCTTGTCAGGCATGGTAACGACGGCAGCCAGTCGCACGCGAGCGACTGCCCCGTGCCGGGCAAAGAGGTCTTTGATCTCTGTCTTGGTGGTCTTGAAACTGAGATTGCTGACAACGATCTTCACGTAAGCACCCTCCGTGAGGGCGAGGCCAACGGAGGTTGTCCGTATCCGTGGACGTCACCGGTGGACCGACGAAGCCAATGGGTCACCAATGGACTCCACAGCATTCTACGCTTCGCAGTCGTCAAAAGACAGTCTTTAATCCGACGCGGAATGCCGGGACAGGGCACGGTTGAAAACCGTCCAGCCCTCGTCCGTCCTTCGATCGGGCGTTAAAAGGCACAGCCCTGAAACACCCTTCCAGATATAACACGCCCCTTATGGCTGCCGTTCCGGATCGGGTCTTGCCGGACCGGTGCCGTCCGAGTCGGTATCCGTCTGGCGATCCTGGGGCCGGGACGCGGCGCGCGGACTCAGTTCGATATCCGTACTCAGCTCCGCCAGCAGATAGCGCCACTCGGAAAACAGCGTCGGTCGTACCAGTTGCCGCCGCATCAGGCCGCCGCGTTCCGTCTGAATGGCCCCGAGCGCGCGCTGCACGTTCGGATGCTGTATCGGTTTCCAGGCTACCGGGTCGAAGCCCGGCGCGCCGAAGACCAGTGTGCCGCACGAGCGCAGGTGCAGGTCGAACCGGCCATCCAGGCCGATCGGGTATTCGCGGTCCGGTTCGCCGGGTTCGATGACGGAAATGCTGCCCGTCAGCGGAGCTCCGCCGGCACGACGGAGCGTGCCGTGAACCCGCGTGCGCGCGGGTTCGGGTTTCGGGCGGCTCGGCGTGTCGAAGTAGATGGGATTCGTCCATGCCCGGCGCCGGCTCACGTTCGGTTTACGAAGGACCTCGGTCATGCGCACCACGTACCACGCGTCGCGCTTCTCCGTCAGCGGGAAACGGAAGTCATAGAGTTCCGTCATGCCTTGTTCGCACTTCTCATGCAGAATGACCTCGCCGTTGCGGATGATGTCGAAACCTTCCAGCGAAGCGCCGGGCGTGAGCGACGAGAAGCCCCGGACGCGGATGGAAAGCTGCCGGCCGTCCGCGGGCAACCGGTCGCCGGGGCCACGCGCCCGTTCCGTCACGTCCGCGAAGACGACGGGGCCGAAACTGACCATCGAACGACCTTCCCGGCAGGACTTCAGCACCGCCTCCCGCGTAAGCTGGTCAGGAACGCGAACCAGCGTCTGTCCGAAAGGCGGTCGCCCCGACTCCAGGCTTCCGCCTTCACTGCCGACGATCGGGATGGTGTACCCCTGATTCAACAGGTTGAACCAGATGCCCTCCGCGGCGTCCGAGCCATCGAAGGCCAGCGCGTCATACGCAGGACCTGTCACGGTGGCACAGGGCAGTTCCGCAGGCGCATACAGCAGCGCGGTCGTGTCGCCATCCTCGAAGAATCCCTGCCGCCGCAACCGCTCAAAGTAACCGGCCAGCTGCGTTCGCACCTTCACCGCCCGTCCACCGCGCAGTTCACCGAAGAGCGTCAATCCGCCGCCCTGACGCAGCGCGTCCAGACAGTCGGAGAGCGGTTGGCGCGGGTCGCCCATGTATCGGGGAATGCCCTCCCACTCCGTGACACCGATCCCCATCACGCTCCCGCAGAACGAATGGCGTGGTCCCGGGAAATTGGTCATCACCAGCAGGCCCTGCAGGCCGTAGGTCGCGTTCTCCGCCAGGATCTTCTCCGGCGACCGCACCGCCAGATCGGTGCGCGATTCGGGCAGGCCGATGCCGACGATCTGCACGCCCTCGGCCCGGGCTGCCAGCGCCGCATCGCTCAACTCGGGCGGCGTCCCCGTCCACAAGAGCTGCTCACCTCGCCGGGCACGCACCGCCCAGTCCAAGTCCGCCAGATACCAGCCTTCCCGCTCGAATCGGAGAAACCGCGGACGCAGCAACGGGATCTCGATCGACGTGGAGGCGCCAGCCGATACCATGATGTTGTTCGAGTAGATGGTGGAGAAACGTCCAGCCGAGACTTCCACCAGCACGTTGCCGGCCACGACCGGAACGCGGAACCGGCCGTTACACCAGAATCCTACATTGGGCAAACGTGCCTCAGCGGGGGTGTGGGTCGCATCCACGATCCGCACGCGAGCGGGAACAGGCTCGTTGGTCTCGGCATCGATCACGGTCCCGTTGATCTCGGTCAGCGGTCTGTTCCCGCGAAGAGCACTCAGCGTAGAATGGGCGGCGAGTTCCTCGCTCCGCGTCAGGTCGATCCCCTTCTTCCGCACGTGCGCCTCCGCCTCCGCCGCCAGAAGCTCCTGTGCGCTCCGCTTCGGATTCTGTCGGTGCGGCTGCGGTTCGGTCTGGAGTTCCTCCACTCCCGGTTCGCCCTGGGCCGGAGTTAAGGCCGCCGCCGGTGGTAGGTCCGATTCATCAGTCCAGTCCGCGGTGTCGCCTTTGTCGGGTCCTTCCCCCAGCACGAAGCGAGGAGGCAGCACGGACTGGCGGCCGGCGAGACGACCGATCGATGGGTCCTGCACTAGCAAAGCTGCGCCGTCATCGGGCCAATGCCGTGGATATTCCGGGTCGCCCGAACGCGCCGGGGGTGGCGCGTGGCGACGGTGGCCAACGCCGCCGGCCGGAGTCTCCTCCCCGTCCGGCGGGAAGACGCGTGGATACTCGGGATCGCCCGGCCGTGGCGTTCCGGACGGCGCCACCGGGCGGCGGGCCATGAACTCCTCGTACGGCGTCTCGGTCAGTTCGATCGTAGTCGCCGGCTCCTCTGCCGACCCGGCGCAGGTGGCCGCGAACGGAATACAGGCCAGGATCAGCAGGGTATGCGCTGCCGCTCGTCTGCCTGACGGTGCCATGTTCCGATGGATCTCCCCACGTGCAGCCCGTCGAAAAACCCCGCTCCCTAACCCGCTGAAACTGGGGAGGGAGGGCGCACCCACCAAGGAGGGCACGCCCCAGGGCGCGGGGGCATCACCGTTGCTGGCGAACGTGTTTCTTCACGGCTCTCTGGCCAGCACCTTGTCCACCTTCGGCGCACGGATGCGGTGCGGAACGGGCATGCCCGATCCGACCAGTGGCCGGCAATACGCGAAGAAGGCATCCGTCACATGGTTGCTCTCGGCATTGAGGAACTCGTCCGGCATGTGCCGCGTCTTCGCCGCGATCTCGCTCAGCTTCGTCAGCCGGTAATCCACCGAGTAGTTGCCCGTCCGGTGGATCGTCACCGAACCGTCCAGGTTGTGCCAGCAGGCGAACTGCACCGCCCGCTCGCCGACCTCGCGCGCTTCGTACTGGTCCACATCCGAGACACAGCCCATGAACGAACGCTGCAGGTAGCCGAAGGTGTCCGAACGGACGCGCTTGATCCGCGTGTGCTTCTTGATGTAGTCACCCAGCAGATCGCCCAGCGCACCCGTTCCGGAAAGCTGCACGTTGCCATGCGCGTCCTTCTCGATCGGTCCCTGGCTCAGCTTGGTGATGATCGCCTTGCCGTCCTTGTCCTGGATGCCTTCGGAGACGGCGATCACGCATCGGCCGAACTGGTGGTGGACCTTCTGCACGTCCCGCACGAAGACGTCCAGGTCGAAGGCCCGCTCGGGGACGTAGACCAGGTGCGGGCCGTCGTCGGGATACTTCCGGGCCAGCGAAGACGCGGCGGTCAGGAAGCCCGCGTGGCGGCCCATCACGACGCCAATGTAGACGCCGGGCAGCGCGAGGTTGTCCAGGTTCACCCCCATGAAGGCGCAGGCGACAAAGCGCGCGGCGGAGCCGAAGCCCGGTGTGTGGTCGTTGACCATCAGATCGTTGTCGATCGTCTTGGGCACATGGATCGCCCGGAATTCGTAGTTGGACTTCTCGGCCTCCTGATTGACGATGCGCACAGTGTCCGAAGAGTCGTTTCCGCCGATGTAGAAGAAGTAGCGGATATCGTGCGCCTTCATCACCTTGAACATGTCGTGGCAGTACTTCTCGTCGGGCTTGTCGCGCGTCGAGTGCATGCCGCTGGAGGGCGTCACGGCAACCTGCTCGAGGTTATTCGTTGTCTCCTGCGTCAGATCGAGGAATTCCTCGTTGATGATACCGCGCACGCCGTTCCGTGCGCCGTAGACGCGCGTGACCTGGGGAAACTTGCGCGATTCCAGCACCACGCCGACCAAGCTTTGGTTGATGACGGCCGTCGGACCGCCGCCCTGGGCGACGAGAGCCTTGCCTTGCAGAGTGCCCATTTCGAAGTCCCTCCTTTTTCCTGAGAATGCCAACCCGCGCGGGGGAAACCGACCGGATGCCGAACACCTCCACGGAAGGCTCGAAATGTAAGGGCTTGGTGGCGCTTGTCGAGTGGAGGAGCCCAGGGGCCGGATGCGGCCCAGCGTGTTGATCGTCCTGAACGGATGCTCGCCGTTCAGCGTGCCGTTTCGGTAGCGTCGCACCGTCGACGGGTGTTGGTGCCATGGATACGCAGTGCGC
>CAYSBP010000174.1:0-1713 GCA_964429255.1 uncultured Planctomycetia bacterium
TCCGACATGGGCAACTGGCCGGGGCGATCCCAGGCGGCCTTCGTCTGCTTCCCGCGGGAGAATTCCCTTTCGTGATCCGCTGATTGTTTCCGCTGTGCGACCAGGAATAGCATCTCATTCTCGCCCACGGCCTATGAGAACAGCGATCAGACCCGCATCTACTTTCCTATACAGAATCGGCTGAAGATCCGATCTAGAAGCGCCTCCGTCAGTTGATCGTGACGCAACAGAATGCCTTGCGCATCCGAGAGCGCGTGACTCGCTTCACGCAGTTCAACGGCCATGGCATCCTCTCCCAGGCCCCGCATCGATGCGTGCTGCGCTCGCGAGAGCGCTGCCAATGCCGCCCCGTACCCGGCGCGCTGCGCCGACAAGCCCTGCGACCGAGCGGCCGACAACCGCGCCTGCAGATTGCGAGCCTGATCCCTTATGTAGTCACCAAGCCCTGCGATACCCGTTCCATCCTTGGCGGTAATCTCAAATATGGCCATCGGTCCCGAGCCCAGGCGCGATGCAATTGCCGTGGCCCACCCCTCTTCCTCGCTTGAAAAAACTCGGTCGCCGCGCAAGTCGCTCTTGTTCCAGATCAGGCATCCAGTCGCCGGCTGGACCGCTTCAAGGATCCGCAGCACTGATTCAACGGCCTCCGGCGCGGGATTCGAGCGGTCCAGTAACACCAGAAGGATGTCGGCGGTTCGAGCGACCCGTTCGGTGAGCGGCCAGGCACTCAGCGCCAAAGGCGGACTCGTTTCGCGACAGTCCAGGCCGGCCGTGTCGCTGACGAGCACCGACAGCCCTGGTTCGAGCACAAGGATCGCTTCGACGGGGTCTCGTGTGGTGTGTCCTAAAGGAGAGACCAGCGCCAGGTCGCGTCTGGTCAGGGCGTTCAGGAGCGTGCTCTTGCCGACCCCGGTGGGACCGATGAGGGCGACGCGTGGGAGACCGCCCCAAGCGAGGCCCGAAGGATCGGTGCCCTGGGAACAGGTGGCCGCCGAAAGCCTTCGGATCAACGAGGCCATCTGCCGCTCCAGTTGCTCGCGTGGTAACAGGCAGACGTCCTCCTGACTGAAATCGAGGCCGAGTTCGAGCATGGCCAGCAGACCGTCGATCTCCTCGCGCAAGCCGGCTGGTGCGCTTCGGGAAGAGGCGCTCGCGATCCCGATCCAGTTGCGTGCCTCGTCCGCGGTACCGGCACGAATCAGTTCGCCGATGGCCTCGGCCTGAATCATGGGAATCCGGCCCAGGAGAAGCGCGCGACGGGTGAATTCACCGGGCGAAGCAAGTCGCACCCCGCTGTCGCACAACTCGCCAAGGATCCCATCAAACGTAGCAGGAATGGCCGGCAGGTGGACCTCGACGACATCCTGGCGTGTATAGGACCGCGGCCCGGACATGAAGTACACGCAAACGGGCAGCGTGGCGCTGCGCCAGCGCAGCGAGCCTGTAATCCGTCGCCAGCCCAGCTGCTTCTTCTCTTCCGTCGCGGAGGGCACGTCGGGACCGGCGGCACTTCCCGAGAAAAGCCGGCGGATGGCCGGAAACGCGTCGGGACCGGTCAAACGCAGGATCGCCCGCGCCCCCACACGGCCGTCCCCCGGTGTGGCGGAAGAGAACGCAGCGATCGTGTCATTCAGGTCCAGACGCATCGTCGTAGGAGTGTAGCATAGGATGGACCGCGTTCGCCAGGGGAGGGAACGCAACAGGGCGGGAGCG
>CAYSBP010000174.1:1813-6802 GCA_964429255.1 uncultured Planctomycetia bacterium
GTTCGGTGGAACGGGCGTGGATGGAGAAGGTGGTGTTCTTCGCGGAGCGCGACCGACTCCTGCGCGAGAGCGGCGAACTGGAAACACAGCTCAAGGGGTTGTCGTTGTCTCGCCCGCCGCCGGCTTGCGCCGCCATTCGCCGATCAGGTACAGTCCGACGCCCACGCAGATGCACATATCGGCCACGTTAAAGACGGCCCAGTGCCCGACGACGGGTAACTCGGGACGAACGTCGATGAAGTCGCGGACATAACCCAGGGCCACGCGGTCGATCAGATTCCCGACGGCGCCCACCAGGATCAACGCCAGTGCCCAAAGGAGGCCTGTGGAGGCCGTTGCGCGCGTCTTCCACCACCAAAAGGTCAGTGCGACCACGGCTGCAGCCGTGAGGACCAGGATCGCACCCGGATGTCCGCTGAAAAGGCTGAAGGCTGCGCCTGTATTTCTGCCGTGGGTGAAATGAAGGACGTCCGGGATCAGGGGGAGAGACTGACCCTCCGCGATTGCTCGCAGGGCCAGTATCTTGGAGATCTGGTCTAGAACCAAACCGGTTACCACGACCAGGAGAAAGGCCCAGGGACGCTGCATGGGATGGATTCTAACAGACCGGCGTACCAGTCAACGTCGGGACCGGTTACTCGTCGGCAGAACTGCCGGCAAGTTCCTCTTCCAGAACCTCGAATTCCTCGTCGCCCCCATCCCGCCGACGGCGCCCCAGACGCTCTTCCTTCACCTGACAGTCGACACACAGGTTGGCGAAGGGCAGGGCCTCCAGCCGGTCGGGCTTGATCGGCTCGCCGCAGTCCGCGCACCCGCCGTAGGTTCCCTCCTGGATGCGGTGCAGCGATTCTTCGATCTTGCGCAACAGGTCTTTCTCGCTCTCGATGCTCATGAAGGCGAAGTCCTGTTCGTAGGCATCTGAGGCATTCTCGGCAATGCTGATCGGGGACTTTGAATTCTCCGTGGCTTGCGCGGAGTTGGCAGCAACTTCGTCGAGGCTGGCGACCTGGCCCAGCAATGCCTCGCGCTTGTCGAGCAGGATCTCGCGATACTTGGCCAGCTCATCGGGTCCCATGGGCATCTTGTTGTTCCTCTTCGTTGTTCCCGCGGCTCAGACGCAAGCGACTCGCGCGCAGAGCGGGGGATCGTACTATCGTTCTGTTAGGACACAGTCAACACTTTTATCGTCTCTTTTTCACAACCCGTTCGCCGCCGGCTTTGCGGGCGCATCCAGCAGGCTTCTTTCCCATATTGGCACATCCGCGAGACGGCACGTCCGCCCGTCCCATCCGCGGGTGTCCGCCGCCTACGCACAAACAGGCGGGGGCGTTCTTTGATCTTGACAGACATGGGCACATGACTAGAACAGTTCTATGGAAGCCATCTGCACTACGCTTTTCGACCCACCATCCACGTCAACGGTTCGACCTGTGGCCTCGTCGCCGCAGGTACGCGTTCTGGGGGAGGAATCCAGATGAACGCCGGCAACGACGATCCCCGCCTGTTGGGACTGGGATTGACCTTCGACGATATCCTCCTGTTGCCGGGTGCCAGCGATGTGCTGCCCCGCGAAGCGGAAACCTCCACGTGCCTGACGCGAAAGATCCGGCTCCACATCCCGATCCTCTCGTCAGCCATGGATACCGTCACCGAAGCCCGTCTGGCCATCGCCATCGCCCAGGCCGGCGGTATGGGTATCATTCACCGCAATCTGAGGCCTGAAGATCAGGCGCGCGAAGTCGTCAAAGTCAAACGCAGTGCCTCCGGCGTCATCACCGGTCCCGTTACCTTGACACCGGATCACACCATCGCCGACGCCCGGCTGTTAATGGAGAAGAACAACATCTCTGGCGTGCCGATCGTGGAAACCGAGAGCGGTGAGGTAAATCCGATCGGCAAGGGCCGGCGCCCCATGGTCGTGGGCATTCTGACGCGCCGCGACCTGCGCTTCCAGCCGGACAACTTGCGCCGTATCCAAGACGTGATGTCCAAGAAACTGATCACTGCGCCCTACGGCACGACCCTGGAGCAGGCCAAGGAAATCCTGAACCGGAACAAGGTCGAGAAGTTGCTCCTCGTCGATACAGAGGGCGGCTTGGCCGGCATGATCACCATCAAGGACATCGACAATTCGCTCCGCTATCCCAACGCCTGCCGTGACGATCGCGGTCGACTGCGCGTGGGGGCGGCCGTGGGAACCGACGACGACCGGCGAATTGATGCGTTGGTCGCGGCCGGCGTCGACATCCTGGTCGTGGACACCGCGCACGGACACCACACCCGCGTGGGCGAGACGGTGCGGCGGACCAAGAAGCGGCTCCCCAGCGTCGAGATCATCGCCGGTAACGTGGCCACCGAAGACGGTGCAAGGGCACTGGCCGATGCGGGCGCGGACGCGGTCAAGGTGGGCGTCGGACCGGGTTCGATCTGCACGACCCGCGTCATCGCCGGTGTCGGTGTGCCGCAGTTCACCGCCATTCAGGCGGCCGTCCAAGGCGTGAAGGGTTACAACATTCCCATCATCAGCGACGGCGGGATCAAGTTCAGCGGGGACCTCGTGAAAGCCCTGGCCGCCGGCGCCGACTGCGTGATGATCGGCGGGCTCTTCGCGGGAACGGACGAGGCGCCCGGCAAGATCGTGCTCTACAAGGGGCGCACGTTCAAAACCTACCGCGGCATGGGGTCGCTGGGCGCCATGGCCGAGGGCGGCGCTGCACGCTACGGCCAGGATGGCGCGGCCGTGGAAAAGATGGTTCCGGAGGGCATCGAAGGCCGCGTTCCCTACAAAGGGTCGCTCGCGGATTTCCTCTACCAGCTGGTCGGCGGCCTGCGCGCCGGCATGGGTTATCTGGGCGCGTCCACGATCCCCGAGATCGCGCAGAAAGCGCGCTACATCCGTCAGACGGCGGCCGGCCTGCGCGAAAGCCATCCACACGATGTTCAGATCACCATCGAAGCGCCGAACTACCGTGTTGAAGAGGAAGAGGATTAGGCGATGGCGCATGAAACCGTCTTCGTTGTGGATTTTGGCGCGCAGTATGCTCAGCTCATTGCGCGACGCGTGCGCGAAGCCAACGTCTTCTGTCAGGTCGTGCCCTTCCACCGGGCGTTCGAAGCTGCCCGCCGGCAGGCGCCGAAGGCGCTGATCTTCTCAGGTGGCCCCGCCAGCGTGTACGGCGAGAAAGCCCCGCATCTGGACAAGGGCATCTTCGATCTAGGCATCCCCATCCTGGGTATCTGCTACGGCGTGCAGTTCACCGCTTGGGCGCTCGGCGGAAAGGTCGAACGGCAGGATACCCGCGAATATGGCCAGGCGGTCATCGATGTCGTGAATGCCGATCAGTTGCTGGCTGGCATCGGCGAGCGAACCGAAGTCTGGATGAGCCACGGCGACGCGTTGACGGGTCTGCCGGACGGGTTCACGGTGCTGGCGAAAACGCGGGACTGCCCGTTCGCCGCTATCGGCAACTCACATCGGAAGATCTACGGCGTTCAGTTCCACCCCGAGGTCCATCACACGCCCAAAGGTCGTACGGTCCTGCGCAACTTCCTTTTTTCGATCGCGGGCCTGACCGGCGACTGGAAGATGACCGACTTCATCGAGGACCAGAAGTGTCGGATCCGCGAACGCACCGGCAAGGACCGCGTGATCCTGGGCCTCTCGGGCGGGGTGGATTCATCCGTCGCCGCTGTGCTGATCCACCAAGCAATCGGTTCCCAATTGCAGTGCATCTTCGTAAACAACGCGCTCCTGCGAAAGAACGAGTGCGAACGGGTCGCGCGGACCTTCCGCGGCCACTATCGCATCCCGCTGGAGACGGTGGACGCGTCGGAACGGTTCTTGACGGCGCTGGCCGGCGTCGTCGATCCCGAGGAGAAGCGCAAGATTATCGGTCGCGAGTTCGTCCGCGTCTTCGAGGCCGAGGCGCGGCGGGTGCAGGGCGCTCGGTTCCTGGCGCAAGGCACGCTCTATCCGGACGTCATCGAATCGGTCAGCGCACATGGCGGACCGACGGCAACGATCAAGAGCCATCACAACGTCGGCGGCTTGCCGGCGGATCTGGGGCTCGAACTGCTCGAACCGTTACGGGACCTCTTCAAGGACGAAGTCCGCCAGATCGGCACGGAGTTGGGGTTGCCGGAAGAGATGGTCTGGCGTCAGCCGTTCCCGGGTCCCGGCCTGGGCGTGCGTATCGTCGGACCGATCACCGCCGAACGGGTAAAGCTTCTGCAGGACGCCGACGAGATCGTGCAGGAAGAGATCCAGGCGGCGGGGCTCTATCGGAAACTCTGGCAGGCCTTCGCGGTGCTGCTGCCCGTGCGCAGCGTCGGCGTGCTGGGCGACGAGCGCGCGTACGGCGAGACCATCGCGATCCGCGCGGTGGAAAGCGCGGACGCCATGACGGCCGACTGGGCGCGTCTGCCGTACGACGTGCTGGCGCGCATGAGCACGCGCATCATGAACGAGGTCCGCGGGATCAACCGCGTGGTCTACGACATCTCCCAGAAGCCGCCGTCGACGATCGAGTGGGAGTAGCCGCATGGCACCATCGGGGCGGCCCCCGTTCAACCTCCAACCGGAAGCCTTGGCTTCTGACGTCGCCGGTCACCAGACCGCTTGGACCGACGACTGGCACGTCGCGCCCGGGCCTCAGGAAGAATCAACGGACTTCGCCTCGTTGGTCCGGGAACAACACCGCCGCAACTTCGACCTGTGGCACGAGGAGGACACGGCCCGTGCGCTTGACGTTCCCGACACGCTGATCGCTTCGGTCAAACGCCGCATCGACAAACTGAATCAGGAACGCAACGACTTGATCGAGCGGCTTGACGACGCGCTCCTGGATCTGCTGCGCAAACGTGGCGCGGCGCCGGCTCCCGATACGCCGTGGAACAGCGAGACGCCCGGCAGCATCATCGACCGGCTCTCGATCCTTTCGTTGAAGGTTTTTCACATGCGCGAACAGGTCCAGCGGCGCGACGCGGACA
>CAYSBP010000175.1:0-6769 GCA_964429255.1 uncultured Planctomycetia bacterium
AATAGCCAATCTAACCGCTTTCTCCTGATCGTGCTACGCGTCCGCTCCCTCGCGACCGGAGATGGTAACGGTCTTTCGAGCCTTGGGATGCACGAAGTTCCGGTGGCTGCCTTTGCCGCCTCTGTTCACAAAGCCAGCATTCAATAGGTCGCGGATAAGCTCCCGTACGTTGCGAGGCACATGACCTCCCGCTTACCAGACGGCCGAAACAGCGGCTGTTAGTTGGTGCTTTGAGTGCTGCGTGACAGATGGGCGCAGCCAGTGGCAGACCCTACTTCTCTTCATCAGCTTCCTCTTCGGATTCGTCGACGGGCTCTTCCGCGGGCGGCTCCGGCTCGCTCATTCCACTGTTGTCTGTCTTTTCAGGCTTGGGCGGCTTGGGGACGGCATCGCCGGGCTGGAGCCATTGGATCATGCCGCGTTCGGCCATGAAGCGGAAGTGCGCCAGCAGATCGGCGGTGAAGTCGCCGTCGAACTCGTAGCTCACCTGCCGGACGATCTCGGCGAAGGTCAGTTCCCCTTCGCTCCAGTAGACGGCGGCGTGCAACGGGGCGTTGAGCTCGGGCCGCGAAAGTTGTTTGCGCTCGACCGGAGAGACGTTGCCGTACGCGGGCGGCCCTGAGAACTTCCGATACGGCCGCGAGGTGGCGAGTTCCGCGGGAAGGGCGACGGCGGGCAATTCGCCCGCCTCGCAATTGGCCAGCTCCTTCAAACGGCGCTTCTCCAGATCGACCAACCGCCGGATGTGGCGCAGGAGTTTGAGCAGGGCCAGGTGCCCTTTCTGGCGTTCTTCGCGCAGCATGAACCGCTTGGACGACATCACGGTCGCTTCGCAGATCGAGCGTGTGTACATCAGATGAGCGTTGGCCTGGGCCAGCAGCGCCGGCTGGTCTGCACCGTCTTCGCTCAGGCGGAGGGCGTAGCGGCTGCCCAGATCCTCGATGCGCTTGCCGAAGCGGCGCAAGGTCTGTTGCGCCAGCCACATCGATTCCTTCGCCGTCGCGGAGGCCAGAAAATGGAGATAGGCGACCGAGATGGTCGTGAAGGCGTGCAACGCGGGGGCACTGAGGTCTTTGGGCGTGTCTTCCGACGTGTGCCGCTGCCGATCGCGCCCGGCCACGGCAGGGCAGGGGACGCCGAGACGCGGGTCGCAGGTGGCATTGTCGAAGAGCGCATACGGTTGGTCGAGGCGGAACTGCAGGTGCGGCAGCGCGCGCGGTAGCCAGGCCTCCATCAGCAGCGCCAGCAGCGTGTCGGCCACCGTGGGTCCGGCGTGCGGCGCTTCGTGGTGGCAGAGGATGTTGCCGGAATGCTCGCTGTACCGTCCGACGCCGGTCCAGTTGATGGCCGCGTGAATGCGGCGGAGGATGCCTGGGTTGAGCAATCCGAATCCGATCGCACCGGAACGTTCGTACAGCAGCATTCCGCGGATGCCGCGCCGGATGGGGGGCAGCGCGCCCGAACGCGTCGCCTCCTGCAGCGCATGCAGCGATTCCATGACGACGGCGGAACCGGAGATGTTGGCGTTGGCGCCGGGTGCAAAGGCGTGGGCGACGGCCAGCACTTCCTCCTGCAATTCCGCGTCAATGTATCCGCACACGACAGGGACGGTTGCCTCACTGTAGTGCGCGTCGACCAGCAGCTTCAGGCGGACCTGCTCGCGTTCCATCAGGATTTCCAGTTCGACGCCCTGCTCCGGCGAGATGACCATGGCCGGGAGTGGGGTGTCGCCGTCGATGAAGGCGGTGCCCTGAGGATCGTCCGACCAGCTGCCGATCCAGGCGCAGGCCTTCGGGAGGTGGCTGGCCTCCGGACAGAAACTGGTGACAACGCCGGCGACGCCCAGTTCGGCGAGGCGCTTCTTGAAGAGGCGCGGATCGGCAGGCGTGAAGACGATGCGGCCACGGACTTCTTTGGCGCGCGTTTCGAGTTCCGCGGCATCTTCGATGCGCACGACCGGTGCGACGATACCATCGGGCGGCGTGGGTCCGGACCACGCGACGATCTGCAGCGGCTGCTTTTTGAAGTCGCCCAGTACGCGGCCGCGATCGGTCAGCGGGTCGTGAATTTCGAGGCGCGCCGAGATGCAGCTCCAGCCCAGCGGTGCCTTCCAGTCGCCGTACATCGAGCGACCATCGGCGGGGAGTTCGAAGCCGCGGCTGCGGATTTTGATCGGTTGAGCGTCGGCGTTTTCGGGGCCGCCCCATTCACGGAGGCGGGCCAGCATATGGCGTCCGGTAGCCTGGAAAGAGGGGAACGAAAACCGGCTTTCAGTCGTCCATAGCAGGTCGACGGTTTCCTTCAGACTCTGTTGGGAAACCTGTTCGGCAGCCGTCTCCAGAAGTTTGACCAGGTCAATCGCCATGATTTCTCCGTGCAAGGGGTTCGAGCTACCAACCAGACGAAAACGCGCCGGTCGAAACCGGCGCAAGGCGGTGGGCAACGGGGGGCGCAGGCCCCTCCGGAAACCCTTGTAGGCAAATGGGACGCTTTCGTCAAGCAAGGACATCGATGGGCGATGGGATGGGGGATTGCGGATTGACGCGCCCGACGAAAGACGGACGATGTCACGTCCCGATGCGTATCCGAGGGGTCGGCCGTGGCTACGGAAGTACGCAGGAAGAACCGTGACACCCAACGCAGTTCGTCGGTCGATGCCGAACGTGCGGCCTTCGCTGCGCCGTTGCCGGAGGGGCTCTGTCCGCTTTCGCCGATGGAACTGGCCGCGCGCGTGGCGTCGCGTCCGGGTTCGTTCTGGTTCGACTCGGCCGATGCCGAGATCGGTGTGGACGCGTGGTCGTTCGTGGGCGTGCGCGCCGAGCGCATCATTGGTTGCGAGGAGTCCTCGGACCGCGCTCCGATCGGTTCGTCGTTTCTGGATCTGCTGCACAACGAAATGGCCGGGTTGCGGATCCAGCCGGCGGACCGCGACGAGCCCCTCGGTCCGCCCTTTCACGGCGGATGGTTCGCGCTGCTCGGGTACGACCTGGGGCGTGAAATCGAACGCATCCCGAAGAGGGCCGTTCGCGATTTGCCGTTCCAGGGGCTGTTCCTTGCGCGGCATCCGTTGGTGATGGCCTTCAGCCACCGCGAAGGGCGGTGGTGGGCGAGCGGTTCGGTCTCGGCCGGGCTGAAGGGCGCGCGCCGCCATGCGCGGCTCGCGGAACTGGCCAAGCGCCTGCTCGCGGACGTAACGGGTGCGTCCGGCCCGACGTCGGGCGTCACGGCGCTCGAAGCGCGGTCCGCCCATGACGGTCCTTGCGTCGAGGCGCACGTTCCTCGGCCGCGGACGGTCTATGGTGTGCTCCCGGACGGTGTCACATCGACGCTTTCGCGCGAGCGGTACGAGAAGGCGGTGCGACGGGCCCTCGATTACATCGTGGCCGGCGACATCTATCAGGTCAACCTCTCCCAGCGTTTCGAAGTCGGGTGGCGGGCGTCGGCCTTCGAGCTGTATCGGCGGATGCGGCGCGAAAGTCCCGCACGCTTCGGTGTTTTCGCGAACTTGGGCGAAGGCCGCGCGGTCTGTTCGATCAGCCCGGAACTCTTCCTCCGTGTACAGCGCCGCGCGGTCGTGACGCGGCCGATCAAGGGGACGCGGCCGCGGGGTGCGAATCGGGACGAAGACGCACGGCTGCGCGACGAACTGGCGGTCTGCGGCAAGGAACGCGCAGAACTGAACATGATCGTGGATCTCGAACGGAACGACCTGGGGCGTGTCTGCGAGTACGGTTCGGTCCAGGTGATGACCGACGGCGAAATCGAGGAGCATCCCACGGTCTTCCACCGCGTGGCCGGCGTTGCGGGTCGCTTGCGTCGTGGCGTTGACGCGGCCGCGTTGATCCGGGCTACGTTTCCGGGGGGCTCGGTCAGCGGTGCTCCCAAGATCCGGGCCATGGAGATCATTGAGGAACTGGAACCCACACGCCGCGGTCCCTACTGCGGGTCGCTGGGTTGGCTCGGCGCTGACGGCGATCTTGAGCTGAACATCGCCATCCGCTCGGCCCTGGTGGACGAACGTGCCGGCAGGGCCTGGTATCAGGCCGGTGGCGGCATTGTCGCCGACAGCGACCCGGCGCGTGAGTATGAGGAAACGCTGGACAAGGCCGCGGCCTTCTTCCGGGCGATTACGTGTTCAGCATCTCCGCCAATGCCGGCCAGTGGATGAACTGCAAGTTGCAGATGCGCGTCTCCAGATTTCCGTTTCCGTCCAGGAGCGGCGTGCCGGAGCTGTCGAGCGAAAGCAGGATCTGCTCGGGGCGCAGGCGCAGGAACGTCATACCGGTTGCATCCATCCGCTGACGCTCGCGGTCCAGCAGTTCCTTCAGTTGCGTTTCATTGAGGATGCCCATCGTTCGGGCCTGGGCGCTATTGACGCCCTTGAAATACCCGCCATCGCGGTTGGCCAGCATCTCATCGGGACCGTTCCAGTAGCCCCAGACGGAGATATAGTCGTACCCGGGGCGCAAAACCGCCTTGCCGAGCGGACTTCGAAGACCGGCATGCGACTTGTATCGACGTGGGTCGGCCACGGAGGCTTCGAGTTGCGAGCGGTGTCCGGTGCGATAGATGGCGCGCGGGTAGATCGTCGGGATGCCGGCCTTGCGCAGATGCAGCGCAATCGCAAACTCCTCGAAGGGACTGTTGAATCCGTGGGCTCGTGCCGCCTGGTCTTCTGCGGGATCGCCTTCTTCCTCGGGCCGTTCGCCCACACGCGAGACTTTCCAGACCAGATGGATCTGGTCTTTGGTTCGCGTGTAGTAGGTCTCGTGGCCGCTCTGGAGCTGGATCTGGGGCGTCCTGCGCCAGCGCTCTGGCAGGAAATAATCGAAAAGCGCCGGATCGCGGCCGACGACCCACAGCGCCCCGCCGGTGCTTTCCACATGGCCGTGAACGTAGTCGGTACCCAGCAGTTCAACCTGCTTCAGGTGCGCGGGGAAGGGCGTGTCTTTGGGCGCGAAACGGTCGCGCTGACGCCAAAGGTATTCACTGCGACGCGATCGTTTTACCTCCTGATCGTGCTCGGGCGTGCGTTCCAACAGCTCGAAGTCGATCAGTCCATACTGAGTGCGTTCGTCTTTCTGCGTCAATTCGCCTTCGCCTGTCTCCTGCACGATCACGTGCATCGGCTTCATGTCCAGCACGCGGTAGCCTTTGACCTTCAGATCCTCGATGGCGCGAACGGTGAGGTCGCGCATTTCCTTCTCGGTCAGCAGACCCTCTTTGTTCGCTTGCACCGCGTCGATGCCTTCGAGCCAGAGGTAGATGGTCATGTAGTCGCGCAGAATGTCGATCTCGACGCCAGGGTGTTTGGCAATCTTACTCGCGATCTTGGCCTCCGAACGGCCGGTCTGCCAGAGCTGCATCCGCTCGGGCGGTACATAGATGCCGAAGGGCAGCTGCGAACGGATGGTAAGATCGTTCGGACCGCAGGTGCTGTGACGCATCTCCTCGACCAGCGCAAACTCCTCGAACGGTCCGTTGAATTCGGCGTTCAGAACTTCGTAGATGACCTTGGTCTCAAGCGGGACGTCCTGCCCCACGCGGTTGTACTTGACGACGATGCGGATGCTGGTGCCGTCCACCTCTTTGGTGGGCACCGCATAGACGGTGCTGGTGCCATTCAGTTTTTCCCGATGCGCTTCGAACCACTCCTTTTCGTACCAGTTTTCCGGCTGGAGGTTTCCGAGGAAAGGCAGGGCGCGCAGCGTAAGGTAGAGATCGCCTTCGTCCCTCGTCCGGACGTGTACGTAGTTAACCCCCAACAAGCTGACCATCAGCGCGTCTGGAGGGAGCTGCTTGATGTCGTTGGGATCGATCTGGTCGTCCCACTGGAGACGCTCGATCTCGGACTTGGATCTGATCGTTCCCACGCGAAGGCCTCCGTCCCGCATTCTGCCGCGCTAAGGCTACCGCTGTACGCGGGCGCTGCCGCCTTTGGCGAGGGCTTCGACTTCCTTCAGCGTCGCCATGCTGGTGTCGCCGGGCGTGGTCATGGCCAGCGCGCCGTGCGCCGCACCGTATCTCACGGCCTCCTGCGCGCTCTTACCGGCCAGGAAGCCGTAGATCATGCCGGAGGCGAAACTGTCGCCGCCGCCCACGCGGTCCAGAATCTCCAGGTCCGCGCGGTTGGCGGCCTGGTGGAATTCGCCGTCTGCCCACAGGATCGCGCCCCAGTCGTTGCGATTGGCGCTCTTTACGGCGCGCAGCGTCGTCGCGACGACCTTGAAGTTCGGGTATTCCTTGACCACCTTCTCAATCATGCGCTGGAAGTTGGCCGGATCGAGTGCCGAGAGATGTTCGTCGACACCTTCAACCTTGAAACCGAGCGCCGCGGAGAAATCCTCTTCGTTGCCGACCATCACGTCGACGTATTTTGCGATTTCGCGGTTCACTTCCATGGCCCGGGCCGAGCCGCCCGTGGTGTTCCATAGACTGGGGCGGAAGTTGAGATCGTAACTGACGACCGTGCCATGCTCGTGCGCGCAGCGCATGGCCTCGATCGCCACTTCGGGGGTCTTGGCGCCCAATGCGGCGAAGATGCCGCCGCAGTGGAACCAGCGCGCGCTGTCGTTGGCGAAGAGGCGCGACCAGTCGATATCGCCGGGCTTGAGTTGCGAGACGGCCGTGTGTCCGCGGTCGCTGCAGCCGACGGCTCCGCGCGCGCCGAAGCCGCGTTCGGTGAAGTTCAGGCCGTTGCGTGCCGCACGGCCGATGCCGTCGTAAGGGACCCATTTCACGTAGCGCAGGTCGACGCCGCCCTGCAGCA
>CAYSBP010000176.1:0-5411 GCA_964429255.1 uncultured Planctomycetia bacterium
CCTGCCGGTCGCGGATGTCTTCCAACCGGTCGGCCCGTCCGCCATCGTGGAGCGCAATGAACAAGACAGGTGATTACTCGTACCCCAGTTCCGCCAACCGGTCTTCATCCATGCCGAAGTGGTGGCCGATCTCGTGAAGGATGGTCAGGTGAATCTCGCGCTCCAATTCCTCGGAGGTCTCGCAGTCCTCGACCAGCGGCTCGTAAAAGAGGACGATGATCGGAGGTTCCTCGGCGATCCTATCGCACTGACGTTCTCCGAGAGACGGACCCTCATAGAGTCCGTAGAGACCCTCTTCCTCGGAGATCTCCAATGAGCGGAGCAGTTTCCGAGAGGGGCGCCGTTTGACGAGGACCATGCAGTCGTCGGCGTAGGGCCGCAGTTCCGCGGGGAGCCGGGCGATGGCGCGACGGGCAATGCGACGGAACTCGCGAACGGTCATCTACCGCCCCCATCCGTCTCGCCCAGTACGTGCCTCCGCAATAGCGCCACGCATTCTTCCGCGTGGGACCATGCCAACGCGTGACCGGCGCCGGGGACTGGGTGGGCATCTTCCGGGCAGCGGATCACCCCGTCGTGCGTGCCGTGAATGCGCACGATGCGGAACTTCGCGTCCGGTACACCCGGCCATCCTTTGATCGCGAGGCACATCGCGCGCAGGAATCCCTCGTCGGCCCTGGCAGACGATTGTGGCAGACGACCGTGCGACATCTTCGCGACGAGTTTGGCGAATTTCCATGGCGTCAATTCGGCCAGCGGTTCGGCGGCGCGCAACAGCGGGTGGACCTCTTCTCTCGTCAGCGCACTCCCGAGCAGGCAGGCCGTGTGGCATCCCAGTTCCGCGGCGATCTCCAGCGCCACCATGCCACCCAGCGACGAACCACCCGGGATGTCGGTGGACACGATACCGTGCTCGTGGATCAACCGCTGTGCGACCTGAGCCAGCGTGGTTTCGCCGCGGTACTCGGGCCAGTTGATGAACCGAACGTCCGGCAACTGGCGCCACGGACCACGATAGATCGCATCATCGGCACCCATGCCGGGAAGGAGGAGCAGGCTCATGGATTGCGCCAGCCTCCGGCTTGCGACCAAGAGCATAGTGCCACGTTCAAGACTTCGCGCTCACGTTGCGGACGATCCTGTCACGCCCACAAGGACGTAATGGATATCGTCGTTGAAAAGCCCTGCCGGGCGACGGGCGCGGCACGCCACCGTTTGTCGAAACACGCAGCGCCCGTCGCAACGCCACGTTCACCCGGTTGCGCTTTCTGCATACCCCTTCGGCCGCGCCACGTGCCATTCCCAAGCGGTGCGCACGATCGTCTCCAGGTCCGAGAACTTCGGTTCCCAACCCAGCACCTGCCGCGCCAGGTCGGCCTTGGCCACCAGTTGAGCCGGATCCCCGGCGCGGCGGCCTTCATAGTTCACCTGGAAGTCCCTGCCCGTCACCTTCTTCACTACGTCGATCACCTGTTTCACCGAGTAACCATGGCCGGTACCCAGATTCATGCAACGCGACACCCCGCCACCGCGCAAATACGCCAGCGCCTTGATGTGGGCGGAAGCCAGATCCGAAACGTGAATGTAGTCTCGAACCGCCGTTCCATCCGGCGTTGAGAAATCGGTCCCGAACACACCGATGTGCGGGCGTTTGCCGAGTGCCGCGTAGAGGATGTTCGGGATCAGGTGCGTCTCCGGATCGTGATCCTCACCGCGTTTGGGCGTACCTCCCGCCGCATTGAAGTAGCGCAACGCCACGAATCGGAGGCCGTAGGCCCGGTCAAAGCTCTCCAACATCCGCTCGACGTAGAACTTCGACCACCCGTATGGATTCACCGGCCATTGCGGGTGCGTCTCGGGGATGGGCAACTCCTTCGGCTCGCCGTAGGTGGCTGCCGTCGAGGAAAAGACAAAGCGCTTCACGCCGGCATCCAGGAGCGTCTCCAGCAGGACCCCCGCCTGACTGAAGTTATTCGCGAAGTATTTGGCGGGTTGCTCGACCGACTCGCCGACATAGGTCCACGCGGCAAAATGGACGCAGGCCTCCAGGTTGTTGTGCTCGCGCAGGATACGTTTGATCAAGTCCCGGTCACCGAAGTCACCCTCGTAAAAGGGGACTTCGGGCGCCACGGCGGCGCGATGGCCGCGCGAAAGGTGGTCGAGTACCACGGGTTGCTCGCCATGCTCGCGCAGAAGTTCCGTGAAGACGCTCCCGATGTAGCCGGCGCCACCGTTGACCAGAATCGCCATCGCGCCCCTCCTCCTCGTCCCGGAAAGACGTCATCTTACGCAGGGTACGGGGCTGTGCCAGCAGACAACACCATCCCAAACACCTTTACGCTCAAAAGAGCCTTGCCACAGGCCAATTCCCCATTATTTAGTCTGTCTTCCGGGCCGTCTTGCCAGGCGAGGAAACGCTTGGCGCCCCTGTGGGTTGCGGGTCCTCTATGCGTCGCCGATTATTGATCATCCATAAGGACCCGGAGTTCGACGAACGGGACGAGGTCATTCTCGGCCAATGCGAACCCTTTACGTCCGGATGGAAACTGATCCTCGTTCCCCCCAGCGGCCCGCGTGAAACTCTTCTGACCGGCACCTACACCGACCTCCGCAAGATTCAAGAATCGTGCGCGCCCCTGGATGAGATCGATTCGGTACGTCAGCGTGTTCGCGACATGCGCGGCCTGGTCACCCATGCGGTGACCGAGACGGTAGCCCTGAGAAGGAATGGCACTTCGATTCACGAATCTACACGGGTGCTACCGCTGGGTGCAGCGGCCATCCCCGAGGAATTGGGCGGAGGACTGCTACTGGTGAAGGATGAGGAGGGCGCGCTGATCGCCCTATTGGCGGATCCGAACCGCGCCGACGATGTCGCAGCGCTCGACCCTAGCTTGATGCTTCTCCTGGAATACCGACCCCGAGCGATCGTCCTCGACCTCAGCCGGATTCCCGAACCCAAGACATCGCTCGCGGACGAGTTGGTTTCGTTTCGCGACGCCTGCCGCAAAGTACACGTCTTTTTCGGTATCTGCAACGCCACCGACGCAGCCCGCGAACTGCTGGCTGACTCCGGTCGTGCCCTCGATGTTTTTGCCGATTCGGCGTCAGCGCTGGCGGGGATCCCCGGGAAGTGAGTTGACCACAGAGTCTGCCCCCGATACAAGAATCGGTGGTTTCGCCGCGCGTCGCGCGGCGGTTTCTTTTTGGGGCCAAGGCATTCATGCCGTTCAGGGAGTCAGGAAGGTCACATGGCGCACACCAGTTCCGCATTTAAACGCCAGCGTCAGGACGGAAAACGTCGCGAAGTCAATCGCGCTAACAAGAGCGCACTGAAGAAAGAATTGAAGGCCTTCGATCAGAGCATCAAAGCTAACCCGGCGGAAGCACCCAAGCTGCTGGCCAAGATTTCCAGCGCCCTGGATCGCGCCGTCCGGAAGAACGCCATACCCAAAGGCCGCGCCAACCGCAAGAAGGGTCGCCTCGCATTGATGGCGCAACGCATCCAGAAGGAAACTCCGGCGGCCAAGAACTGACCTCGACCTCGGCGGACTTCGGATAGCAACGGCCGGCCCTCCACAGGGACGGTTGTTATTTTGAGCCATGGCTGCACCGAAACGAAGGAAGCGATTGCCGCGACAGGCACAAGTCGCCCGGACACGCGCGGCTGCGTTGGCTGCCGCCACCGCCAGTCGTTCCCGCGTCTTCGCCGACAAACGCAGACGATCCACCAACGCAAAACGGGAGATTCAAGAACACCTGGACTCCAAACCCTGATTCACCCGCCGTCCTTCGCGTCCAGACTCTTCCATGCCACAATCCACCGGCAAAATCGAAGAATCCAACCCTGATCACCTGGTTCTCGACCGCAGGCAGACTTCCGATGGAATGCGCAGAATGAACCGGAGTGGTCAAAGAGGATGTACCACGGCATATTCGTACCAACGGCACAACCCATTTTCGATCAGCACAACCAAATATTACCAAATGCGTTAGGACATTTCTAAGCTTCTAGTCAAGCTGGCCCGCGTCTTGAGACATACCGAGAGGATAATAAGCGAGGAGCGCGGACATGGAACAGAGAATCGTCTCCCCCCCCTGCATTCTGGTTGTTGACGACGACGAAGCCCTTCGCTTCAGCCTTGTGCGCTGGCTCAAGCAGCGCGGCGAACGCGTCATCGAAGCAGCCAACGCGCGGGATGCGGTTGAGATGCTCCGCGACGCTTCATTTATCGACGTCAGGGTAAGCGGCCTGCTCGTCGATTACCAACTGCCAGACGCGACGGGTTGCCGGGTGATCCTGGAGTTCGCGGACGAGTTTCCCGGCGTGCCGATCGCGCTGATGACAGGCAAGAACAACCTTTCGCTGGAACTCTGGCTTCGAGCACGCGGCATTACGCTCTTCAATAAGCCGCTGGACCTCGATGCGCTGACCCATTGGGTCCAATCCCTGCATAAGGAACGGACCACAGCAGTGTAACCGCCCGGCGCATGCTCATGACTACAGGCCCTCATCCTTCTCCGGAGCTTCTTCGTGCATCTTCTTGCCCTTCGCTTCCGCCTTGCCCACACCTTCAGGCGGCTTCACGCCCGGAAAGCGCCCCGGCGCAGTCGTCAAATCGGGTAACTTGAGCGCCCATGCGGTGCCGCCGGCCTTGAGTCCGCCCCACTCGGGCGCAGCGTACCAGCGCCACTGGGCCCACTCGTCCTTGCTCATGCGGAACCGGCGAAGGACCTTGTTGCTGCTCTCGATCTGCCACGCGCCAAACTGCTCGGCGTAATCCCATCGCTCGATCCGCCAGATCACATGGTCTCCGCCCGCATGAAACTCGGTCGTTCGACACAATTCCACCAGCACCGCCGCGTGACGGCCGTTGGCATTGATCTGGAGTATGCGATTCTCATTCGTGAACTGCTTCATCCCATAGAAGTGCTTCTCGATCGTGACGCGGCCATCGTCCGTGAAGGAGGCCGGATCGTTCTGCCTCGGCCTCATATCAACGCCTTCGATCTTCGTACCGTCATTCAGCTCAACGAAAAGATCGTACGGGGCATCGGGCTTCAGGCTCTTGAAGGCAAAGGCGCCGCTCTTCGGGTCGAACTCGCCCGCCACTTCGGCCACACGGACTTCCTTCGGCGCCATCTCCTGGCGTTGCGCGCGATCCAGGAGGACGACTCGCTTCACCTGTGCCGACGGCGTCAATGTCCCGCGCAGCTCGGTCTCGCCGGCGCAAACCGCACCCGCGATTGCTAACAACAGCAGGGCTGCTGATTTCATCGCTGATCCCCAGGCCAACACCCGCCCCAATAGAACTTCCTGGAGAATAGACGCTCCACGGGCTGGATTATTGCACACAAGAAGAAGCCCGGCTTCACACACAACGTAGCGGGGAACGCGGAGAGGGGATTCA
>CAYSBP010000176.1:5511-6722 GCA_964429255.1 uncultured Planctomycetia bacterium
GCGCACTGAATACCCTCCAAGTCATAGCCGCCTTCGAGTACCGAGACGACGCGTCCGCCGGCGGTCTCCTGGGCCAGATCGCAAACGATCTTGGTGGCGGAAGCGAAATCGGCGTCCGTAAGAAGGAACCTCCCCAGCGGATCGCCCTGTCGCGAATCGAAACCGGCCGAAATGAAGATCAGTTCCGGTTTGAAGGCACGCGCGGCCGGAACCAGCTTATCCCGCATCGCGCCTAGAACCAGATTCTTGCCCGCGCCCGCCGGGAGAGGGCAGTTGATGATGCACCCGCGACCCTTTCCCTTTCCTATTTCGTCGGCCCAACCCGTGCCGGGGTACCAGGGGTGCTGGTGCGTGCTGAAGAAGAGGACCGAACCGTCTTCGTAGAATATATCCTGGGTACCGTTGCCGTGATGCACGTCCCAGTCGATGATCAAGGCCTTCCCGACGCTGTGCCGTCGCTGCGCATAGCGGGCACCAAGAGCAATATTATTGAACACACAGAAACCCATGCCGTGCGAAGCGTCCGCGTGATGCCCCGGCGGGCGCGGTGCGCAGAATGCATTCTGCAGACGTCCAGCCATCACCTCGTCCACCGCACAGAAGACACCACCGGCCGCATGCCGAGCCGCCTCCAGGCTGCGCGTGCAGACCGCCGTGTCACCGGTGCTCAATGTCCCGTCGCCATTCGCAACTTCGCGTTTGACGAGGTCCAGGTACTCGCGTGTGTGGCAGAAGAGGATCTCGTCGTCTTCAGCCGCCCTGGAATCGATGCGTTTGAGATGCGGATTCAGGTCCGCGTGGCCCAAGGCACCGCGCACGGCGTCGAGCCGCTCCTTGCACTCTGGATGATGATCGCCGGTCTCGTGTGCGTAGTAGATGTCTTCGAAGACATATCCTGTCAGCGGTGGCTGCTTCACGATGACCGGCCCCCCTGAATCGCAAGCGAAGACTCGCGCCAACGGCGCCGAACATACCGCAGAAGTCAGGAGGCGTCGAGCAACGCCGATGGGAACCGCTTCGTAGCTGAACAGGTCGAGAAGGCTGCTGGGCCTCCGATTTTCACAGGGTGACCGGTTTCGTCGGAACGCAGGCGTTCATTTTCTCTCTTCGAAGCGTCTCACGACCCATATCTTCGATGAAACCCTGAATAACTCCCCCTCCGTGTCGGAGGGGGTTGGGGGGCATAAGCGTTAACCTACGAATTGGCTTTT
>CAYSBP010000177.1:0-6669 GCA_964429255.1 uncultured Planctomycetia bacterium
TAAAGGGCTATTCGGGCTGGGGCCGGGCTGCATCTTCGCCGAGGCCCTGTCGCTCCTTCAGCGCACCCACGAGATAGAGCGATCCGAGCGCCAGGACGAGGCCGTTGGGCTTGCCGGCCGCAAGGGCCTTGGCGGCGGCCAGGGCCTTGTCAAGATCCGGCTGGACGACGGGCACACGGTTGGCCATCTGACGCCAGAGGCCCGCGAGTTCCTCGGGCGCACGGCCGCGCGGGTTGCCGGAGAAGGTAAACACGATTTCGCTGGCGTAAGGCGCCAGCGTGCGGAGCATGCCTTCCGAGTCCTTGTCCTTCGCGCAGGCGAAAAGGATGATGCGCGGGTCGGAGGCAGGCAGCATGCGCCGCATCTCCTCGACGATCGTGCTCACGGAGTTGGGCGTGTGCGCACCATCGATGATGTAATTCGGCTCGCCGGGCCCGTGCGGCATTTCCTCGAGCCGCCCAGGCCAACGGACCTCCGCCGCGCCGCGACGAAGAGCCTCTTCCGGGAGCGGACGGCTGCGGATCTTCAGGTGCGTCAGGTGCGCCAACCGTGCGGCGAGAGCCCAGTTCTCGGCCTGAAACTTCCCCGGCAGGCCGATGGTGGCCGAGGCTCGCCAGTCCTCCACGGTCGAGCGGACTTCAACTTCGTCACGGGGCAGTAGGGCGGGTCGCGCGGCATCCTTTGCGGCGGGTCGCGTGACGACCTGCAGATCGCGTCCGAGGAACTCGAGCGGCAGGTCAACCTTTCCGGCCATCTCCACGAGCACCTCGGCCGCATCCTGCGGCTGCGGGGCCGAGACGCCCTTCGCTCCGTGTTTGAAGATGCCGGCTTTTTCGCGGGCGATCTGCGGGAGGGTCGAGCCGAGAATGCGGGTGTGTTCCAGCCCCAGACTGGCGATACCGCAGGCGACGGGCTCCACGATGTTGGTGGCATCCAGCCGACCGCCCAGGCCGACTTCCACAACGGCGACATCGACGGGCGCTTCGGCGAAGTGCAGGAAGGCCAGGTGCGTCATCACCTCGAAGTAGGTCAGCCGGCGCTCGACGGCCGGACGCACCCTCATTTTTTCGAGTACAGGGTGGCAGCGGGTCAGCAGTTGCGCGAAGCGTTCCTTGGTGATCGGCGTGCCGTCGATCTGGATCCGTTCGCGTACATGGATCAGGTGGGGTGAAATGTAGAGTCCGACGCGGAGGCCTGCCGCCTGGAGCATCGCGGCGGCGAAGGCGCAGACCGAGCCTTTGCCTTTGGTTCCGGCCACGTGCAGCGCCGGAAACTTCTCCTGCGGGTTGCCCAGTCGCGCGGCCAGTTCGCGCAAGCGGGCCAGTCCGAAGATGGCGCGCGGGCCGTCGGGCGTGGTCCGCTCAAAATTGACGTACCCGTCCAGGTAAGCGAGCGCTTCCGTGTAGTTCATGTCAATGGTTCCGCGGAAACACTCAATCGCCGCGGTCCTTGGCACAGATATTGAGAAGGGTGTTATGTTCGCCCGGATGGGGAGGCTTGGGGTCGAAGCTCTCCGCCGCCACGTAATCGCGGACGGCGGCGTCGACCTTCTTGAGCATCGAAAGCAGTGGGGGCATGTCGCTCACGCGCAGCATGTTCGGTCCGTCGCTGAACGCATGGTCCGGGTCGGGGTGTACTTCCATGAAGAGCCCGTCGATCCCGGCCGCGACGGCGGCGCGAGCCAGCGCCGGAACGTAGTCCCGCTCGCCGCTGGATCGGTTCCCCAGCCCGGACGGCAACTGCACGGAATGCGTCGCGTCGAAGATGACCGGGTAGCCCAGTTGCCGCATCGAGGGCAGGCTGCGCATGTCGTTGATCAGGTAGTGGTAACCGAAACAGGTGCCGCGTTCGGTCAGCAGGATGTCCTCGTTGTCCGTCGATTTGATCTTGCCGACGATGTTGCGCATGTCGCCGGGCGCCATGAACTGACCTTTCTTTATGTTCACGGGCTTGCCGGTCTCGCCGGCAGCGACCAGCAGGTCGGTCTGTCGGCAAAGCAGGGCGGGCACCTGGAGTATGTCGACGACTTCGGCCGCCGCTTCCACCTGGCTGATACAATGGATGTCCGTCAGCAGGGGCAGCTGAAGCTCCTGCTTGATCGCTTTCAGTACCTGCAATCCGGCGTTCAGACCCGGCCCGCGGAACGAGGAGATGGAGGAACGGTTGGCCTTGTCGAAAGACGCCTTGAAGATCAGCGGCATCTGCGCTTCCATCGTGACCTGCTTGACGAGTCTGGCGCACTTGAAACACGCCTCCTCGCTCTCGATCACGCACGGACCGGCGACCAGAAAGAGTGGATGGCCGCCGCCCAGTTTCAGGTTGCCAATGTGAATCTCGCGGGTTTTCACGACACGATCCTCCATAGGGACCACGGCAGCCTAGACCCTGTGGAATAGAATGCCAGTGAAAGGTGCAGCGACGAGACAGGCGGACGGGAGTCCCGACCGGTGGCGGGATCTGCGAACACGGGCACGCACTGCGCTGCGTTACGGCTTCCCGTCGGACACCGCAGCCGGCAGATCCGCGTAGATGACTTCACTTCCATCCGGACCGGCGCCGGAAAGTATCGTACCGTCGGCCGCATAGATGCTGCTGAAGCCATACCCGAACGCGTCACCGGCTTGGGGCAACGCATCGACCGACCCGTTCGCGGCGATAACGGGCATTCCCCAGTCCTTCACTTTCTCCGGCAGCATCTTCTCGAACCAGTCCTCGGGCGGCTTGGCATCCACCCAGCCGACCGGATAGAGAATCATCGATGCGCCGGCCTCCTTCAGTTTGGGCACCACACCGGAACTCAGGTCGTAGCAGATCAGCAGACCGAGCTTCCCGAAAGGCGTGTCGCACACGCCCAACCCCCGGTCTCCCGACTGCGCCCAGGTGGCATCGCCAGGCGGCCAGAGATTCAGTTTGCGGTAGTGGCAGAGAATCTTCTCATCCGGACCCAGCAGGACGGCGGTGTTGAAGTAATCCACCTCCGCTGCCGCACCGCCCTCCACCGCTTTTTCAACTTTCTCGATCAGGGTGATGACCAGGTAAACGTTCAGCTCGTTCGCCAGCGCGCCAAACTGCTTCGTGTTCTCTCCCGGCACCGTATCCGAAACACCGGCCTCGACGATCGAACGGCCGTCGTTGGGATTCGGGCGTCGGACCGGATCGCGCCAGGCGGTCTTGTGATCGACCGACATATACCCGGGGATCGCGCACTCGGGCATCACGATCAGCCGCGCGCCGTTCTGCGCAGCCAACCGGATCAGGGTGATCAGTCGCTCGCGGTTGCCCACCACGTTGCCGAACTCGCTGGCAAACTGGATCGCCCCGGCACGGACCGAGGGCACGGCCAGCGACAGCGCCATCCGGGCTCGCAGTTCCTGCTCCTTCCGTCCGAACTCTTCAAGTATCCGCGCGGACTCACTGAGCGCTTGGTCGATCTCCTTCAGCTCGGCGTCCTGGGCATCCTCCACGGCCCGGAGCGTCTCCTCGTGCGACGAAGGCACGGGCGGCGGAACATGGAAGGACGCCACGGCCAGCAACGCTGCCGCGCTGAGCATGCAGACGAAACTGACGCCGAGGATCACCAGGAGCCAGGGGGGGATGCGTTGGGGCGATTTCTGTGCCGTGTCGCTTGGCATGCGGCCATTATCGCGGAGCGAGACCCCAAACGTAGTGCCGTTTGGACAGGTTACCAGCGAGAAGCCGCCCCACGCATGGTCGAAGGCGACACCTTCCAAAACAGATCACCCATGCAACGCAGTTCTCCGGATTGCGCAGGTCTATTTTCGTGCAAGCCGGAGGCATGTACCACGTTCAGTGCTTGAAGTGCCGGATGCCCGTCGTCACCATCGCGATCTTGAGCCGGTCGCAGGCGGCGATGACGTCCGCATCCTTCACGCTGCCGCCAGGCTGAATGACGGCCGTTACGCCGGCCTTCGCCGCCGCCTCGACGCCGTCCGGGAACGGGAAGAACGCATCGCTGGCCATCGCCGCGCCCTTGGCGCGTTCGCCGGCCTTCTTCGATGCGATTTCGACCGAGTCCACGCGACTCATCTGCCCTGCGCCGACGCCGACGACCGACGTGCCTTTGGCAAAAACAATTGCATTCGACTTGACGTGCTTGCAGACCTTCTGAGCGAACTTCAGGGACGCCCGTTCCGCATCGGTCGGGGCGCGATGCGTGACAACCTTCAGGTCCGCCCATTCGTCGGCCGGCAGGTCGCGGTCCTGCACCAGCAACCCACCCACGGTGAAGCGCACGTCCTTCAGTCCCTTGGCCCGCGCCTTCGAGGAGAACGCGCCGACCTGGAGCAACCGCACGTTCTTGCCCCACTTCGGCTTGGTCGTCAACACCTCAAGGGCTTCCGGCGTGAAACCGGGCGCCACGATGGCCTCGATAAAGCGGTTCGGCTGGGCGATCTCGGCCGCCGTCTGGGCGTCCACATCCCGATTGAAGCCGATCACGCCGCCAAACGCGGAAAGCGGGTCGCCCGCGTGCGCCAGATTGAAGGCCTCCAGTAGATTCTTGCCGATCGCACAGCCGCACGGGTTGTGGTGCTTGACGATGCAGGCCGACGGCTCGTCGAACTCCTTGACGATCTCCAGCGCGGCCGCGAGATCGAGGATGTTGTTGAAGCTGAGTTCTTTGCCGGAGAGCTGTTTCGCTGCGGCCACGTTAGCCTCCGCCACGCCCGGCACGGAGTAGAAGGCCGCGCCCTGATGCGGATTCTCGCCGTAACGCAACGGCTGCTTGAGGACGCCATGGATCGAGAAGGAACTGGGCGCACGACCGTCCAGGCCGCCCAGGTAGGCCGCGATCGCGCCGTCGTAGCGGCTGGTCGTGGCGAAGACCTTGGCCGCCAGGCGCTTCCGCGTCTCCTTTTCGGTATGCCCCCGCCCCGTCCGGATCTCGCGCAGGATTTCGGCGTAATCGGCCGGATCGCAAACGACCGTGACCGATTCCCAGTTCTTCGCGGCCGAACGCAGCATGGAAGGGCCGCCGATATCAATCTGCTCGATCGCCTCGTCCAGTTGGATGCCCGGCTTGGCGATCGTCTCTTCAAATGGATACAGGTTCACGACGACGAGGTCGATCGCTTCGATGCCGTGCTCGGCCACCTGCACACGGTGGGTGTCCAGTTCGCGCCGGTAAAGCAGTCCGCCGTGAACCTTCGGATGCAGCGTCTTCACTCGACCGTCGAGCATCTCGGGGAACCCGGTGACTTCGGAGATATCCATGACCTTCAGTTCGGCTTCCCGTAATGCCTTGGCGGTTCCGCCGGTGGAAATCAGCGAGACGCCCATCTCAGCCAACCCCTTCGCGAAGTCCACGATTCCGGTCTTATCGTAAACACTGACGAGCGCACGCGCGATCCTTGGCATGGTCAGATCTCCTTGGGTTGGTGGAAGCTGATGCTGTTTAGCACGAGGGCGGCAATCCGCAACGGCAATCCGGAAAAGGGGATCAGCTCAACAGGAACCGGATGGCGCGTTCGCGACCTTCGCGCAGGCCGGCGTCGGGCAAGCAGGTCAGCAACCAGGCCTTGGGGAACTCGCGAAGGATGGGCCAAGCCGCCGTGCGCAGCGCCTGAATCGTGTACTTGCGCAGAACGGCGGGTTTCTTGAGCAGTCGTGGGAGTTCGCTGGCCGAAGGATGCTTCAACACGCCCGGGAACACGGGAATGGTAAGCGCCTTTCCGCCCGAGACGGCGCACCGCACGGTACCGACCGGTCGTGCAAAGCGGTAGGTACGCTTCATCGCTATGGCCGCTCCGGCTTCAGCCAGGTAAGCAACCGTTCGCGAATCATCCTTGCGTCACGCGGGTTAACGTCGTCGTAGGATGCCAGATCGTCCTCGATCTGCCGATCGCCCCAACCAGACAAACGTTCGGTCACCATCACCGCATCTTGATCGGCCAGAAACTTTCGCGCTTTGGACTCCAGATTCGGAAAACGCTCAAGCACCGCCGCGATGTCGACAAGGTCCCGGGCTTCAGAACGTTCCACCACACACTGGATCTTGTCCGCCAGATAGCGCTCGATGGTCACCCGCTTGAGGCCGGGAACGGTCCGCGAAGGAACCAGGTCGCCTGTCGAAACACTCTCGAAATTCGAGAGCACTTCCACGGTGATCTCCTCGCCGCGCGCGAGTTTCAAGAGTCCACGGAACCCCGAACCGAATTCGTCCGGCGCCTGAAGGATCCCCAGCCTTTCGCGGAATGAGGCGTGCATCTCGGCAAGCAAGGGCCTGACGTCGACCAGCGCTTTGCACGTATGGAGGTCCAGATCAAGAGACTTCCGGTGATGGAGTTCCTCGACCGCAATCGCTGACGTCCCCGCCCAGTAGCAGCTTGAAACCAGTCTTGGACAACGCCTCGCCACCTCCCGTAATGCGGATTGGATGATCCGCTCCGAGTCTCCTGCCGTTGAGCTGCCTCTGCGTTTCGCCATGCCTATATATGGACATGTCCTGAGGGCGAAGTCAACACCAGCAGCGGCAGAAAGTGACCGACCGATACGTTCACGTGTGACGGACCACAAGCCCGGATTATCCATGGGCCCCTCCCCATGTGACAGGACTCGATACCGATTCCGATAGCGACCCCGACGCCGAAGTATTGAGACCCTTTTTCGAGCATTGAAAAGCCCTGCCCCCTACCCCCCCTCAGCGCGCTG
>CAYSBP010000178.1:0-4220 GCA_964429255.1 uncultured Planctomycetia bacterium
GCCCTTTCCGCCGCCTCTTCGTCCAGTTTCACTTCACGCTCAAAGGTTTCTTTGCGCTTCCCGTCAGTCTTCTCTTCGATCTTCTTGGCCTCATCCTCTTCGTCTGGGAGTACCGCTGCCAGGAAGTGGATACAATTAGGATGCCAGACACCGGCGGCCTTGGCCTCATCATACGTGGGATAACCCGGAGTAGCCCCGGTCATGCTGATAACCTTGTCATACCACTTCCAACAGGGGTCAGGGTGTTTGAGCGTCCCAACGGCTGTTGGCGGCCCCCCGGCGATCCTCATCAGGTCTACGCCCGCTTCCGCTGCTGTGTCCGCGTAGCTTGCCCGTGATACCTCCGCTACCGTTGTCCGGGAAAGCATATTGAAGTAGTTCCGGGGCTGCCACCTCCGCCCGCCCTTGTCGATAAATCGCCAGTTGGGATTCCGTACCAGCATGCGGTCCCTGAGATCCTTCTGCATCCCCCTCATCGGCTGACCCGTTACCCCGGCCAAGCGGAATACCTCCGTGAATTGCTGTCTCAAGAAGCGTATATCCTGAGCCGCAAGGGAATTGACCGCTGCCACCTGCCCCATATTCGCCGGGTTCGTAAAAGCAATATAGTCCTGTAGCCGCTTCCTGGAGAACCGGGCGAAAGAAGGATCTACCGCGCCTGCCGGAAGATCTGAAATAGCGAAGCGGTGCCACTCCTTTGAGACCTGAGTCGTCATCGAAGTGGCCCACTTCTGGATGTCTCCGCCGAGTCTCTGGTACTCGCTGCGGATTTCGTTGTAGAGGCTGTCACGGACTGCCGCACTTGCTGCGATATTGCCTTTGCGGGCATAGAATAGGATGCGGGCCTCAACACGAGCCTTGGCAGCCAGGAGCAGTTCTGTGGCTTTTCGGCCATAGTTCGCTATGTCCCGGTTCAAGTATCGCTTGCGCATCCCTCTTTGTGGCAGCGGCGTCGGCATCTGTAACTATCCTCTGAATATCATGTTCGAGTTCATCCCAAGCCATTTGAAGGCTTCGGATTTCGGGTTGTACGTCAGGGAAGCAACGGCTTCCCCGTCCGGGGCTCCCAGATCATACTGCTGACCTGCATTGGTCGAGTTCGCCCGGAACGGATTGACCAGCAGGAAGTACAGCGTCATCTCAAAGTGCGCGTAGTCCTCCCTGATAATGTCGTTGTCCGTAGTCGATCCGGGGTCTGCTAGTTCCCGGTTCCGGAGCCGCTCAAGCCACCGGCGCGCATACGCAAACGCGGATTTCTTCTTATCCGTATCAGCCGCTTCCCATACATCAGAGGCGAGATGATTCCCGCGCCCGAAGTAGGTGTCCGCGTCGTTTATCGTTTTCGTATAGGCCATATTGCCCTTCCTTGGCTGACGAACTCAGCCCGCGTCTGGTCTATGCGTCTTTCTCGGGCTTCGCCGGTTTCACTTCCTTCTCTTTGACCGCGTCGCCATTCTCGTCGCAGAGCGTGAACTTTCTTCGCTTCCAAATCGGGTAATCCGACCGGGAGCACTGACGGATGCGAGTATCGCCGTCCTTCGTCTTGGTAGTAATATAGATCTGGTCGTCGGCAAGCTCTCTGTTCTTTGCCTTATCGACCAGGGCGAGAAGGTACTTTGCAGCACCGCGCACCTTGCCGGACCCGCCGGTTGCCGCTTCTTTTGCCATTGCTATTGTCTTGTCCGTAACCGCTTCGCCCGTAGTGAGCATTTCCGACCCTATCTTCAGCTTACGAAGAAGTGCGTCGTTTGCCTTCTGTCTGTCCCGCTCCGTGAGTACCGGCTTGCCTGTGGCTTCCTCTGACATGTTCGTTCTCCATTCCCTGTTACTGTTCTTTGCCGTGAGTAAGGGAGCCAGGACCGCAGGGCAAAGGCTACGGCCCCGGCTCAGGTGCGAATGCCAGTCTACGCGAGCAGACTGGAGTTCAGGTTGATGTCTATTGCCCGTTCCGGCTTGGTCACTGCGGCACCAGCCGTTACCCTGGCCCGGATACCCTCGGCCCAGAAGCCTTCCAGCCGCAACTTCTCGACCTTCGGCGCGATCTGAACCGCCAGCGCAAACACGCCCGGCACTGCGGCTCCGACATTCGGCATTGTTCCGGCCATCGCGTGCATGACGCTGGATGCCGTCACGACGTTGGCAGACTGGAACACCTTGAAGCCCATGAGGTTATTCGCCACGAAGCCATTCCGCCAGACTTCATCACCAACCGGGGTGGCGATCTGAGGCAGGGCGATCCTGATGCCCTGAATAGCGAGGTTCGGCAGGACGATGAAGCGGCCCTGCTGTTCGGCGTTGACCCCGTCCATGCTGGCGTGAACCGAGGCGAAGAACGTGCCCAACTCTGCGGCGGTAGGCGTTGCGCCCCACTGCCACGAGGTTGTCCCGCTCTCGTAGTTCTCGGTCGTGATGTCGCTGTACTTGCCCATGATGAGCTGGTCAACGTCATCGTTGAGCGTATAGATCATCCTATTTCCATACGCCGTCTCCATCTGCATCGCACCGGCCTCGATCTGCAGGAGGTCGTTGTCAGACAGCCGCACGGCGACCGTCTTGTCGATGGTGATTTCGAGGTCCGCGCCATCGGTTTCCGCGTCATCATACGTCATCGGCACGGTTTCCGAGGTGTCTGCCGACGTGACTGATCCCATGGTGTTCATGGTGATCTTCGTGCCCTTGGTCTTCAGGCCAATGCCGATATCCGTGTTACAGAACTCGGCTCCGATAAGCGTCTTGGCGGCTTGCAGGATCATCTGACCCAACATTAATACTGGTTTGAAGTCTGCTACTGACATGATCTTTCTCCTTCTTCGTTGTTGTCTACGCCTTCACACGACTACGCCCACGCGGGCGCGGTCAAGATTGCGTCAGGGACCAAACCACGCAATGAAGTTCGTTCCATTCACGCTCTCGTAGTAGAGTTCGCCAATGGCAAGCCCGGACGTACCCGTCTGCAATCCGCCAACCTTGATCGTCGCATTACTGATGGTCGTTGCGCCGGACGATACCAGCCCGCCAGCAATGGTTGTCGCGCCGTCTATCACAGCAGCACCATCGACGTTCAGGTCAGTGTCAATGTCAAACGAGCCATTGCACTGCGAGTTTGTGGTCATTATCCACGCACCCGTGAGCGTGCCGCCAGTAGCGGTAATATCAATCCGCTCCGTGGACGTTCCGTTAACCATGACCGACATGGCAAAGCTGCTGTCTTCAGTCCCAGAGGACACATCGTCGATAGTAAGCACACTCGACAGATATGTGATGTTGGTCGTGTTCGCGTCGTTGCCTATAACGTCAATGGTGAACGTATCAGCATCGACGTTGGTGGTCCCGCCCAGAATGACCTGAACGGTTCCGCCTGCGCGGTTGTTCAACGTCAGGACGACATTCGTCCCGTCGTCAGCGACGAGAGTTTCGCCACCAGTGAACGTCAGCGACTTATTCAGGAGCGTCTGCGTGCTTTCGAGGTAGACGGGAGTCGTCTGTGCCTGTATTGCCGATGCGCAGAGCATCACTGACAAGACAGCGAGTACTACTATTGCAAGATGTTTCATTCTATGTCTCTCCTTGGTTGTTTAACTTCAACACTTACCCGGAGAGCACAACAGAACGTACCACTGATCTACCTGCTAGGCTTTGACAAGAGTCCCGTTTTTATCAGCTTCACTGTAACGATTGAGCTCAGCCTGTGCTGCTTCCATCTGCTTCATATCCCCAGAAGCGGCTGCGGCTTTGATCTTCGTTAACAGCGCGGCTTCGTCGAGTGTGACCTTTGCACCGGCACCCATGCCGCCACGTCCCTGCTGGTCACCAGAACTTGTGCCGCCTCCGCCCTTGCTGCCGGACAGGATCAGCCCCTTGTTCTGTTCCGCAAACGTTGCGAGTATCGCGTCTACTTCAGCCGACCCCGGCGTGAGGTCTTCGATCCCTTCCAATGCAGTTGCCAGAAGAACGCGTGATGCTTCCGGGCGTATCCGGTCGGCGTCAAACTTGATCGCGCCGTGCAGGGAGTCAATCACGCCCTTGCGAGATACTGATTTCGCATCGGCTGCGGTCTTCTCCATGTTCACCTTCATGGCTTCCAACTGCTTGGTCAGGTTCTCGACACGCTTGTCGGCCTGTTCAGTCGCAGACAACTTCGCTGTGTTCGCTTTCTCGGCTTCGGCCTTGAGGTCTGCTGCCTCTTTCGCTGCATCGGCCTTCTCTTGTTTCAGACGGTC
>CAYSBP010000178.1:4320-6645 GCA_964429255.1 uncultured Planctomycetia bacterium
TCGTCTTCAACATCGGTTGACCCTTCTTTCGACAAAGCAAATGGTTCTGGCACGGTCTGCTCTTCCATGGCCTCGATAGATTCAAGTGCCAGCTTGATCTCTTCCGGCGTGGACTTCGGGCCGAGGTGAACAAGAGCGTCAAGCACCTTCCTGGTGGCGAGCTTGTCCAGTTCAAGCGGCAGCCCGATGTTCTTGACCATGATCAGGGCTTGCAGCTCAGCGGCGAAGTCCCGAACGGAGAACTCTTCCGGATACTTGGCCACCCACGGCTTCCACGTCTGATCTACCAGCTTCGTGAGGTCGGTTGCCTTCTGCTCGCACTCTTCGAGGACTCTGGCCCGTTCTCTGATGGCCTGTTCAGCGTCAAGGAAGTCCCATGCCTTGGCCTCTCCGGATTGCATCTGGCGGGACTCGGTACGAAGCATAAGACCGACGATCTCGAAGAACTCATCACGCAAGGCGTTGCACTCTCCCCGGACAGCGGCAAGGTCAGCACCGCTCGGTGTTAATACGCCGGGTATGTGGTCATCCTTCGCAACAGAGATAGCATAGTGGAGCCCTAGAGCACCCGCCGCGCCTTCAGGTATATCCTGATTCTGATTGTTCTCCTTAAGCCACTGGAACGCGCCCTCTGGGAGATACCGCAGCGGGAAGACGGTCTCAAAGAAGTTTTGGCGGCTACAGGAATTGAGGTCCATGATCGTGCGGTTGATACCTTCGAGGGAATCGAACAGGTGGGGCTTGTCGCTGATCACGCCGCAGCACACGAACGGGACAACGGTCCAGGGCAGCGGCATCGTTTCTTTGGCGATGATATTCTTTCCATTGTCGTCGTAGACGTAGCGGGAGAGTTGACCGCGTTCCCAGAGCCAGCGATTCTTGCGGATCTTCGTGGCAACGGTAGCAGCTCCGGTTTCGGCGATCTCCGTTTCCGTCAGGACCCAGTCAAGCGCACCGTCTGCGGCATACTGCCAATCAACAACCTGTAACGGCGTGTAGAGGTTCCAATATGCGCGGATGTTCATCTTCTCTTGGTCGGCCACGGTCAGGGTCGTTCCGGGTTCGATGAAGGGCGCGTCAATTCCGATCCAGCACCAGCGAACCGCCGTAATGAGCTTTGAGACTTCGCGCATGAACGCATCGATTGACATCCCGGCCCGGTTGATGTCCTGGGTGACTTTCTCATCAGCACCCGTGCGCTCTATCGCCCGCCCGAAGATGTACTGATTCAGCTTGTCACATACGCGGGTCAAATACGGGATGACATGAGCCTGCTCGATACGCGGCGTGATGATCTGTCCGGTCTTCGTGGTTAGGCCTGTCTTGAAAAGCTGCTCGAGTTCACCGGGGAAGCGTGAGAGGCGGGCGGCGATGTAGCGCGGTCCGCTTTCGACGCCGAGCAAGTTGATCTCGATTTGCTTCTTGCGTATTTCGAGAGTGGGATTGATGCGCGTCGCTACCACCTGAAACTCCGGCTTCATCGTGGGAGTTGACTGCTCGGTGGTGACGACAATCGTGGAAGTTTGCTTACCGCGACCCCAGTATGATTCGGGTCCAGTTTGGCCTTGAGTGCCGGGCATACGCTATAGCTCCGAGCTGGTTACCTGCTATCTGCCGGAAGACTACGCGACTATGCCGGTGAATGTAAAGAACTTTCTGCCTACTTTTTTAGGCAAAGGATCGCAGCCGCCAGAAGCCCAACCATCAGCAGGTCCGTGACGATCTCGTAAACCATCATGCGCCGGGTCTTGATTGACTCTATTGGCCAGGCGGTTATCCCACCGGCTGCCCAGACCTTGAGCAGGATGATTGTCAGCCATACGATTACGACCACAGTCAGGATCTTGATGGCAATCACCATTTGTCATTCCCCCCGACCAGGTCGATCTTTGGCAGGTTCGTTACCTCGACCATGTAGACAACCCCGGTGGGCCGCCCGGTATGAACACAGAGCAGGTCTCCGATATGGCCGACGTTCAGGGCTAGATTCGTGGGGAGCCCGACGGCACGGGCAAAGAGAATCGCCTGCTGCGTCCCTATCCCGACCCCGTGAACCTTATACGGCCCGCTGCCTTCGATCTCAGACCGGCCAAGCATAATGGTTTCCTTCAGGAGCTTGGCTTTGCCCTTGACCTGACCGGCAATCTTGGCCTCTGCCAGCCGGACCTGTTTCTTGAAGTTCTCCTGTTCTGCCGCGTCTTCGAGGACTGATCTTGCTGCCGTGTCGCTGTTATTAGCCATTATTTGCCGCCTTTCTATATCCGCTTAGTGTTCGGTTGCTTGGGCCACACGGCGCACAGCACGACGTACGCTGCCACGGTCTGC
>CAYSBP010000179.1:0-6604 GCA_964429255.1 uncultured Planctomycetia bacterium
GCCATTCATGGGGGTTCTGATCTCGTGGCTCATGTTGGCTAAAAACTCGCTCTTGGACGCATTGGCTTTTTCGGCCTGAACGGCCATGTGGTTCGCTCGGGCGGTGGCCTCCTCAAGCTGTTGGTTGGTTTCAAACAGTTCTTTTTCCGCCTGTTTGCGCGTGGCGATTTCACTTTCGAGCTGCATCTGGCGCTTCTTGAGTTCGCAGAATATCCGCACTTTGCCACGCAACACAGTCGGGTTAATTGGCTTGACAATAAAGTCCACGGCGCCCGACTTATAGGCGCGGGACATGTGCTGCTCCTCTGTGCTGATGGCCGTGATGAAGACAATCGGAATGTGTTTGCTCTTCTCATTGACCTGCATGAGTTCGGCCACTTCGTAGCCGTCCATGCCGGGCATCTGCACGTCAAGGAGAACAAGGGCGAAGTCCTGCTTGAGCACGAAGCCCAAGGCTTCGTTGCCCGAGGAGGCCTTCACAAGGTCAAGATCGAGATCCTCCAGCAGACGCTCAAGCGCCAACAAGTTCTCCGGGCGGTCATCCACCATGAGTATGCTTTGTTTTTGCATCATTCATCCTTTCCGGCGAGCCTTGCCCGCCTCGCGCGCTCGATGTCCCAAAGGACAGGACCAATCTGGTCTGGTCGGACGACGTAGTCAATTTCAGTGGCGGCAATGGCCGCCTTGGGCATGATCGCGACAGCGGCCGTTTCGGGGTCTTGCACGATGGCCAGTCCTCCGCGCGCCTTGATCTCTCTCAGTCCTTCAGCGCCGTCACGGTTCGCTCCCGTCAGGACAACACCAATAGCCGCGGCCCCGTAAACTGCGGCCGCGGATAGGAAAAGGACGTCGATTGACGGTCGCGAGTAATTCACGGGCGCGTCATCGGAGAGCATGAGGCTCGGTCCGTCCGTGAAGCGTAAGTGGCGGTCCGGTGGCACCATGTAGACCATGCCCGATTTCGGCATCTCGCCGTTTTCCGGGTACTTGATCCCCAGATTGCATTTCTCGCGAAGTGAGCGGACGAGATAGTCGTCGGCTTTGGGATGCTGGTGCTGGACCACTGCGATGGGCAAGGAAAAGTCTCTTGGCAACGGCGCCAGAACCGTGTGGAGCGCATGGAATCCACCCGTGGAGACGCCTATTACAACCACGCCGTTGTTCATAGCGCGCCCTCCTTCGTCTTCGTCAAGTTTGCGTCATCGCCAATGCCGCCGCTCTTCACGTATATCCGTTCCCGGGGGGAGACATCCTGGAATCCGCCTGCGGAATCGTTGAAGCGCGCGCTTTCTTTCGAGCCAAGGCACAGGATCCCGCCTGTCCGCAGGCTGTCGTAGAACAACCGGAATACGCGGTTCTGCAACTCCTTTCCAAAATAGATGAGAACGTTTCGGCAGACAATGAGATCCATCTCGCCAAACACGGCGTCGGTGGCCAAGTTGTGGTCCGAGAATACGATATTGGCCTTCAACCGCTCGCGCATAATCACGGATCGGTCGTCTGCCGTGAAGTAGTCTGCGAACGATTTCTTGCCACCCGCGGCCTGGTAGTTTTTTGTATACTCCTGCATCCGGTCGATGGCATAGACGCCCGCAGCCGCTTTGCGCAGAACGACCTCGTTGATGTCGGTGGCATAAATTTGCGCGTGGTCGTACAGGCCGGCCTCCGTGAGCAGGATGGCCATCGAGTACACCTCTTCTCCCGTAGCGCAGCCGGCGCACCACACCTTGATATGGCCCGCCTCGCGAAGGACTGGAACAACGGTATGGCGTACGGCAAGATAGAAGGAGGGGTCTCGAAACATGGCGGTGACGTTTATAGACAAATCCAACAGCATCGTCTCAAAGAACGTGGTGTCATTCAACAAGCGATGCTGCATCTCTGAGATGGTAGAAAGATCGGACTCCGCCAGCCGATGGAGCACACGGCGTCTCAAGGATGACTTGGCATACCCACGGAAGTCATACCCATACTTCAGATAAATGGCTTCCAGGAACAAACGAATCTCGATGGATTCGCTATCACTATCAAGACTGGCTTTGAGCTCTGTTTCCATCCCATCCTTTTTATCGTGGCGGCCACGGTCGCTGGTCCCTAACGGTACAACCACACACGCAACAGCGAGGTAAGCTTTTCAAGATCGACCGGCTTGGACAAGTAATCGCTGGCGCCGAACTCAATACATTTCTGCCGGTCGCCTTTCATGGCCTTCGCAGTCAGGGCAATGATCGGCAGTCTCTCAAACGGTTTGCGCAGCCGGATTTCCGCGGTCGTTTCGTAACCGTCCATTACAGGCATCATGATGTCCATGAGCACAAGATCAATATCGGGGTGATCATCAAGCTGTGCCAACGCTTCCTTGCCGTTCTTCGCGACGACGATCTCCAGGCCCTTGTCTTCAAGCGCCGCGGAAAGGGCAAAGACGTTGCGCATGTCGTCATCGGCAAGCAATATCTTCTTGCCGTTCAGAATGGATTCCTTGTCATGGACCATCTTGAGCATTTTGCGTTGTGTTTCAGGGAGATCCGCCTCCACGCGATGCAGAAAGAGCGTCGTTTCGTCCAGGAGGCGTTCGGGTGACCTCACGGTATGCACGATCATCTTCCCAACATGGCGGGCAATGGCCGCCTCATCGGCCGCCGACAGTTCCTCTCCCGAATACACGACAATGGGAATGCGGTTGATCTCCCGGTCATCCTCTATCTTGCCCAGCAAGTCGGTTCCGGTCATGTCGGTGAGAACGGGATGAATGACGATACAGTCGAATCGACCCTCTCGCAGGAGGGCATGGGCTTCCTTTCCGCTGGTCACGACGACGGACTTGACGTCACCGTTGCCAACCGTCTCGACGATCTCCCTGCCGGTCACCTCGTCTCCTGCGACGATCAAGAGTTCCTTGACCGGTTTTCCGACATTGTCTTCAATGGTCGAGAAGGCCTGATCGAGTTGCTCCACGTTGAGTGGTTTCATCAGGTAACCAACAGCGCCCATCCCGAACGCATCCCGAGGCTCATCCATGGCAGACATGAAATGGACGGGAATGTGGCGGGTGTCGGGGTTCTCTTTGAGCCGGTTCATGACCGCCCATCCGTCCATGCCGGGAAGCCCGATGTCCAGTATGATGGCGCTGGGCTTGTAGTAGTCGGCATGTTGCAGCCCGGTTTCGCCCTCGCCGGCAATAACGCACTTGAAGCCTTTCTCGTGGGCAAGATCGGCCAGCACCTTGGCAAAACCCGCGTCGTCCTCAATGATCAGCAGAGACTTGTCCTCCGGCTGTATCTCACGCCGGTCGTCGCGGACCGTGTCGAGTTCCCTGGGCCCAGAGGGCTTGCCGGCCGGCGCGGCGGCGAGGACGGGGGCTACGCTGGGCTTTCGTGCCGCTCCGGCCGACGTGGCACGGCCAGCGGTATCCTCGCTCTTGTCCGGGATATCCACCGGGGGCGATTCCGGCAGGAAGAGCGTGAATTCGCTTCCCTTGCCCTCCTGGCTCTTGACCTGCATCTCGCCGCCCAGCGCCTCAGCGAATTGTCGGGAAATAGACAGGCCTAGACCGGTTCCGCCGAATTTCCTGCTGGTTCCGCCATCGGCCTGCTTGAAAGCCTCGAAAATCATCGCCTGCTTGTCCTCGGGTATTCCAACGCCTGTGTCGGACACCGAGAATGCCACCGTACTGGCGGCATCGAGCTCAGGACGGGAGAATGTGACGCCCGATCTGGGACGGGAAACGCGAAGCGCTACTCTTCCCTGCTCGGCAAACTTGAACGCATTGGAAAGGAGATTCTTGAGGACCTGAGAAACCCTTTGATGGTCCGTGCGCAGGGTGGCAGGCAGCCCCTCGTCCACTTCGACACCAAAATCGATCCCGCGTTGCCCGGAGATGTTTTTGAACTGGCGTTCAACGCCGCCCGCGAGATCCCTGATATTGACGCTCTCGATCACGAACTCGATCATACCGGCTTCGACCTTGGAGAGATCCAGAATGTCGTTGATCAATCTCAAGAGCTCTTCGCCGCCCGAGTGTATCGTCCTGGCTGACTCGACCTGCTTCTCGGTCAAGTTGCCCTCTTTGTTCGTCTGGAGCAATTGCGATAGAATGAGCAGGCTGTTCAGAGGCGTGCGCAGTTCGTGAGACATGTTGGCCAGGAACTCGGATTTATACCGGCTCGTCAATTCGAGTTCCTTGGCTCTTTCCTCGAGAGCGCACTGGGCCTCCTGCAGCTCGACGTTTTGCCGCTCAATGCGCTCCTGCTGCTCCTCAAGTTCTTCGTTGGTCTGCCTCAACTCCTCCTGTTGCGTCTGAAGCTGGGCTTCGGACTCCTTCAACTCACGGGCTTGTTTCTTCAGCTCATCGTTGCTCTCTCGCAATTCCTCCTCGCGCGCTTGCAGTTCCTCCGACTGGGCCTGGGTCTCCTCAAGCAGGTCATTCACCCGAACACGCGACTGGGCCGTGCTTATCGCCACGCCGATGTTTTCGGCCACCAGTGCCAGCAGGCGCAGCTCTCTCTCGCCCAGATCGCCAAACGCCCCCAGTTCGACAACCGCCTTCACCTCTCCATTATCCAGCACCGGCATCACCACAATTGACGTGGGCCCCGCCGCGCCGACCCCGGACTGCACCTTGATGTAGTCATCGGGCACATCGGTCAATACGATGGTTTCCTTCTCGAGGGCGGCCTGCCCAACCAGCCCTTCGCCGACGCGGTATTCGTTCGAGAGACCCTTGCGCACGGTATAGGCATAGCTACCCACCAGTCGCAGAACCGCGCCATCTGAAACCGCATAGAACGCCCCAATCCGAGCGTCCAGATACTTGGCCAAAAACGTGACGACGTTTCTTCCCAGCGTGGGCAGATCCTGTTCGCCGCGCATAGCGTCGCCCACCCCGGCCTGCCCCGTCTTGAGCCAGTCCTCGGCCTCGGTGGTGCTTTTTGCATCCCGCAGCGCGACAAGCATCTCCCGGAAATTCGTTGCCAGGTCGCCTATCTCGTTGCGGACATTCACGGAGATCTCCTGATCGTACTGGCCCTCCGCGACGCTGCGCGTCATCCCCGAAAGTGTCAAGAGAGGGCGAACGATCCGACGAGCCACGGAGACGGAGAGCAGAAGAACGACAATGGCCGTCAGCCCCAGCAAGGCCAGTGTCAAAGCGCCCAGGCGCCGGACCGGAGCAGAAACTTCACTGTCCTCGATCTCGGCGATCATGGCCCAATGTACGCCGGCGATATCCATGTTCTCGTGGACCCCGAGCACGGTCCGTCCGTCGTGAGGACCTGGATAGGAGAACACACGTTCCCGCATGTCGTCCAGATCCTGCGCCTTCTCATCGCCATGCTCCTCGAACCATATTCGCGCTTGTTCGGTGTCAACCTGCTTCTTGAGTGTTGTCGATTCGGGATTGAAAGCACAATCGGACCGCAACATCTTGTCGGAGCCGATCAGGTGGGTCTCGCCGGTTTTGCCAAGGCCGGTTCTCTTATGCATGATCGTGTTGATGGCATCGAGGGGAAGCTGAAGCACGAGCAGGCCGATCTTGTCGCCCGCGTCATCGACGATGGCGGCCGCCAGGAATCCCGTGACCTCGGTGTCGCTGGTGGTGGCGTAGAACTCCAAATCCGAGAACGCCGGGCGCCCCGTTTCCAGGGCTTTGCGACAGGCGCCGGAGAAGCGCGTCCCGGAGTGTTCGCCGCTGAACAGGTTCGTCCCCAGATCGCTTTCGCCCGCGACGGAGAAGAGGATATTGCCGTCCGAATCGATGAGGAACACGTCATGGTAGCCGTAGGTTTTCCGGAAAGTCTTGAGGTCAGCGTCGCGCTCGGCGACGATAGCGGTCCGTGCATGGCTTTTGGTAAATTCTCCCACTTCCTTGCCACTGGCCTTGAAGGCCTGCCGAAGCTCCGCCAGAAACTGGGCATTTTTCAGACTGGTCGCCTGCACTTCGAGGTCCAGGAATCGGTAGTGGAACCAGTTATTGATGAAGTCCGTCTTCAACGCCGCGGTCGCCTCCAACGATCTGATGGCCGAATCTTGAAGGTTGCTCTTCGCCCGCAGATAGCTGATTCCGCTGATCAGGGCGAGCGGCACAAGGGCCAGAAGCAGGAACCACGCAATAAGTGTTCTGCCCAGGCCCCGCCCAACAATAGAACTCCAGACCCCTCGGCGATTCTTCCGCGCCGTATCCGTATGATTCTCGTCCATGGGAAAACTCCTCATTTCTCAGTGATTTCGGTTGCGAAACTCCCGTCAGCGAACGCATCGATGTCGATCGGCTTTTTCAGGATGCCGCCCTCAAGCGCGTAATCCATGATCTGCTTCAGTCCCGCCTTGTCCACGTTCAGGTTGGAATAGTTGATCACATTCAAGTCCGGCCTGAGGCTCTGGATAATCGCTTCCTGGTTATGTTCACCGGACATGAAATAGGCCCGCAAAAGGGGCCAGCTCTTCATCCGTTCGATTCTGTAATCGGCCTTTTCCATTTTGCCCCGGTATTTTTCATAGGCGACAAGCCCGGGATAATGGTCGGCCAGGGGGATATAGATCGCCGTGATTGTCTGTTTTTCCCCGGCCCAAACACTGGAAACGCCGGTTATAAGAATAGCAATTAACA
>CAYSBP010000180.1:0-6533 GCA_964429255.1 uncultured Planctomycetia bacterium
AGAGCTTGCCGCCCAGCTTCGCTTCGAGTTTGCAGAGGCCGGCGACGCTGGCCTTGAGGTTCTGATACATCTGTTTCACGCCGACCGAAGCCAGGTCGTAGCCAATTTCCATGGTCGGGGCTTTCGGCCGGGGACACTGGCGCGCGGTCGTTTGCGCAGCCGGTGCTTTCGCTACGACGCGGCGTGTTGACTCCCGAATCGGCGCTGCATGGCGCACCGTGCCTGCTCGCGGTCGTCGAAGTGCCGCTTTTCCGAACCGATGATCTGATAGTCTTCGTGACCCTTCCCGGCGATCAGGACGACGTCGCCCGAGCGGGCTTCGCGGATGGCCAGTTCGATGGCCTTCGCGCGGTCCTCTTCCACGCTGAATTTGGCGCGCTTTTGGATGCCGGAGTAGATTTCGGCCAGGATCGTGCGCGGGTCTTCGGAACGCGGGTTGTCGCTGGTCAGGATGCCCATGTCCGCAAGTTCCTCGGCAACGCGCCCCATCTTGGGCCGTTTGGTCTTGTCCCGGTCGCCGCCGCAGCCGAAGGCGACGATGATGCGCGAAGGCCGCAGTTGCCGCAGCGCCGTCAGTACGTTGCGCAGCGCGTCGTCGGTATGCGCGTAATCCACCAGCACGCGGAAGGGCGCCAGTCCGTCGCCGACGGCCTCCAGCCGGCCCGGCACGCCGGGGAACTTCTCCAGTGCGCCCAGCGCGCGATCGAAGCTGAACGTGTGCGTCGATGCGTCCGCGAGGGCCAGTGAAAGGCCGATCGAGACCAGCGCGTTCTGCAGGTTGTGTTCCCCAATCAGGCCCCAGCGCAGTTCGCGCTTGCCCCACGGCGATTCCAGGAAGAACCGCGTGCCGTGGATGTCCATACTCTTGACCTTCACGCGCAGCTCGGCCTTGCGGTGGCCTTTCTGTGAGAATCCCACGACGCGGGCACGGGTCAACTTGGCGTAGTACAGGCCGGCCGGATCGTCCATGTTGATCGCGGCGATGGCCGACGTTGACAGGTTGCGGAAGAGGATCGCCTTGGCTTCGCGGTACTCCTGCATCGTCCGGTGGTAATCCAGATGGTCCTGCGTCAGGTTCGTGAAGCCCGCCGCATGGAATTCGATGCCGTCCAGACGATGCTGGCAAAGGCTGTGGCTGGAGGCTTCCAGGATGCAGGCCTTGCAGCCCGACTCGCGCATGGTCTTCAGTCCGGCGAAGAGTTCCGGCGCATCCGGCGTCGTCATGGGCGCGGAAACGCGGCGCGTGCCGAGGTCGTATTCGATGGTGCCGAAGAGCCCGCAGCGGATGCCCGCGGCGCCGAGCACGTGGCGCACCAGGAATGCCGTGGTGGTTTTTCCGTTGGTCCCCGTGATCGCACCCATCTGGAGTTCGCGGTCCGGGTTTGCATAGAGCGTCCGTGCCGCCGCGGTGGCCGCGTGTCGGGCGTCTTTGACCACCAGTTGCGGGAGGTCGGTGAGCGGGTTGGCGTGTTCGGTCAGGATGGCCGCGGCGCCTTGTTCGGCGGCCTGCCGAGCGAATGTGCCGCCGTCGGCCTTGGTGCCGGAAAGCGCGGCAAAGAGTTCGCCCCGCGCGACGCGGCGCGAATCCAGTGCGACGCCGGTGATTTCCACATCCTCGTTCATCTGCAGGAAGGCGATCGGTTGGATGGCTTGGACGATCTCGGTCAGGCGCATGACAACTCCTTTCCCAATGCCGCAGGGTCCGGCGGCGGATATCTCCTACCGGTATCGTCCAGTCGGGTCCGTGGTGTTAACCGAAACACCATGGGATGATAAGACGCTGGAGCGCGGCAGCTTGACGCCGCTTGGGATTCCATGGGCAACCGCATTCATGCCAGGGTCTTCGCGAACCTCTGTCGAAACGACAACGGACGACCAGGTTGGGTCGCCAAGGTTCTCCCATCCGCTTTTTGTTGAACCCATGGGGTCGAGCGCATGGAACGTTAACGCGGGCCGCAGGTGTCTGCCGGACGGCGTTTCGTCAGGCGGCGACGATTTTCCGCAAGCACTGTACGGCGGCTTCGTGGCATTTCTCGGGCGTGCTGCCGCGGGCCTCCAGGTCCATCTCGTCCCAATAGCGTCCCACGCGCAGCATCATTTCCTCTTCGAAGATCGCGGTGTAGCCGCCTTGCTGCGCGGGGTCCTCTGCCAGGAAGAATCGGAACGCTCTTCGTTCGTCGGTTTCCACGCGGTACATCAAGTTGTGTACGATCTCCGTAACACGCATGTCCGTCTCCCCCCGTCGTGCGATGGAATGAAGGCCGCTACCGGTATCGGCGTACGGGATGGATGGGTGAAGAATATCCTGTGGCCGCAGGCGGGTTTTCGCCCCTCTTCGTGCAAATCATATTCGGGAGGAACGAACGGGGATCATGGATCACCGCACCCAGCATTCTGGTCTCCGCCCGCGGACCCCGGCTCGCCGATCCTCTTACCTTCCAAATAGTTCGGTCAGTTCCCGCAGCCCGCGCACGGTTCCGTCGTTGAGTTGTTCCGAACGGAAGCGCCACGCCCAGTTGCCCATGGCCCTGCCCGGCGTGTTCATGCGCGCCTCGCCGCCGAGGTTCAGGATGTCCTGCAGCGGTGCGATGGCTGTGTCGGCAACGCTGGCCCAGGCCAGGCGGATCAAATCCCAGGCCACGTCGCGCCCGTCGCGCGCACAGTAGCGCCTGTAGAGGTCGCGTTCCGCGTCGTTGGCGTCGGTGGCATACCATCCGCGCGAGGTATTGTTGTCGTGCGTGCCGGTGTAGATGACGCAGTTGGTCTCAACGTTGTGCGGCAGGTACATGTGATCGGCCTTACCGCAGAACGAGAACTGAAGGATCTTCATGCCGGGCAGGTGGAAGTGCAGGCGCAGGCGGTCCACCTCGGGCGTGATATCCCCCAGGTCCTCGGCGATGACCGGCAGTCCGCCCAGTTCCTTTTGCACGACCTCGAAGAAACCGACCCCCGGGCCTTTGCGCCATTTGCCCTTCTCGGCCGTTGTCTCTTTGGCCGGCACCGCCCAGTACGCCTCGAAGCCGCGGAAATGGTCCAGGCGCAGGATGTCCACCCACCGCAGGGCCGCTCTGAATCGCGCGATCCACCACGCGTAGTTTGTCTTTTGCAGGACGTCCCAACGATAGAGCGGATTGCCCCAGAGCTGGCCGGTGGGCGAGAAGTAATCGGGCGGCACGCCGGCGACGTGGGTGCAGCGGCCGTTCTGGTCGAGCAGGAAGAGTTCCGGATGCGCCCAGACATCGGCGCTGTCGTACGCGACGAAAATCGGGACATCGCCGACGATGCGGATGCCGGCCTTGGTGACATAGGCTTTCAGCGCTTCCCATTGGCGGAAGAAGAGAAACTGTCGAAAGCGCTGCGAGTCGACCTGCACCTCCAGCGTCGCCAGCACGCGCTTCAGCGTCTTTTCGTCATGCTTCGCCAGTGGCGTTTCCCAGGTGTTCCAGACCTTGCCGCCGTGCGCGTCCTTGAGCGCCATGAAGAGTGCGTAATCGTCGAGCCACGCTTTCTCGGCTTCGCGGAACGCATCGTATTCGCCGTGCAGGCCCTTGGTTCCGGCGCCATCGAGGAAGCGCTGGTGCACGAGGTCGAGCAGCTTCAGCTTCCACTGGATCACCGGTCCGAAATCGACGCGATCGACGGGAAACGTCGGCGCCGCTTGAAGATCGGCGGCGGTGAGGAGTCCGTCCTCCGCCAGCTTTTCCGGGCTGACCAGGTAGGTATTCCCCGCAGCGGCAGAGAAACACTGGTAGGGCGAATCGCCGTAGCCGGTCTGGCCCAGCGGCAGGACCTGCCAGAGTTTCTGGCCGGCCGCGGAGAGGAAGTCCACCCAGCGGTAGGCTGCAGGCCCCAGATCACCAATACCGAAGCGACCGGGAAGGGACGTGGGATGAAGCAGAAGGCCGGAGGCTCGCGCGCTGGTCATTGACCGCTCCTGTGCGGTTGGCAGGGAAACTGCAAAACGAAGTTACCATAGCCGCGAGGGCGGGGGATGCGCAAGGGGAAAGCAGCCGGAGCCATCTCCTGGGGATGACTCAGCCCTTTACCCCCTTGAATTCCACGTGAAGCAGTAAGAAGATTCCCGCCGGTCCTGTTTCATGCGGATGGCTGGCGAACCGATCCCCAAAGGGTAGAAGAATGACTTCGAAGTTCATCGTTCATGACGACCCGTTTGCCGATCGGACCAGGCCGTACTGGGGCGAACGCGGCGACTGGCCGGCCTCCTGGGTGGACCTGCCCGGGCGTTCCCTGACGGACGCGTCCGTGGCGCTGTTCCGACTTCAGTTTGAGGTCGCCAAAGCCGCGACGGCGCGGGTTCATGTGTCGGCGGACAACCGGTACCGGCTTTTTCTCGACGGTCACCCCCTGGGCCGCGGCCCGGAACGCGGCGATCCGCTGCACTGGCATTTCGAAAGCTATGAACTGGACCTGGCCCGCGGCAGGCATGTCCTGTTGGCGCAGACGTGGTGGCTCGGCGAGAAAGCGCCCTACGCGCAGATGAGCATTCGTCCGGGTTTCATCCTCGGCGCCGAGGCGCCGTGGACCGACGTGCTTTCCACCGGGATGGCATCGTGGGAAGGCTGCGCATTCCCGGGCATCAGTTTTGAACTCAGTGGCCTGACCTGGGGTACGGGCGCCAAGGAGCAGATCGACGGCGGTCTGTACCCATGGGGATGGGAAGACGGCACCGTGGGCGCGTGGCGCCCGGTGTGCGCGGTTGCCAAGGGCATGGCCGCAGCCACAAAAAACGAAATCCCCCCATTCTGGCTTCTTACCCCGGCAACGCTTCCGCCCATGCGCGAGGACCCGCGCCACGCCGGACGGCTGCGCCATCTTGCCGCCGGCGCGGCGGCGCAGCCGGTGCGCGCTTCGGCGCATCTGGCCGCCGAGGCGCAGTCATGGACCGGCATGCTGGCCGGCCGCGGTCCCGTGACTGTTCCGGCGCACACGAGCCGGCGCGCTATCGTCGATCTGGAAGACTATTGCTGTGCCTGGCCGCGCCTGGAGGTGTCCGGTGGCAAGGGTGCCAGGGTTCGCATCCACTGGGCCGAGGGGCTGTTCGAACCGGGCAAGCACTGCACCGACGGGCCGCTCGATCTCAGCCGTGCGGGCAAAGGCCACCGGAACGAAATCGAAGGGAAGAATTTTGTCGGCGCGGGCGACGTGTTTCTGCCTGATGGCGGCGCGCACCGCATCTTCTCCACGCTCTGGTGGGCGGCTGGCCGCTACCTCGAGGTGCTCGTTGAGACGGCCGACGTACCGCTCACCATTGAAGCACTGGGCATCGTCGAGACCGGGTATCCTTTCACCATCGAAAGCGCCTTCACCTGCGACGATCCGCGCCTCGCGCGCGTCATCCCGCTGGCTACGCGAGTCCTGCAAATGTGTTCGCACGAGACCTACATGGACTGCCCCTACTACGAGCAGCTGATGTACGTCGGTGATACGCGGCTCGAAATCCTGGCCACGTATGTCTTGACACGCGACGACCGTCTGCCGCGCAAGGCCCTGGCCTGTTTCGACGCCTCGCGGCGCCTCTCCGGACTGACGCAGTCACGCTACCCGTCGCGCGTGAACCAGTTCATACCCCCATTCTCTCTCTGGTGGGTGTGCATGGTCCACGACTACTGGCTGTGGCGCGACGACCCGGCCTTCGTGCGCACGCTCATGCCCGGCGTGCGTGCCGTCATGGAATCCTTCCGTCAGCTCGTGGGCGGGAACGGTCTCATGAGCGCGCCCAACGGCTGGAACTTCATCGACTGGGTCAAGCAGCCGTTGTGGGTCTGGGGCATGCCGAAGGACGGGGATCGCGGCGTTAGCAGCATCTTGAACCTGCAGTTCGCACTGGCTCTTGCGCGCAAGGCGGAACTCGAGGGCGATTGCGGCGAAACACTGCTCGCCCGGCGCGACCGCGACCTGGCGACGCGTCTTGTCCGTGCCGTCTTTGCCGCCTTCTGGGACGAGGGGCGTGGTCTCGTGGCTGACGACCTTGAGAAGACGCGCTTCAGCGAGCACGCCCAGTGCCTGGCGTTGCTCTCGGGCCATGCGCCGCGGGGAAAGGCCAGACGCGTGGCCGCGGGTCTGCTCGGCGACCTTGACCTGGCGCGGACCACGATCTATTTCTCGCATTACCTGTTCGAAACACTCTACGCCCTGGGTCGCGGTGACCGCATCCTCGAACGGTTGGACCTCTGGTTCGAGCTCGAAGCGAACGGATTCAAGACAACGCCGGAAGAACCCGAACCCAGTCGCTCTGACTGCCACGCCTGGGGAGCGCATCCCCTGTACCACTACTTCGCATCGCTCCTTGGCATCCGCCCCGTGGCGTCAGGATTTTCGCGGGTCCGCATCGCGCCTCAGCTCGGGCCGCTGAAACGCGTTCATGGCTCGCTGGCCCACCCCCGGGGCGTCATTGACGTCAACGTGGCCCTTCGCGACGGGCGACTTACGGGTCGCGTGACGTTGCCGGCCGGCGTGACAGGGCAGCTCGTGTGGGACGGCCACCTGCGTGAACTGACGCCCGGACGGCAGAC
>CAYSBP010000181.1:0-1033 GCA_964429255.1 uncultured Planctomycetia bacterium
GCCACGCCGCTGTACGGCGCGTAGAGCTTGCTGTCCAGGTCGGTTACCCAGACGTAGTACTCGCCGCGGTACGGTGAGACGGCCTTCGATGCGTCTGTGAAGAAGCCCGTCACCGGGTTATAGATCACGAACCGTCGGGCGAGGCCCGCATGTTCAACACTGTTGCTGCGGTCCGTTCGGGGTTGACCGTTCGGGTAAGCGAAGGACGCCAGCGGCGATTCCGTGTACGTCTGGTTTGTGATTTCCCTGTCGGTGTGCGGCGTACCCGAGTTCTGCCCATCCAGGCCGGCAACGTCGCAGTACGTCGCATCTGCGTTCCAGTAAAGCCATGCGAAGTCCCGCCAACCGGCCCAGGTGCCTGACTTGTCGGCGTTTAGTGCGCTCTTGGCAGCGATCACGGTTGTAATCGCCGACGGCGTCGGTGTCTCGGTGGAGTGGTACTCGAAGAAGCGGAACAGGCCGCGTGTTTCGTCAACATATGGTCGCGTGGTTCCCGCAAGGTTGAAATACCCATCCGGCGCTTCGAACCGGCAGTTCAGAACCGATTCACGTATCGCGCGACGCGCATGTTCCAGCCCCGTTTCGGCCGTCGCGCGGCTCTGCGTGCTGCGCAGCGCGTTGCCGCTCGCCGCGTACTCCAGGTTCACAAACATCACGAAGGCGGTGCCGATGCCGGCGAGGAGCACCAACAGAAGCACGGTAAACACGAGCACGCTGCCGCGGCGCGATTTGCTAGCGGAGCCGGACCGGGCCTGGTCCGGTGCCGCAGAGGTACGAATCTGAGAATGGTCTTCGCTCAACATCCCAACGCCCTCGATCTCCCGAAGCCCCGCCTTCACCTTCCGGCTCCCCTTCCCGTGTCGGTGAGGGGTGGGGGGAGAGGACCTGCGGATTCCAAGAGCCGATCCCTTTTCCATCCTTGGCCGCGGGCCGCGTTGCGGCCCGCGGCCAAGGAAGAAACCCAGCAAAGGCCCGCTCCGTGTCCTATACCCCGGCCCCGTCCCTACGAGGGAAGGGGAGAAATACCCGCCGC
>CAYSBP010000181.1:1043-2918 GCA_964429255.1 uncultured Planctomycetia bacterium
GAAACAGCGCCAACGCACCCCTTGTTTTGAATTTTGAACAATTGGATTTTGAAATTGTTTCGAATTTCGTGCTTCGTGCTTCGAATTTAAACTCGCCAGAACTAGCCTATATAATCTACACCTCCGGCAGCAAAGGCCCGCTCCTTGTCCTATCCCCCTGCCCCTTCCCTACGAGGGAAGGGGAGAAATCCCAGCCTCTACGGTTCCAGCCCATCCGGGATCGGCACGTAGACCTGATAGATCCGTCTGTCCGGATTGCCCGTCAGCGCTTCAGTGGGGTCCAGGATGGTCAGTTTGACCAGGAGGTGTGTGGCATTGCCCGCCGTCGAAGACGCATAGGACTCCCGGGTCAGCAGCCAGAAACTGGTCTCCAGGCTCTCAACATCCCGGCAGAGCAGGACATCCGGAGTGGGATTGAGCGTCTCCGCCAGCGCGGCGTTCTGTTCCATCTCGCGATAGAGGTTCTTGTTGTTCACGGTATTCAGGACGTAGTACCGCACGCTTTGGAACTCGGTCCCGGTACCGGCATTGAAATCCTCCGTCGTCGTGGTCATGCATACATAGGTGCCCGCCACCTGTGCCAGCGACTGCATCAACGCATCGCGGCGGTAGCGACCGGTATACGCGCCCGAAAGGTCCCGCTCGAACTGTTCAAAGAACATGCGTGCCTTGTCGTTCATTCGGATGCGGGCCTTGGCGTCGCTGTGCGCCTGCGATGCGCCCGTGATCATCATCAGTCCGATACCGAAGATCACCAACGCGATGACCCCGGCGATCATAAGTTCGAGGATCGAGAAACCGGCCGCTCGCCGGCAAGGAAGTCGCGCGGAGCGCGGAGCGAGGAGCGAGGAACAGCGGATGCCGTCCCTACCCCCTACCCCCCGTCCCCTATCCCCTGTCGTTCTCATTTCCGCTCCCTCAGATAGACCGTCACGGGATCGGAAAGCTGCACCAGCCTGCTCGCGTTGCGCTCGCCGTCGCGGTAGCAGACGACGGTGAGGCTGTAAAGACCGTTGTAATCGACGTCGGTCTTCTTCTCGATCCGATAGCGGAATCGAAAGTAGCTTCCGGCCATGGCTATCGAAGACTTGTCGTGGCTGGGATAGAAGGAAAGTCCAACGCCCGGGGCGTGAGTTGCCTCAGATGTTTCTTCGAAGGCTTTGTACGAGCGGACGTGAGCTGCATGGAGCTCGTAGGTTTCATCGAAAAGACGCCCCGTAGTCGTGCCACTGGGCGCAACCGTCTCCACGTACGCCCAGCCTGCGTTGTTGTCGTAGACCATGTGCTCCAGACTGATATTGCGTATTGCTTCAGGGATCAAGATCGTTGCCGCACTACGGTCGGCCGCCGCCCGGCCATGCTGAAAACTGCCGTACAGCAGCCCGATGATGCTCGAAAGCGCAATCATCAGGACGGCCAGGGCCGTGAGGATCTCGACGAGGGTGAAGCCTGAAGGGATGGGCGATGGCCGACGGGTCCGCAGTAGCGACCTGCGCGAAGGCGGATTGCCCCTTGACGTCTGACCCCGTTTCACAACTCAACCCTCGGCCTCAGTTGACCTGAACCAAGTCAACCCAATTCTTCACATCACCCATCTTGACTTCTCCGCCCCTGTAGACCCGCACCCACATCAGGCTGGAATCGTCGCGAACATAGAAGAGCAGATTCGCCGAAGCGGTGCCATCCGGGTTGAAGAAGAGCAGCGTCCCGGCAGTATCCGTCTCATCCTTCTTGGGCACCTTGGGCACGTTGCCGTTCGAGGGAGCACCGTGAAGTATCCGGTTCCGCGTGGAGTCCCACATGTTCGCCTTCACGTAGTCCGTGACGAACCAGCAGTTCGGTTCCAGCTTCTGGCCTACCATCCGGTAGTTGCAG
>CAYSBP010000181.1:3018-6515 GCA_964429255.1 uncultured Planctomycetia bacterium
CGTGACGAACCAGCAGTTCGGTTCCAGCTTCTGGCCTACCATCCGGTAGTTGCAGTACCCGCTGTCCGGCTCGCTCAACTCGCTCCAACCCTTGTTCCCGCCCGGTCCAACCAGGTCCTTCACCGCGCCGTTTGTTGTCGCGCGAATCGAGTCGGCCGCCTTGGGGAATCGGTAGATGCTGATCCGCTGGTTGTTCGGCCCGTCGTTCTCCACCCTTACGTGCGTGATGGCGTTGTCCGAGATCGCGCGGCTCCGCGCCATGTGAATTACGTTCAAGACCGCCGAAACCGAATTCTTCACCCGCCGGCTGCGCACCATCCCGGAGAGGCCCGAGGCCACCATCCCCATCAGGATCATGATGATGCCCATCACGACCAGCAGCTCGAGCAGCGTGTAGCCCCGGCCGCCGCGGCGCGACGTCATCAACCTCCGGTTAAACCCTAACCGCCCAGCCATGCCCATATCCCTCGAAAAACCCCTTATACGGCCTACCGTTGTAACACCTGTGGGGTGGGTCAGGTCAAGGGGAAAGAAGGAGAGAAAGATCTGGGTGCAACCCGATGGTGTTCGGCACGTCGGTTGTGGGGCGCCGTACGCGGGAACGCTCAGGCCGGACGGCGCGAGGCCAGTACCGCCTTCTGCGCCGCATCCGAGAGCGAATCAGCGGCGATCAACGCCAACCCGCTCTCCTTCAGCAGCCTGCGCCCTTCGTTCACGCGATTGCCTTCCAGGCGCACAACCAGTGGCACCTTGAGACCGGTCTGCCTGGCCGCCGCGATGACGCCTTCGGCGATCACGTCGCAGCGCATGATTCCGCCGAAGATATTGACCAGGATGGCATTCACGTGCGGATCTTGCAGGATGATCTGGAAGCCGGCCGTGACCTTCTCGGTTGTAGCGCCGCCGCCTACATCCAGGAAGTTGGCCGGGGCGCCACCGTGATGCTTAATCAGATCCATCGTTGCCATGGCCAGGCCGGCGCCGTTGACGAGACAGCCAATGGTGCCGTCCAGCGCCACATACGACAGGTCATGGCTGCGTGCCGCCGTCTCGCGTTCGTTGTCCTCATTCGGATCCCGCAGTTCCTCGGCCCGCGTCTGCCGGTAGAGCGCGTTGTCGTCAAAAGAAAGCTTGGCGTCGAGACAGAGCAACCGTCCGCCACAGACGCCCAGCGGGTTGATCTCGAGCAACTGCGCATCGAGTCGCACGAAGGCTTCACAGAGCTTGGTCAGTGTGGCGAGCGCGGACTTGAAGGTATCGCCGGAAAGCCCCAGAAACCACGCCGCTCGCCGCGCCTGATGCGGCCAAAGGCCGACGGAGGGATCGAAGTGGAGCTTAAGGATCTTTTCCGGCGTCCTGGAAGCCACCTCTTCGATGTCCACCCCGCCTTCGGGACTCACCATCAGGATGGGCAGGGCTGCTTTGCGGTCAATCAGCACGGCGGCATAGAGCTCCCGATCGATCTGCGCACCCGACTCGACGTAGACGCGACGGACCAGGCGCCCGCCAGCACCGGTCTGCTTGGTAACCAGCAGGTGGCCGAGCAGCTTCCCCGCGGCCTCGCGGGCCTCCCGGCCCGAATGGCAGAGCACCACGCCGCGGTCGGAGGCGATACCGGGCCCCGCATACATACCGCTCTTCACATCGTAGGCGTTCGGGTCGAGTTCCTTCGGACGAACAGCCTTCCCTTTCCCCCTCCCGCCCGCATGGACCTGCGCTTTGATGACCGCAAGATTCGTTCGCAGCTCGCTGAAGGCCGTTGCCGCTTCGTCCGGGGAGTACGCTACGCGACCCTCCAGGACCGGCACACCGCAACCCTTCAGGAGCTCCTTGGCCTGGTGCTCGTGCAGATTCATGGGCATCCTCCGTTATTCCATACCCGTATATCGCCAACCGGGTGCGACCTATTCCGCCACAAGTGATTGCGTAGGGCCGCTGCAGGTTAACGAGGGGAGATGTTCCATGCGCCCGGCGTCTGGGGAGGGGTGGTTATGCATTCTGAAAAGCGCCGCACATCACCCTCTACTCCCCCACCCCGTTCTACAGCTCGCACGACTCCTCGTACGCGCGGAACTTCCTTTTCAGCAGCTCGATCACCTGCGAATGAATCTGGCAGATGCGTGATTCGGAAAGGTTGAGGTCATCACCGATCTGCTTCATGCTGCGGCTGTGAAAGTAGTACTGATCGACGACCCAGCGTTCGGAGTGCTGGAGGCCGCGGAGGGCCATCTCGCGGATCTCTTCGCGCTGCAGCTCCTGCGTGGGTTCAACCTCGTCCCCGTCGGCGAGCATTTCCAGTCGCAGCAGGTCGCGTTCGTCGGCACCATCGGCGGCGCCTTCGAACGAGATCTGGGCCTTGACGTCCAGTTCGCCGCGCAGGCGTTCCAATTCGCCCAGATCGATATTGAGACGTTTGGCCACTTCTTCGTCGATGGGTTCGCGGCCGAGCTCGGTGGCCAGTTCGGCGACGATACGGTCGTACTGATGGCCTTTATTGCGAATCAGGCGTGGAACCCAATCGGCGGCACGGATGGAATCGACCATTGAACCACGGACGCGAGGAACGCAGTACGTCTCGAAACGGGTGCCTTTGGTCGGATCGAACTTGTTGATGGCGTCCAGCAGGCCCATGTTACCGGCGCTGACAAGGTCCTGGACGTCGATGCAGTCGGGCAGTTTAGTCTTCTGGCGATCGGCGATATAGCGGACCAGGCCCTGGTAGTGAACCCAGAGGGCATTGCGCGCGTCCTCGTCGTGGTCCTTGAACCAGGCGGTCCAGAGGTGTGCCTCGACCTGGCGTTTGGCCTCGCGGGCGGTGCGGCGCTGGTGCGTTTCCCTGGGCGTCTCAGCCTTCGTCTTACGGAAGATCAACGGCGCGCTGACAGGGGATGCCACGCGCTTGCGCTCGGGGCGCTGATCCAAGATGTCGCTTCGGCGACGGAGGCACTGGGCACGAGCTTCGACATTTCGCGACCCTTTCGACGCAACAATCGCTTTCTTCATCGTCATCCCTCGCTCCGCAATCCATCCCACCCCACCCAACGCACTTCGTGTCTGGCACAGTACCAGCCACCGCGCGCGATTCGCCGATTTCGGAAAGAACTCCTGTTTCGGCGGAGGGTGGACGATCCCATTCGCAAGTCTCCAGAATTTGCCCTTGGTGCATTTATATAAATCGTTAAGGACGTTTGTCAATTATGAAAAAAATTTTTGTAACCACTTATTTTTAAACAATATAAATATCCAATGAAAAGATGTCTGAAAAAGTTATATGTATTGTGGTTTTTAAAATCGGAACCACTACCGGGCATGGTTTGAGAGGTATTAAGGTACCTATCCCGATCGGCATTCGGGGTTCGAAATTATTAGAGCCAGGCGGAGAGTCGTTTTGACCCCGATCCCGACGCCGAGAAACTCAAGCCGTTTTCCGGGCCTTGAAGGGCCCGGGGGTGCCCATCGCCCATTGACACCCTGCGCACTCAACATTAGCTTGCGAT
>CAYSBP010000182.1:0-6504 GCA_964429255.1 uncultured Planctomycetia bacterium
TTTACGCGCCTACGGTATTGGTAAGAACGCCACCTTCGGCGACCTGAATCGCTAGGGACCCACCTTACCGCCGCAGGTTCCATTCCGACCGTCCGTACTTCGTTTCGCATAACCGGTCCGCACGCCTCGATTCCTCATCGGTCGGTGTCTCGGACGTGATATTGCTTCCTCTCAGCACGGCGCCCAACGATGCAGCGAACGCGATCAGATCGTGCTTCACCCCCGCTTCGGACAGACTGGTCAGGAATTCACGATGGCTCCGTTCTCCACGATACGTGGGCGGCCTCGTAGGGAAACGGATCAGTCGCTCCAATAAGCGCCAGTCCGGATTGGCCAGCAGCGTTCCGTGCACCACGACGCTCACCCGCTTGCGCGCCTGCGCATTTCCGGCGATCTTGCGCAACCGCCCGCCGTCCCCTTCCACCACCAGATCCGAGAGCCCCTCCTCGCGCACCTGGACACCCATCCGGACCAGGACCTCAATCACCGGACGCAACACGGCCGTCATCGCGCCCGCAATCGTCTGAGCGCCAGGCAGTTCGGCGATCCGATAGAAGCCCGAGTAGTTGATCACTCCGGGACCTACCAGGACCGCGCCACCGCCGGAGTGTCGCCGCAGTATGGGCACGCCCGCGGCTCCTGCCGCGTCCTGATACAACTCGTGCTCGGCGACCTGCCCCGTCCCCAACACCAGCGCCGGAACACGCGCCTGCCAGAGACGCCACGTGGGTGGGGACGTTCCCTCTTCCAATCCCAATTGCAGTGATTCTTCCAAGGCGAGATCGAGCGCCGGATGGGCGGCCGTGTGAAGGAGCAACCGCATGTGACGCTCAGCCTTGCGTGCGCGGTTGAGGCAGGGGCTGCGGGCGGGCGGGACGCTGGCCCGGGGCGGTGCCTTTGGGCTCGCGCTGCGGACGGGGCGGTTGCACCTTGTCCGTGCCCGGCAAAACCGACTTCTTGGGCTCTGCAAAACTGGGCAGGTTGTCCTTGGTCGACGCGCTGCCGCCGGATCCCGCCACCTCAGCGAACCGGTCGCTCCTCAGCGTGTAGACGCGACCTTCGTCCGTTTCCACGAAGATCGCCTGCTTCTCGATACGTTTGACGGTGCAATTGAAATCCGGCATCTTCTCGCCCTCCTTCACCCGCCGATAGGATCCGTCCTTGGCGCGCAAGAGACCGTAGGTCTCGCCCTGCACCTGCATCACCCCCATGTAGCTGACATCCAGTTCCTTGTCCTTCACAGATTTTGGGTCCGTTGGTGCCACAGACGCGGACTGGGGTGGCAGCGGCGGCGGCGGGGCGACAGCCACCGACTTTGTGGGCACCTGGGGGGGCCCCACCTGGTACTGGGTAGGCGCAAAAGGCGTTTTCCGGTTCCCGGCCATCGAGGGAGGCGAGGGCATGGCTTGCTGCTGATAGGCGGATGGAGCATGCATGGTTGTCACCGGCGGCTGCTTCTGCAGGTGCTCCGGCGGCGAACTGCCAAAGAGCCCCACATATCCTTGGAGAATAAGTCCGGTAGGATACTCGCGAGCCAGAAAAAGCACCAGGGTCAGCATGAAAAGGCTCAACACGGCCAGCAGACAGAAAAACTTCTCTTTGTTGAACCCTCCGCCGCGTATGCGAGCCATGGTGGGCCTGCCTTCCGCTCAATGCCCCTGCGGTACACGAACCGCAGACCTGGTCTGCGTCCCTGCCAACGGGGCCGGTTTCTGGATCTTCTTCTCCGGTTCAAAGAAATCCATACCCGCTGCGGACAATTTTACCAGGATGTGCTCCTGCTTGAAATCGGAATCCTCCACCCCTGCGGGAGCCAGTCGGCCCCAGGCGCTGTCGTCGATCCGGCTCTCCTTCATGAACCAGGAGACCATTTCCAGGTTCCGGATCACCAGGAACTGTCCCTTCTGGCTGCGTACCGAGTTGAGGAAGTTCCGGAAGCTGTTGACGTCGCACTGGAGACGGATCTCGACCGGATACATCAAGATAAACTTGTCCCACTCGCGCGTGAGGTACTTCGGATAGCGTTCCGACTTCGGGTTGCGCTCGTCCTTGTCGTACTTCGGGTTGGGCGTGCGAGAATACGGGCCGATCTTGACCGGGTCTTCCGGCATGACCGAGACGATCCGAACGAAGGCCTCCGATTTCAACCCGCTCTTCCGCTCCAAATCCTCCTGCTCCTGTTTGGCCAGGATACACAGGGTGATCACCTTCTCGGCAATGAAGAGTTGGCGAAGGAATTCGGTCGCGCGTTCCCGCGTCATGCGCAAGTCGCCTGACTGCTTCCCAAAACCGATGTCGCGGTCCATAATCGTCACGTTTTGCTGGCGTGCCTCGTTCTCCAGGCGATAGCGGATCTGGTCCCACTTTCGCTGGAAGTAAAACCCCGGCTCCCGTTCCTCCGCAGGAACCTCCGTCCAGAAGGAGAAGTCCATGCGACTGGCCTTCTGCTTTTCGATGATCCGCTCGCGCAGTTCGTCGCTTTTCCGTCTGTACTCGCGCAGCCGCTCGGCCATCCCAGCCGCTCCGATCAGGCGAACCGAGTTCGCCCCTTCGACGTCCGCCCCGCCAACCACCGATTTGGTCTGGATCTCATAGTATTTCTGGTACTCGGTGTACTTCGGATCCAGCGACTTGCGGGCGTCATCCACCTTCTGTACCTGAGCCCCGAACCCCGGCATGGGCCAATTGAAAGGATAGAAATAGAGCACCCCGGCCAAAATGCCGAAACCGAGCATCCCCTTCAGCAACACGCGATCCGTTTCGTCCATCGCCATCGTCACACGTCCTCAGAAAGCCTTCGCTGGCGCCTTCACGACCGGTTTCGCGACGGGCACCGCCTCTGCCGGCACCCGCGCACCATCCTTCGTCCCGGGCGTTCCTGCACGCGGGGTCGTCTTTGGGGCTGCGGCCTTCTTGTCGAATCCGCGCGACCCCTCGACATACGCCTCCAGCACGAACTCCTTCAGAAACCGGGGGCCATCAGCATGATCGTCCCTCTCCACCCAGACCGGCCGGATATCCCGAAAGAGGTTCCTGGTGTTTTCGGGATCGTCCGGCACCGGGACCAGCAGATCGCAGAAGCCTGGGACGAACGGCTTCGTGGTTCGATCCCCCATGATCGTGTTGTACAGATCGCTTTTCTGCCCGCTGCGCACGAACCCGCGCAGATACACGCGCGCCTGCGCCTGGAAGGTGTCCGGCGTGGCCCCCGGCGTCGTCTGTGCGGCCGCCTTGGCTCCCGGTTCCAGGACGCTGCCCGACGAGCCGCCCGATTCACGGTCCGGGAAGGTATCCTTCAAAATCACCGACGGCAGATTGGTCGACAACGAGGTCAGCCAGACGTCCTTTGGGATCCGTCGGGTGTCCTTCAACTCCGCCAACACGTTGAGAAAAAACGCCCCGGATTTCGCGTTCAGATCGATCTGCTCCAACCGGCGCTGCAGCTCCTCGTGCTCCTGCGCAGCGAAGACGAGCTGCTGCTCGAGCAGTTGCGCCTCCTGAATCGACGTGTTCATCAGCCCTTCGTTCCGGGCCAGCGTCTCGGCGTTGCGGTACGGCGTGAAGAAAAGGATGGCAACGACCGCCAGAAGGGCCGCCGCCGCATAGTACAGGAACGCGCCACGCGCCCAGAACTTCTTGCGCTCCTTCAGCGCCGTGGGCCAGAGCAGAAAGTTGAAGGCTCCGTCGCACAGGCTTGAGAGCGCCAGACCCGTGGATACCGCCATCCGGTCCTGCTCAGCCCGCAACGTCGTGGCCGCCTCCTCCGGTAACCGGCTCAGATCCAGTTGCCGGAACACGTCCAGCGGCTCGACCGGGGCACGCATGCGTCGGCTGATCAACTGCGACAGCCCCTTGAGCCGGCTCCCCGCCCCCGTCAGGTAGACCGTGTCGATCTTCAGCTCGCGCATCTTGTACTGGCCGCGGCAGTAGTTGAGCGCGCTCTCCAAGGCCGCGCACAACGCCGCTGTTTCGCGGACCAGCAACTGCGAGATCTGCTTGCGACGTTTCACCGCAGGCTGGAGGTCGTCGAGTTCGTCCAGGAAGGCATGGTCGCCCTCCGATAACTGGTGCAAGGGCTTATCGGCCTCGGCCCCCTGTGCAGGTTGCACACCGATGGGGTTCAATTCCAACTCGATGTCCTTGACCGGACCGCCCCCCGCCCCCTTCGCCGGTTCGTCGCCCGGCTTGATGACGGGCATCTCCCGGGTATGCGGACCTTCCGGGGGCCGGCGAATGGTGGACGCACTGGAACGCCCCGAACGACGGAACATGGCCGTGGCGCCTGTCGAAGCCTGCTCAAAGAGAATCTCCGCTTCGTTCTTCTTGATCTCCTCGGCCTCCAGAATGGTCGCTTTCAGTTCCTCCGAGATCGCCTGCGTGAAGCGCTGCCCGCCACCGTCGAACGTACGCGCCAGATAGAGCGCCCCGTTTCGAACCAGCAATACCGTGATCTCCGCCGCCCCGATATCCACCACCAACACGGTCTTATCAGGATCAAAACCGTGGCCGTGATAGTAGGCGTTGTATAGGGCCAGAGCCTTCAGATCCGGCTCCACCTCGCCCAAACGCGCCTGACGGGAAATGTCCATCAGCCAGTTCACGACGCGCTCGTGGAGCGCGCCCAAGAGAACGGAATACTGGCCGCCCATCTCCGGAACGTCCAGTATCCGGTAATCGTAGGCGCTCGGTTCCTTGTTGTCCCCACGCTCCTCAATGTCATAACGGGCCAGCATCTCCAGTCGCCAGGGTGGGACCGGCGGTACGGTCAGATAGCGCAGCACGGCGCCCTTGCTGGTCACCGCAATCCGGCGATTCGGCGCCCGCAGCCCGGCCTCGTGAACCAGTTCCTTCAGTTTCTTGCCGATCGCCAGCTGCTTGTCCTGGTTGTCTTCGAGTGCCGCCCATTCGCCCAGCGGCATAACTCCGGCGGTGACCAGTTGGAGCTTGCCGCGGCGCGACTCGACGACGACGCCCCGCAGCGCCTCCGTCCCGATATCGATCCCCACCGCCTTCGACATACCCGTCTCGCTCCCGTATCTACCCATCCCATACCAACCGGCCAGCGGACCGTCAGGCCAGCACCGCCCGAACGCCCCGACCGCGCGGGCAGCCGAGGATGTCTGCCTTATTTGGGCTGCTCCTCGTTCACCTTCCAGACGCCGATCGGCCGCGTCGCGGGCACCGGCGACTGCTCCCTGACCACCGGAGGTCGCGCCGGCGGGACCATCTCGGATACCTGCCCAGGCGCCCGGTTGGTGCCGCCTTCCCGCACGTCGCCGTCATCCGGGTTGGCATCCGTGCGATACGTTCGCCCGCGCGGCGTGACGATCTGCGCTTCGACGATGATCACCAGGTTCGTCCGGTCGACGACCTCACTCTTCGATTTGAAGAGGTATCCCAGCCCCGGTAACCGATGCAACCCGGGGACCTTTTTTTCGACCGTCGTGCGCGTACTACGGATCAACCCGCCGATGATCACGAATCCGTTGTCTTCCAGCACCACGTCGGTCTCCAGACTGGTCTGGTCAATGGTCGGACGCTGGATCACCGGCGGCGGCTGACCCGATTCACCTTCGACGTCGATGACATCGAACGACCGGAAATTAGCGATGCTCTGCCCCTCGGCAAGATCGTCCACGACCGGCCGCAGATGAAGGTTGATGGTCTTCAAATCCCGGCCGACTGAAGGCGTCACGAAAAGTGTGAAGCCGATGTTCTCCGTGTCGAACTCGGGCACATAGGCCACCACGTCGCTGGCCGCCGTCCCGTCGCCGCCAAAGGTCGTACCGCTCACTTCGCGCAGGTCGGTGATGTAGGAGAAGTTGGTCGTGATGTCGATATAGGCTTCCTTGTTGTTGATCGCAAGAATCTGCGGTTCGGCCAGCACCTTGGTATTCTTGTCTTGCAGAAGGGCGCGCACCGTGAAGTTGAAGGCGGGGTCCAGCCGGCTGCCCGACAAGGCAAGCATCTGCGTCGCACCGGACGAGCCCACCGCAGAGCCCAACTGCGCCAGGTTGGTGAAACTGTAGGGCATCGCATTGTTCGGATTCCCGAGACTGATCGAACCGGACAGCTGGTCCAGGCTGATGCCCAGCCCCTTCTCCCCCGTCTCGCGAATCTTAAGGAAACGCGCCTTGATCAGTACCTGGATCGGCGGTTGATCGAAGACATCCAGAAACTCCTTGATCTTCTCGTGCCCGGCCGGCGTCGTGTAAACGATCAAGTTGTTCGACGGCTTGTCGAGGAAGTATGTCGACCCGTCCGGGAACATCTGGGTGTCCGCCTGCTCGGCAACCCAGGCGAGCACCATCTCGAGGAAACTCCCCTCACCGTCCTGCTGCTGACCTGACCCGCTGCGGCCGACACGGCCGGTCTGATTCGAACGCACGCTGCGATTGCCGCCGCTGCCGGCGCGGCCGGTCTGATTCGAACGCCCGACGCCCCCCACCCCGCCCCCCCCCCCCCCCAAACCCCCACCCGATAGGGAGAGCGGGGGGTTGGGGC
>CAYSBP010000183.1:0-6482 GCA_964429255.1 uncultured Planctomycetia bacterium
AGTTCTTCGATCTTCTTGCGTAAGGTGGTGCGGTGGATGCCGAGCCATCTGCTGGCTTTGACCTGGTTGCCGGCGGCACGTTTGAGGGCGGTTTCGAGGATCGTCTTCTCAACATCGGCGAGCACTTCCAGATACGCGTTGCCTTCCTCGACGGTCTCGGCCGTGTCGAGCGCGCGGTGGGTGCGGGCGCGGATCAGGTCGGCGAGGGACTCGCCCTGCAGCGGTGTTTCGCCGCGCAATGCCTGCAGGATGTGCGCCGGCAGATGCTCGGGACGGATCGGCGTCCCGCGTGCCAGCAGCACGGCATGTTCGATGGCGTTCTTCAGTTCGCGCACGTTGCCGGGCCAGTCGAAACGTTCCAGCAGCTTCATCGTCTCCTGACCGATCTCCTGGGCGCCGCCGCCCGGAGCGCCCTGCCGACGCGAGAGGAAGCTGGCCACCAGCAGCGGGATGTCGTCCTTACGCTCGCGCAGCGTCGGCAGGTCGATCGAGACGACATTCAGCCGGTAGTACAGGTCCTCGCGGAACTGCGCCTTCCTGATCCGTTCGGGGAGGCTGCGGTTGGTCGCGGCGAGGATCCGGACGTCGACTTCGACGCTCTCCGTCGAGCCGACACGTTCGATCCGTTTCTGTTCGAGGAAGCGCAGCAGTTTGGCCTGAATAGCCAGCGGCATCTCGCCGATTTCGTCGAGGAAGAGCGTCCCGCCGTCGGCCGCCTCGGCCTTGCCCGCCTTGTCGCGGATCGCGCCGGTGAAGGCGCCCTTCACGTGGCCGTAGAGTTCGCTTTCCAGCAGCGGTTCGGGCATCGAGGCGCAGTTGACCACGATGAACGGACCGCGGCCACGGCCCGAATAGTGATGGATCGCGCGCGCGACCAGTTCCTTCCCTGTGCCCGATTCGCCGTAGATCAGCACCGAGCTGTCCGAACCCGCGACCGCACCGATCTTCTTGTAGACCTCCTGCATCGCAGGCGACTTGCCCGCCATGGAATCGAGCGTGAAGGCGCCCGCCAGTTCCTTGCGCAGCCGCGTCACTTCGCGAGAGAGCTGGCAGCTCTCCAGCGCCGTGCGGATGTGGTGGACGGCGTCTTCGTTGTGGATCGGTTTGGTCAGGTAGTTGTGCGCGCCATGGCGGATCGCTTCGATGGCCGTTTCCATCGTGCCGTGTGCGGTCATCACCAGGACCGGCGATTCGGGAAGCAGCTCGCGGAACTTCGGGAGCGCCTCCAGACCCGAGAGGCCCGGCAGGCGGATATCCAGGAGAATCAGCTCGGGCCGTTCCTTCGCGGCCGTCTCCAGCCCTTCCTCCGCGCTGCCCGCCGCCAGCACCTGGTATCCTTCACCGCCGAGAAGCTGTTTGAAGGCCCAGCAGATGGCGGGTTCGTCATCCACGACCAGTACGCGGGGACCGGCGGCCGGTGTGTCGCTCATGCCGTTTCTTTTAGCCGAGTCTCGCGCAGGCGGCAAGAATCGAAGCTCTTCGGGCGAGACCCTCTCCCCCGCGGGTGCATCCCGGCAGGGATGCCAGAACGTGGCCCGCCATGATCTTCATAGGCAAGAAGTGCGATGCGTCAAAGGTCCCCTTGACAATCAACGAATTACGGAGGTATTGACGCATAGCAGAGCAATCCTGGAGAAATACTATGCGTCAGAACACTTCGTTGACGGTCGCGCCGACCGATCCCGCGCCTCGCTGGCCGCCAACGTGAAGTCAGGATACGGTTGCGCCGTGGAAGGCGTCAAGGGGATTTCCGCCGCCGCAGAATTACATGAGTGTGGCGCGGTTCGCCGAAAAAAACGGAAGCGATTCCGTTTTTTTTGATTTGGATCCCACCGCTCTGTATCGCCTCGCCGCCTGAACGCCGCGCTCGCCGACCTGCCCGAGACGGAGCGGGAGGTGGTGCTCCTGCACACCCAGGCCGAGCTTGGCTTTCGCGAGATCGCCGAGGTGCTTGGCATTCCGCAAGGCACTGCCGCCACGCGTTATCGCGCCGCGCTCGGCCGGCTGCGGGAGCGGTTGGAGGCATAAGTTTCCGGGGACATCTATGAAACGGCCGTGATGTCCGTGGAGGGAGGTCGCCGACAGGACCACCTGGCATAGATAATCTCTGTCCCTGAATGTTTAATTAACTGAGTTTGCAGCTGCATTCTCCGTCCAGCCGCCGCTTCGCCTTGATTCACCGGTTTTCGTAAGTACGCTTGAGATTGTTGGGGAGGACGGCATTTCCACCACTTGAGGGGTCGTGTCTTGAGCAGTGTCTTCCAGGGGCGAGACTTCTTGACCTTCGAGAGCTTCGCGAAGGAAGAAATCGTCAGAATCCTTGACTTGGCTGACGCCTTCAAAGCCAAGCTTGTCCGGCGCGAACCGCACGAGTGCCTGCGGGGCAGAACGCTGGCGATGCTGTTCGAGAAGCACTCGACCCGCACGCAGCTATCGTTGCAGGTGGCCGGGACACACTTGGGCGCCACGACGTTCTTTATGGATCCCCGGACCATGCAGCTCTCACGGGGCGAGACCATTTATGACACGGCTCGGGTAATCGATCGCTACTGCGATGCCCTGGTGATTCGGACATTCGAGCAAGCCATCGTCGAGGAATACGCACGGCACATGGCCCACCCGGTGATCAACGCGCTGACCAACGAACGGCACCCACTGCAGCTTCTCGCTGACCTGCAGACGGTCAGGGAACACAAGGGGCGGCTTCACGATCTGCGGATCGCCTTTGTTGGCGACGCCTGGAACATGGCTTGTTCCTGGGCGATCGCATCCGCGATCTTCGGGCTGAACATGACGTACGCAGCGCCGGAGGGATATGGCCTGGATGCGACAACCTTGTCTTGGGTGCAAGCAAAGAACGTACATACGGGAGGGAGTTTCAAGATCACGCAGGACCTCAGGGGGGGCGTGACTGGAGCGGACATCGTGGTGGCCGTCACCTTCACGAGCATGCGGCGGGATGGGTACGCGGCGGGGGGGCGTGAACGCCGACTGAAGGACTTCCTGCCGTATCAGGTGACGCCTGAGGTGATGGGGTGGGCGAAACCCGACGCGGTCTTCATGCACTGCCTTCCCGCGAGGCGAGGGGAGGAGGTCGCGCCTGAAGTCATTGATGGGCCGCGATCGTTGGTCATGGAAGAGGTGGAAAATCGCCTGCATACCGAGAAGGCTGTGTTGGCGTTGCTCCTAGGCGGAGAAGTCTGAGGCCTCAACCGTGGCAGGCAAGGGCGAGACAGAATCGACGCTGGGGATCATGCGTGTGGCATGGGCTGACTGCGGCGGTGACGTCTTGGATATCTGCGGTCTCTTGGCCAACCGAGCGGGTTCGGGACCGGACCGGATCGCTATCGAGGCGCCGGGCCGGTTGCCGCTGTCCTATATGAACCTTGAACGCAACGTCCGTCAGGTGATGGGCGGATTGCGTGCCGCGGGCGTGCGACGCGGGAATCGCGTCGCCGTGGCGCTGCCGGACGGGCCGGAAATGGCGATCGCGATTCTTGCGGTGTCGTCCGCTAGCGTGTGCGCCCCTTTGAACCCGCTGTGTGGACGGCTCGACGGCGAGCGCCATTTGTCGGCCGTGGGTGCCAGGTGGCTGCTGGCCTTGGAGGGGCGCGGCTCGCCGCTGCGTGATGCGGCGGTTGGCGGCGGTGTCTGCGTTCTGGGGATCAGGACCGGAAACCAAGCCGCGGACGGCATCTACCGACTCCTGGCCGAGGATGTGACCGCGGATATTCAGACGCCGCCGGCTGACGCGATCCCGCCGAGTGGCGTTTCTGGGCCGGGTGACGTGGCCGTGGTCCTGCCCACCTCGGGGACTACGGGGAGCCCAAAGGTTGTTCCGCTGACCAGGAAGAACCTGGCGGTCGCAGTCCGTTCGGTGTGCCAATCGCTGGCGCTGGGGCCTGCTGACACCTGCCTGTGCATGATGCCTCAGTTTCACATCGGGGGGGTAGTGGATCTGCTGCTCGCGCCGCTTGTCAGCGGTGGCCGAATTGTCTGCACACCGGGTTTTGACGCCGGGCAGTTCCTGAACTGGCTGGAACTGTATCGGCCGACTTGGTTCCAGGCCGTCCCGGCAACGCTGTCGGCCCTCCTGGCGCAGATGCAACGTGCGGGGCATCGGGACCTACGGTCATCGCTGCGTTTCATCCGCTCCGTGGCCTCCCCCTTAAGTCCCCGGATGGCGGCGGAACTGGAAGACGTGTTCCAAGTCCCGGTAATCCAGACCTATGGCATGACGGAGGCCGCGCCGCTCATCACGACGATCCCGCTGCCGCCCGGCCACAGGAAGCCGGGATCGGTTGGAAGGTCGGTAGGGCCCGAAATCGTCATCGTGGATGGCGCGGGGAACCGCTTGCCGCCGGAAGCAGTCGGCGAGATCGTCATCCGCGGTGAGAATGTCACGGACGGCTACGAGAACGCTCCAGACGCCAAAGCACAGACCTTCCGGAAGGGGTGGTTTCACACCGGCGATCTGGGCTGGTTTGATAGGGACGGGGACCTGTTCTTGTCGGGCAGGCTCAATGAACTCGTCAATCGCGGCGGCGAGAAGGTGGCCCCGGCGGAGATCGACCAGGTGCTGGCAGAGCACCCGGCGGTCGCCGAGGCTGTGGCGTATCCGTTGCCCCATCCAGTGCTCGGGGAGGAACTTGCCGTGGCCGTGGTGCCCAAGCCGGGAACGGTGCCGACACCTGAGGAACTGCGAAGATTCGTTGCCGCACGCCTTGCGCCCTTCAAGGTGCCACGCGCGATTGTCGTGACGGGCGCCATACCGAAGGGTCCCACCGGCAAGGCACAACGCTCACTGCTGCATCGGCAACTGGAGGCCCTGCCCGACAACGCTGTCCGGTCCGGCTACCCGCCGATGACGGCCGCGAACAACGAGTGCATCGCCCCGCGAACCGTCACGGAAGAGCGCCTGCAGTCCATCTGGCGGACCGTGCTTGGAGCCGACCACTTTGGCATACGGGACAGTTACTTTGAACTGGGTGGTGATTCCCTGTCCGTCATCCGGATGCTGGTGGAAGTCGAACGGGCGTTTGGCAAGGCCCTTCAGCCAGACCTCTTCTTCCAGCGGCCCTACATTGAAGATCTGGCCTCCGCTCTGGAGACCGAAGGACCACCCACAGACTGGTCGACCGTGTTGACGTTCTCGGCCAGCGGGGACCGGCCGCCGCTCTTCTGCATGGAGATGCACAACGCCGGCACCTTCGTTCATTTGGCCCGTCTGCTGGGTCACGATCAGCCATGCTACGGCATTCAACCGCTGAGCTTGGGCGGCCTGGCGGACCGGTTCACCATCGAATCGGTCGCGGCGCATCTGATTCAACAGATTCGCACGGTCCGTCCCCAAGGACCCTATGCGCTCTGTGGTCTGTGTGCCGGCGGAAACGTGGCCTATGAGATGGCGCAGCAACTCAAGGCCCAGGGGGAAGAGGTCGTCCTCCTGGCATTGATGGATTCCTTCCTGGGACGGCCCCCCGTGGTGCCCTATGCCGTCTTTCGCGTGCTGCAGAAACTGAATCACCGGCAGATCAAGCCCTTCCTCAAGCAGGTCAAGTCGCTGTCCGGATATGCACCCGGTATGTGGTGGTCGCAATGGAGGCGCGCACAAACCGAAGCCCGACAGCGATCTGAGGAACGAGCGGTCCGCCAGAAGGAGAAGCTCGAGCGTCGTCAGAATCCGTACGCCAGGGAAATCGAGAATCGTCTGCATCAGTTAAGAAAGGCCACTCGGCGGGCGTGTGCACTGTATGTGCCCAAGCACTACGATGGCCGGCTGCTGCTTTTCCTGGCCAAAGAGACTGATCCTGAGTGGGTATACGGTTCCAGGACCGCCTGGCGCACCCTTGCACTCAAGGGCTCCGAAGAACACACCGTGCCCGGTCGCCACAGTGCAATGCTCCTGGAACCGGGCGTCTCACAGATGGCTCGGAAGATCCGTGAGTCGATGGACCACGGTTGCTGGGGAGCATGATTCTGGATCAGCTGGTGGCGGTGGGCGAAGGAGGATACCTGTGTCTGGAACCACCCTCCCGAAAGGCACGGACCTGATCAACAAGCTGTGCAGGCTGTGCTCTTGACCCGATCGTTGGCCCCAGAAAAATCACTCCCTCCTTGCCGCCCCGCCCGTCCATCCATGCGCGCCGCATGACCTGCAGAACGGTTGTGCACCCCTACCCCAGGGTGCACGACCGGTGTTGCGTGAATGCCAGGATACTTGGTGCCATGGACAGCGCGGTCGTATGCGCTGTCCGTGGACTGCAGCCGAGGAGCCACGGATACGCACATAGGTTGCACATTTTCGGCTCGATGATCTGTGTGCGTATCCATGGCACCATTTTTGGGGTCCGCAGCACCGGTCGTGCACCCGGAATCGCTGCCGTTTCTTGCCCCTTGAGTTTCCCCTCTATCTCGCTACACTGTCCCCGCAAAAAAGTATTTTCCCTGTCGGTCCGATTCGTACGATTGGGAGGGTGCGC
>CAYSBP010000184.1:0-1768 GCA_964429255.1 uncultured Planctomycetia bacterium
TGTCTTTGCGAAACGCTGGGTTCGAGGTTAGGGTGCTTGGAGTTGGGCGGTAGGGGGCCATTGAGAACCATGCAACTGTTCAGCCCTATTGTCGCACTCCTGCTCGGCATTCCGATACTGCTGGTCCTGATTTCGATCGGTGTTTTCGTCGCATGGCGCACACGCCACAATAGAAGCGATACGGCCTTCAGTCCTTTCGACGAAGAGAACATGGGAATGTGCGGTACCACTCCGGCAAAGCCAGACGCTCCATCCGTTCCGCCTGCAAACAAGAAGACGTGATCCCGCCCTCTGCCTTACCCTCTTTTTCCTTCCGCTTTTCTCCTTCACCTCTCGCCCGCTGCCTTCAACGCTGCTCCCCAGGATCCGAAGAACCGTCTTCCGGCCAGCACGACCGACTTGGACGAGATGCGGTCAACACGCAGTTCCATGCTCAATTGCTGTCGCCGACGAATCTCGGCCAAGATGCTTTCACGACCCCAGTTCGGGCTGAGTCGACGGACACATAGGGGCTCCGGTCCATCGGCCTTCAGTGCATTGTTCCAGGAGCCAAAGAATCTGATTCCTGCTTGAAGAAGGGACAATCGTTTCGGATTTGTTGTGTGCAGTGGCAGTCCTCTTTCACGCCGGCGCCGGATCTCAGACGTTACCTTTTCGGCACTCCATTGGGGACATTTTGCTCCGCACGATTCCGGATCGAACCCCAGTTCCTCGACCGCATCCGCCCATGACCCCCAACGCCTGGCCAGAGCCTGCCTGATCGAACGGGGTAACACCACGGAGTTGGTGTTGCCGCCCTCCGCAAAACGATGTTGCAGATACGCCAACAGGCGCTTCCTGTCCCAGATCCGACACTGACGAATCCGGTCAGGGTTGATACCGACCGCCTGCAATGTACCCGGCCAAGACCCAAACAGTCTCGTTCCCGCGGTCGCGAGGCCTTTCCATTCACGCGTCACAGCTTCGTAGCTCAGGGGCAGCGCCTGCCGTTCGCGCCAGAGGATGCTGAGCAAAATTTCTTCTTTCGTCCACGGAGCGTTGGAATGCGCGCTCCGTATCTGAGCATTCTCCTCCCATGGCAGACGGCTCGCGGTCCGAGGGTCTGCCGCGAGCGCAGACTTCCGGCCTCCTCTTCTGATCTTGCGCCGTATGCCCGCTGCGCGGATGGCCATGCTCAGTGAACCGAAGATGTGATAGATCGCTCGCCGCAGTGGCCACGGCAGTTTGGCCCAGCAAGGAAACCTTCCGCTTGCTGAGTAGTTGCGAAGCACCTTGATGATGCTTCGTTTGGTCCATGCTCTCCCGGCCAGTTTGGTATCGCTCTCTTCGATGCACGCCCTCCGCAGCACCGCCTTCCAGGTTCCGTAGCGACGCAGGGCCTCCTGCGCCAAAGGTAGATGAGCCACACTGGACCACCTTAGCGTTTCACCCGCCACGAAGCGGCGGCGGAGCGCACGCAGAATCCGACACCGCCGAGGGGAACGCCTCAAGCGACATTCGTCCGGGTTGAGTCCTACTGCGCGTAGTGCGTTCTGCCAACTGCCCCATACCTGCAGGGCCTTGCGATATAGTGCCGAATCGGCTTTCCGAACAGCTCCCACATTTAGAGGGAGGCTTTTACGCTTCCTGTCATCAATAAAGTGCAAGATGAACTTCGGCGATAGAACCCGCCTGCCAGGCACCGGAGTGTTCATCGCTGGTGTCGGCGTATCCCCACTTGCGCGGGCCTCCATCCGCATGGCGCATACCTCCTAACGTTGAAAACCCT
>CAYSBP010000184.1:1778-6454 GCA_964429255.1 uncultured Planctomycetia bacterium
CTTCTCCCTACCCTCTCCCGCAAAGGGGAGAGGGCAAACAACAGCACCTCTTCAACGGACTGCTACAGAAGATCGAAGAAGCTGTCACGACCGAGGTGCGGCATGTACTTGGCCACGGCAGCGGCGAGTGGCAATCGCTCCAAGGGCAGCCAGTCCTGATCTCCGGAAAAATAGATGCGTTTGACCCAGAACAGGCGATTGACGACATCGGTAAGCTCGAATCGGAGGAGCGGATAATATCGTTCCTTCCGGGACTCCTTTTGGCGTCTGCGCTGCGCAGCATGGAACAGTCCGGCCAGTTCGTGGCCGTATCTGCGTTCGAAGACCTCTTCCAGTGCATGGGCAAACCCGAGCGAGAATTCCGCGTCCAATGAATCCGTGAAGCACCGGCCGTCACGCGCCGAGGCGAAAACAGTCATCGCTCGTCCGGATAATTCCAGCGTGTAGGCATCTCTTGGCCGTACCTCTTCCAGCGCACGACGCACGAGACGTTCCTCTGTTTCCGCGATAACTCGTGTGTGTCGGGGAACAACAGACGTGCGCCCATGAATGTCCTCTCGGATCTCATATCCGTGCGGCAGCTCTGCCGGGGAACCGTCCGGACTCTTACGCAGGGCCGGGCGACCGTTCTTTCCGCTATGGATATAGAGCAGATCCCCGCGGCGGTTCTGATACCTGAAGTGCTTTCGCTGGTCTTGGGGTCGAGACATCTCGGTTGCGCCTCCCCCTTAGCCGACTTCGGCTTTGCCTTCGCTCTCGGCAACCACGGTCTCGAAGAGCTGCAGCATGTCAGGGTGCTGGCGCTCCAGATGTGCCCGGAGTTTCGGCCTGGTCAGAACTTGCCGGACGTAGACCGCCAACTTCAACAGGTCGCCGACGTATTGCCGGTAGAGCGCGCTGTAGAAATCGTGGTGCTTCTCGACTTCCTGCAGTTTGGTAACGAGACCGCGTCGTTTGGCGCCGCTCTTCTCCCAGGGGTTGCCGCCTCTTCGTTTCTTGGCTCGCATGTTAGCTGGCGTGCGCAGGACTTGCGCGCGGATGAATGCCGCGCTTGAATCCTTCCCTTCACGCATCAGTTCCAGGACTTCAAGCTGACGGCGGTGCGCAACGAAGGTCAGTTGGTAAGCCGCGGCGCGGGTGATGTGCTCCTCCTCCATGGCCTTCAGGATTTCCGGGTGCAGTTCCTTTTCGATGCCCGTGCGCAGGCGGGCCTTCAGTGACTCGTCACCAAACGCGTTGGCTACCGTCTCTTCGCTGGTTTCCGCTATCGCTTGCCGAAGCAGCTTGCCCTGCTGCTTTCGGGTCAGATGGTTGACCTGTCGGTTGGCCGTGTAGGTATCTTTCGTCTTGAGAACCAGGCAGGGAACAGTCTGTACGCCCAACTCCAGCAGTGCCTGGTAGCGCAGGAAACCGTCGAGGATCAAGAAACTGTCGCCTTCGCGGTATACGCACAAGGGCTCGATCAGCCCGACCGTGCGGATGTTGGCCAGCAATTTTGCGTAGTCCTTGGCGCTTACCTTCCGTTGGCGCAAGGGTACGAGCCGCACGATTGGCACATCAATGGCTTCGACTGGCGTGTCGGTGTCCATCGGTTCTCCTCTCACAGTTGGTAGCTTCCCTTCAGCACGGGTTCTTCATCCAGCCCTTCGGCTTTAAGCAGGGAGACGTAGTCTTCGTCTTCGCGGAGTTGGCGGACGGCCATCAGGAGCCGGAAGAGCCGGTTCTCCTTCTGGTTAGCCTCGTAAACGAAGGCTGTTTTCTCGCGGGTGATCTGCCGGATTTCGGTCTTTAGCCTGTCCACCGTGACGGGTTCAGGCCTCTTTCCGGAACGTAACTGTTTTCCATTCTCCATGCGGTCTTCGACAATCCGACGGACCCTGGCGAGGTTGGTGGTATTGACGATTCCGTTGTCAAAGGCGTCCATCAGCAGGTGCTGAACAGAGCGGTCGTTGCTTTGCGCCACATTGATGGCGAAGACCAGCGGGAAGACACCGTCCTCGACACCTTTGATGAGCCGTTCTTCTCCTTGCTCGATCAGCCGTAGATACCTGCGCAGGTAGGCTTCGTCGCGCCCGGTAATGGCGGACAGTTCGGCAAGACTCATTCCATAATCCTTCATTTCCTTCAGGATATAGCCGTATTCGATGGATTCTACGGGTGTGCGCGCGATGTTCTCGCCGAGGGTCATCAGAAGCGCGGTCGTTTCGTCCACGTCGATGATTTCGGCCTGGATCTCGGTCTTGCCCAGTTCCTTGTGGGCCGTCAGGCGTCCCTCGCCGCAGATGAGATGGTACATTCCCGTCTTGGCCAGAAAGCGCTGGTTGACCAGAATGGGCTTGTAGAGCCCCACGGCGCCGATGCTGCGCACGTTGTCCTTGAACTGCGTCTTCTCGCGTTGGCGCGAGTGGACGACCTCCACCTTATCCACGGGAATCATGGCGTAGTGGCGGTCTTTGGCGGAACGAATAGGCGGTGCATCCACTGGATGTCTCCTTTCTTCAGACCAGAAGATCCCGGATCAGGTCCAGGCCGCTGTAGCCCTGTAATTCCACGCACACGTCGCTGCTGTAGGCCAATCGCACCTGCCGGTGTGGCGTCATCAGGCGTGGCAGCGCCAGGTAGCCGAGAATGCCGGATCCTTTATCGTCATCGACGGGAACGCCGAGCGTAATGTCCACGGCTGGACGGCGATCGGGCTCAAAGACCCAGCAGGACTCGTAGCCGTTGGGTACGGGCACTGATGGCTGCACCAGTACGGTGAAGCTCCGGTTTACGACCAGGAAGTCTTCGTAGGGTTCCACTGTTGGCCCCACCCGCAGAATCTCCTCCGTGACCCGCCCCCTGACGCTGTCCAGCGCGGCGGCGTGCAACTGCTGAAACGCACCGTTGAGGGAGCCGAAATGCTTGATGTAGGTGCTCGGGGAGGGGGTTTCCGGGTCGAAGCGCAACAGTCGGGCGGTGATCAGCGCGTACCGGTCATACAGGCGTCGCATGCGGGCCAGCAGTTCTTCGCTGGTGAGCACATGTTTACGCTGCTCAAAGATGGCCTGCGCTTCCCGGAAAAGCTCCGGTGAGATGATTTCGTCGTATGCTTCGGGCGTGACAACCCACTCGACACGGGGGTTTGGCCGGGTACGGGTTTTCAGCCGCTGGGTGGTTTTGTTGTAGACGACCGCGCCGGCATACTGCTGGTTGATCAAGACGTTTCTGATGGACGCCGCGCTCCATTGTCGGCCGCCGGGGGAAAGGATGTCGCGCTGGTTGAGCACGCCGGCGATCTGGCGCTCATCGAGTTTGCGTTCCACAAAGAACATGAAGATTTCCTGGACGATGCCGATGTGGTCAGGGTTTCCGGGGACCAGGACCACGCGGCCGTTTTGGATGGCCTTGCGCTGGCCAGGTTGCAGAATGCGGTCTGGCTGCTTCTGCTCATCCAGCATCAGACGGCTAAGTGCGTAGGGCGGAGGACCGCCTGGGCGATACCCTTGCTCGGCGACTTTCTTGCAGCCGGCGAAGACCTTCTTGCTCAAGTTTCGGCTATATTCGGCGGCCTGGTAGCGGCCGATGCTCTCCAGTAAGGAGTGCGAAAGGTCGCCATCCTTGGGTAGCCCAAGGTCCGTGTAGACAACCTTCTTCCCTTCGTTTGCGCAGAGCGCTTTGTAGTAGGCGGAAAGATCGGTGTCCTGGAAGCGGCCCCAGCGGCTGACATCGAGGACGAGGATATATTCGAAGTCCGTGCGTTTCTTCGACTTCGCCATCAGTTCATTAAAGGCCGGCCGTCCTTCGGCATTCAGGCCGGACTTTCCCCGGTCGGCGAATTCCTCCACGATCTCGATCCCGTGCGTGTTGGCGAAGGCGCGGACGTGCTCCTGTTGGATCTCGACGGAGTTCTCCTGCCCGATCTCAGCGGAGTGGCGGTAGTAGGCCACGGCGCGCGGCTTGAGCGGAGACGGCGTGGAGGGCGGGGACCGTTCCCACCATTTTGGGGCCTGATCGCCGGGGCGGATCGTAGGCGTATCGGTTCCCTTTGGGGCGTGGGGGTCGCGGTCGTTGGGGTCGCTGGCTTGCATTATCGGCATCCAAAGTGATCCACGAATTCGCGTATACCCGTTGGGGTGTTGGCGTCAACTACTAAAGGGTGTATCCTAATAAGGGCTTTGTACCGATGCTTTAAGGGAAGGAGGTCTTCATGACCGGGAAAAAGAGGCACACCGCACACCACCCCATCGTCGGGCAGTTCGCCGCGGAACTGCGAGCGGCGCGTCGGCGACTTGGGCTTTCGCAGTACGATCTGGCGCTGAAAGCGAAGATCGCGATCACTTACGTGGGTAAACTGGAACGCGGCGAGGCAGCACCGGGGCTGGACATGGTGGCCCGGTTGGCTGAAGCGCTGGGCGTGGACGTGCCAACGCTTGTTGGGGCCGGTGGCAAGAGGAGCGTGACCAAACCGGATGTGGCCGCAGGGCAATTGCGGGAGCAGGTGGAGCGCCTAATCCGCCGCGACGCTGGCGAGGTCGTGCAGGCCCTGGCGGTCATTGTAAGTGCGGCTGAAAAGGGGGTGCGTCGAGAGCGGAGATGATGGGACGGCGGGAGCAGGCCGATACGCAGCCCTCTTCCCAAACGCCGAATCTGTTTTCCACAGTAGTCATAATTTTCGGAGCGCGGGACTCCGGAAG
>CAYSBP010000185.1:0-6454 GCA_964429255.1 uncultured Planctomycetia bacterium
TCAAGTACTTACAAGAAATCACCCGCAACAAAGCCCAGGGTAATCACTGTCCCCAAGTCTGGGCGAGGCCCTGTGCGGGCTGGGGATCATCGTTGCCGCCTACAGTATAGAGCGTCTCGCCTGCTTTCGCGATGACCCACACGCCTGGGCGGGTTTTCCACTGGTTGACGTCAAGGGTCGCCGGGTCAACGTAGCCAATCCCCGCCGCCAGGCATTTGGCCGCTGGAATTTGCGAGGCGACGCTGACCCGGATGCGGGTCGATTCCGCGCCGTTCACATACGTGCCGGCGCCCTTGACGATCGCGAGGTAGGCGAGCACGGCGCGCGACTCGTGCCGGTACCGCTCCCAGTGCGCCAGAAAATAGTCGCGGACGTGATACCCGACGCGCTCGACCGTCGCGGCGTGCGACTCCGAGAACGTTGTCACGTGGGGCGCGTAGATGATCAGTTCGCCGCCATCGGCGACCGCGCCTTCGCACTTGTACATGCACTTGCCGCCGGTCCACAGGTCGGGGTACATCGGGGGGCAACAGGCCAGCACCGTACGGAAAGGACGCGGCAGGCGCGTGACATGCACGCGCTGTGAAACCGCCGCCGCCCGGCGCCAGGCATCACACAGGTCGCCGGCCTCCAGCGCGACGACCTCGCCTCCATGGCAGACAAAGGACAAGCCGTGCATGGGCAACGGCATCTTCGCGGCGGCGGCGTCCAGCACGCGGCGGATAGGCGTGTCGATCTGCCCGATCACCGTGCCGCTGCCGCACAGGGCACCGAGCCAGTGGATGATATCGATCATCTCGGGCCCGGAGATACCGGGGAACAGGTACTTGCTGCCCCCGGAAAAGCCCACCAGCTCGTGCGGGAACACGGGGTGCAGGAACAGCAGGCGGTCGGCGTCGCGGATGGCCTTGTTGACGCGCAGATCAACCGCCTCCGCCAGCAACCCGCCGCTCAGCTCGCTCACCTCGGCGGCCGACAGCGTCCCGACCGACATCACGGCCTCGGGATTGTCCCAGGCGTGATTCAACACGCGCACGCCGGCCGCGAAGGCCGCCGGCCCGAGATGCGTGCGCAGGACGGCCTCCGGCAGCGGCGGATGCGTGCCCAGCGCCACGAGGATCGTTGTCTCCGCCCCCGCCTCGCGCAGGACCGGCAGCAGCAACCCCAGCAGCCGCGCCAGCGGAGCTGTGCGCGTGGTGTCTGGCACCACCAGCAACACCCGCTCACCGGATGTCACCCAGCGAGGCACATGCGCCGCAAAGACCTGGCTGATGTCGTGGTCGTTCATGGACGCTCCTCTCACGCGCTGCCGGCCACTCTAGCGGTTTGTCCAAGTCCTTCAGGCCCCATGCTCTGGTAGCCGCCATCGACCGGCAGGTCGGTCCCTGTGATGAAGGAGGCGTCGTCGCTGAGCAGAAAGAGCGCGGCACGGGCACACTCGATGGGTTCACCGAGCCGTTGCAGCATGTGATAGCACCCCCATACCGGCTCCCACTTGGCACGATCGTGCCCGGCCGCCTTCTCGACCTCGCGCGTCCATATCCAGCCAGGACTGATGCTGTTGACCCGGATGCCGTCGGCGGCCAGGTCGAGAGCGGCACAGCGGGTGAGCTGATTGACCGCGCCCTTGGCACAGTTGTACGTCCAACGCCCGGTCTGGGCGACAAACCCGGAAATGCTCGACACGTTGACGACCACGCCGCCGCCGCGCCGCTTCATGACTGGCGCACAGAGCTGGATCATGCAGGCAAAACCGAAGGGTCCGACATCGAACGAGTGATGCCAGTCTTCGCGGGTCACGTCGACGCCTTTGGCCAGGAAGGAGAAGGCATTGTTGACCAGCAGGTCGACGCCACCCCAGCGCTCAACAGCCGTGTCGACCACCCGTTTGCAGAATCCTTCGTCAGCCATGTCGCCCTGAAGGCAGAGGGCGTCGATGCCTTCGGCTTGCAGTTCGGTCGCGGCGGCGTTGCCGTCCTTCGGCAAGCCGGTTATGAGGACGCTGGCGCCTTCCAGCCCGAGCTGGCGCGCGATGGCTCGTCCGATACCGGCGGTGCCGCCGGTGACGATGGCCACTTTGCCGGTGAAGCGTCCAGGAATAATCGCGTGATTCGTCATGGTGCAACCTCCCGTTTCACAGGGTTGGACTCTGGTATCACATGCGTGGTGCAATCATTGGCATAGGTGCGCTCGGGCAAAGCGATCAGAATATTCACCGGTCGATCGTTCAGAGCGAACGGGCCGTGGTGCCATGTTCCGGGCCGAAGGACGACCAACGTTCCCTGAGGCACGCGGAAGACACGCAGCTTGTCGAGCTCAGGTGGACACCCCCCGGCGGTGGCCGGCGCTACTTGCAGCAGCATGTCGTTGTCCAGCGGCAGCATCACTTCAGCCGTGCGAGAATGGCACTCGAGGATGCAGACCACGGGATCACGCGGCGCGCAGCGGCAGGTCGAGTAGGAGACGCGATTGTGCTGCCCGAGATCCTGCTGCACCATGTCGCGGAAGAACTCAACAGGCGGTGCGCCGAGCTTCTCGCCGTTCGCATGGAGCATATCGGCATAGAAACCAAACGCGGCAAAGCTTTCGACGGTCAGGGGTATAACTGCACTATTCATGATGTCCTCCTAAACGCGGTAGAAGGCCGCGGCGTTGTTGTGAAAGAGCTTGGCGAGGTCTTCCTGCGGGACGCCGGCCAGCAAGGTTTCCATGGTGGCGAGAGCCTTGTCGTAGGAAGCCGCAAGCGTCACCACCGGCCAGTCGCCGCCGAAAACGAGGCGGTCGAAGCCGAAGGTGTCGACGACGTGATCCACGTAGGGCCGCAGGTCGTCCACGGTCCAGTTCTCCTTGTCGGCCTCGGTGGCCAGGGAGGAGAACTTGCAGCAGACGTTCGGCAAGGCGGCCAGGCGTAGCAACTGATCGCGCCACGGGTCGAGCTGGCCGCCCACGATGTCGGGCTTGCCGATGTGGTCAAGGATCATCGGCACCTCGGGAAGCTGCTCGGCAAACCGGATCGCACTCTCGTAGTGCCGCCAGTCGATGCAGAGGTCGAAGCTCAGCCCGTATTCGGCCAGCAGGCGGACACCGGTAATGAAATCCGGCTGCAGGCAGAACGTCAGGTCAGGCTCAAACTGGATGATGCGGCGCACGCCCTTGACCAGTGGATTCCGCGCCAGCCATTCCAGGTCTTCGCGCGCCGCCTCGCCTTTTTCCAGGGGAGCCCAGGCGACGATGCCCCGGAGGCGCGGATCCTGCTCGCGCGCGACGCGGCTGACGAAATCGACCTCCGCGCGGTACTGGGCGAAGTCGGCTTCGCACTGCACGAAGACCATCTTCTCGATCTTGAAGTTCTTCGTCGCGGCGCGGTAGTCGTTGATGGTGAAGGTACGGTTGAGGGAGGGAACGCCCAGCAACCAGGGATAGTCGATCTGGTCGATGTCCCAGATATGCAGGTGGGTATCGATCATGGGAAAATCGTACATGATGAGACCTCCGGTTAGTCCATTACGAGTCCGCCGTTGACGTCAAGAATCTCGCCGGTAATGTAGCGAGCGCGGGGAGAGCAGAGAAAACAAACGGCCGCCGCGATGTCTTCCGGGCGGCCATATTCCTGCCAGGGGATCTTGGCGGCGAAGGCCTTGTTGACGTCGTCCCCCCAGGCCTCGGTCATCTCCGTGGCCGTCGGGCCGGGGCAGACGGCATTGACGTTGATCTTGAACGGCGCGGCCTGGAGCGCCAGCGACTTGGTGAAGCAGATCACGCCGGCCTTCGATGCCGAATAGTGAGCGCCGGCGGCCAGGCCGCCGAGCTTGGCCGCGGCGGACGCGATACTGACGACCTTGCCGCTACCCCGCTCCTTCATGTGCCGAAACGCCTCCCGGCTCATCAGGAACGTCCCGCGCAGGTTCACGGCCATGATCCGGTCCCACTCCGCCACTTCGATGTCGAGGATGGGAATCATGCGGCAGATGCCGGCATTGTTGACCAGGATATCGACCCGCTTCGCGACGCCCAGCACCCGCGCGTACAGATTTTTGACCGACGCCTCGTCCGACACATCGACCTGCGCCGCCACGGCGCGCGCCCCCGTGTCGTTGATCGCCCGCGTCGTGGCCATGGCTGCCTCCATGTCCAGGTCGGCCACGATCACCGTCGCGCCGTCGCGCGCCAAGGTCTCGCCGATCGCCCGCCCGATCCCCTGCGCTCCTCCGGTGACGATGGCAACCTGATCGTTCAGCTCTTGATTCATGACAGAAGCCTTTCTTCAATGCGCGGTACCAAGAAGAATACCCCATTACCCGATCTAGGTCCTTGGGTGTTTTCCCCGTCTACATCTCAAACACCCCCCGAATGCACCCCGCCTTCTCCATCAGGGCGAAGGCCTCGCGCCAGTCTTCCAGCTTGAAGCGGTGACTGACCAGCGGTTCGGTGACGACTTTGCCCTCGGCCAGGTAGCGCAGGCCGGTCACCCAGTTGCTCGGGCGCGAGCTGTAGGCGAAGAGGACCGACGCGGCCTTCGTGACGAGCATATCCCACGGCACGCCAATGGTTTCCCGGCCGGTGATCCCCGACACACACAGCCGCCCGCCCCGCCGCAGGAGCCGGATGGCGGTCCCGATGGCCGGCGGCGCTCCGGCCGCCTCGACCACCACATCTGCCCCGTAGCCGCCGGTCAGCGCCATCACCCGCGCTTCCAGGTTTTCGCGCTGCACGTTGCAGACCTCGAACCCCAGCTCTGCGGCGCGCACCAACCGCAGATTCACGTCCGCGTCCGTCCCGGCCACGATCACGCGCCCGGCTCCCTCGGCGCGGGCCACCTGGGCTTCGAGCAGGCCGATCGCCCCCGGCCCGAGCACGACCACGGTGTCCCCCGCGCGGATGCCGCAACGGTCCTCGACCGCGTGCACCGAGACCGCCAGCGGCTCGCACAGGGCCGCCGCAACCGGCGGCACCCCCGCCGGCACCTTGTGCAGCAGCGAGGCCGGCACGCGGACGAAGTCGGCGAAGCAGCCATCGCGCTTGAACCCGATGGCCCGCTTGGCCGGGCAGATGTTGGGATACCCGTCCCGGCAGGCTGGACACACCCCGCAGGCATCCGGGTTGTTCACCGCGACCACGGCGTCGCCCGGTGTCACGTTCTCAACCCCCTCGCCGACCTCGTGCACGATTCCGGTGAACTCGTGTCCCAGCACAACGGGTAGCACACATGGAAATTCGTCACGGTAAATGTGCACATCGGAAGCGCACACCGCGGCGGCCTGAACGCGGATCACGACCTCACCCGGCACGGCCTCCGGTAGGGCGACCTCACGGATGCCGATACCCTCGTGGCCCTTGTCCCATTTTTGCAAAGCGCGCATGCTATTTCCCCTTGATCGGTTTGGCTTCATACGGTTCACGGCTGATGAGTTGACTGGTCATGCCACAGTCCGCCACCAGGTTCACTCCGGTAATCGACGAACTGCGGTCGCTGAGCAGGAAGACGCAGGCGTCCGCGATTTCGCGCGGCTCGACCAGCCGTTCCGCGGGAATATTGGCGTTCCAAAACTCGCGGCATTCCCGCGCACTCGGCGCCGCCGCCACAATGTCCTTCCAGATTTCTGTCCGGCAAAGTCCCGGCGACAGCACGTTGACGCGGACGTTCTTCCGGGCCAGTTCGACCGCCACCGCCTTGCTATAGCCGATCATCCCGTGTTTGGCGGCGTCGTAGGGACCCGCGCCCGGCAGCGAGGCCAGCGTATGAACGCTGGCGATCTGGACGATCGAGCCCCCACCCGGGCGTTGGCGGACCATCTGCCGGGCGCACAACTGCGTCAGAAAGAACGAGCCCTTCAGGTCCACATCCATGATGTGGTCCCAATCGGCCTCGGTCGTGTCGAGGAATGGCGTCACGAAATTCACGCCGGCATTGTTGACCAACCCGTCAATCCGCCTGAACCGTTTCACGGTCGCGTCGACCAACCGCCGCAGGTCCTCCAGCCTGCCGACGTCGCAGGGCTCCACCAACGAATGTCCACCCCGCCGCTCGATCCGGCGTTTGACACCCTTCAGTTTATCCACCGACCGCGCGGCGAGCACCACGTTGGCCCCTTCCCGCGCGCACATCTCGGCGATCGCCGACCCCAACCCCTTGCTGGCGCCCGTGACGATGATCGTTTTGTGCCTGAGTAACATCGAAGCCTCCTTTTCTGGCCTCATGGATTCAACACCACCTTGATCGCATCGCCCGTGCGGTGTCGCATGATGTCGATTCCGTCCACAAATCGCGCCAACGGCAACCGGTGCGTAATCAGCGGTTTGGCCGTGATCCGTTTTCGCTCCATTTATCACCGCACCCAATACCGGTTCCAAGCCCGCCACTGCGATGGCTTGATCAGCCCGATTATCGTCAGACAGGTACGCCATTGAATAGGTTGCAGGATTTTTTCATATTTGCCTCAATTCACATGTTTCC
>CAYSBP010000186.1:0-6453 GCA_964429255.1 uncultured Planctomycetia bacterium
CCCCAGCAACCCCAGCCCTTGCGCCAAGGCACCGCGCACTGCATCCACCAGCGCCAGTCGCGCGTCGCGCAGTGAGGTGTTTTCTGCCTTCAGCACCTGATGCGTGTTGTAGAAATCGTTGAAGGCGCGTGACGTTTCCAGCAACCAGGTTGCGATCACGGACGGCTCATAGACGGCCGCGGCTTGCCGCAGCGTTTCCGGGAAGCTTGCGAGTGTCTTTGCGACGGTCGTTTCCTGCGGTTCGCGCAGGAGCGACAAGTCCGGCGCAGCGGCCGCTGTAACGCCGGCGGCGCGGGCTTTCCGCAGGATCGAGCAGGCGCGGGCGTACGTATACTGAACGTACGGCCCCGTGTCGCCGTCGGGACTGGTGGCCTGCTTCCAGTCGAAGGTGATATCGCTGGTGCGACGGCGCGCCTGAATCCAGAAGACGATCGCGCCGACGCCGACGGCTTCGGCTACCACACCTTTCTGCACGGAGGGCAGTTCAGGGTTCTTCTGTTCGACGATCTCGCGCACGACGCCGACCATGCGGTCCAGCAGTTCCGAAAGCGGGATCATCCGGCCTCCGCGCGTGGTCATCGGCAGGACGGAATCGCCTTCCTTGATCTTCATCATGCCGTACGAGACGTGGTGGCAGTCCTTCGCCCACGGATGTCCGCACTTCTCGATCGCCTTGAAAAGGTTGCTGAAGTGCTCGCCCTGCCGCACGTCGACGACGTACAGATTCTGTGCGAAGTCGTAGGTCTTCTTGCGGTAGATCGCCGCAGCCAGGTCGCGCGTCTCGTACTTGGTCGCGCCGTCGCTCTTGACCACGATGAAGGGCATCTTCTTTTTCTTGCTTCCCGGCTCTTCCATCGGGATGACCAGCGCGCCTTCGCTTTCGACCAGCACGCCCTTGGCCTTGAGGTCCCTGACGAGCGGCTTCAACCATGGTTCGTAGAAGCCCTCGCCCGCATCGCTGTCGAACTTCACACCCAGGCGGTCGTAGGATTTCTGGAGCACGTCCAGCGTCGTGCGGCGGAAACGTTCCCACAGCGCCTTCAGTTCGGGGTCTCCGTCTTCGAGCTTCTTGAAGAGGGCGCGCGCCTGCGTTTCCAGTTCATCGGCGAGCGGTTTGGCTTTCGCCCGTTCAGTTTCGATGCGTTTACGGTCCTCCGGCGCGAGCTGGGGCTCCATCAGCTCGTTCTCGATCGCCTTCAGGCGCTTGGCCGGCGCGTTGATTTCGACGTAGAGGTCGGCGAGGTAGTCTAGGCCTTCCGCGGTCAGGCGCTTTTCGCGCTGGATCGGTTCGGCCTTCTGCCACGCCAGGAACTGGTAGCCGCACTGTGTGCCCCAGTCGCCGAGGTGGTTTACGCCGACCACGTTGTAGCCCAGCGCACGGAAGATGCGCGTCAGTGAGGCGCCCAGCACGGTACTCATCAGGTGACCGACGTGGAACGGTTTGGCAATGTTCGGCGAACTAAAATCCACGACGATCGTCTTGCCCACACCGTCCTGTCCAAGACCGAAGCGGCCCTGCGCCCTGAGCACTTCGTCCAGTATCGCGGCGGAGAGCCGGCCTGGCTTGGCGCGGAAGTTCAGGAACGGGCCCGCGCCGATGGGCGTTTCAAAGTATTCGATCAGTGGTGCATCGTCGGCCAGCTGTGCAGCGAGATCCTGGGCACACTTCGGCGGCGGAACACCTTTGGCCTTGGCCAACTCGAAGCAGGGCAGCGCGTAGTCGCCCATGTCGGACTTGGGCGGTGGGCGCAGCAGGCCGGCGAGTTTATCGGTCGGCATGCCGGTCGCGGCGGAGACGCGGTCCAGGAGTCGTTGAAAGACGGTGTGACTCATGTGGTTTCCCTCATTCCCGACTCCGTGCCTCAGTGGCTCCGCGGTGAACCACGCGGGTTAGACGAATCGGAAAATAATACGCCCCTTGCTGAGGTCGTAGGGTGAAAGGGCAACGGTGACGCGATCACCGGGGAGGACTCGGATGTGATGCTGACGCATACGACCGCAGAGGTAACCGAGGATAACGTGACCGTTCTCCAGCTTGACGCGGAATTGAGCGTTAGGAAGCGACTCCAGGACGGTGCCCTGGACTTCGATGGACCCTTCTTTAGCCATACCGGAATGCAATTCCTCTCGCAACAATGGCAACAACACACGCTCCCCTGATCTCGAAAGCCGGGAACCTGCCGCCAATCACTTGCAGACGCCGGTCCGGGGTGGACCGTGCCGTGTCAACTCTGCACGGGGCGGACTTTGGTGGCCTTGGGCCCCTTGTCCGCTTCGATCTTCTCGTATTCGACAGCCTGGCCCTCCTGCAGCGACTTGAAGCCCTCTCCTTGGACCTCCGAGAAGTGAACGAAAAGATCGCGGCTACCGTCATCGGGCGTGATGAATCCGTAGCCCTTTTGATCGTTGAACCACTTTACTTTTCCCATCGCCATGGACCATGATCCTCCTGCGCAGATCCTGAATGGAACGAATACGGATACGTTAGCGGACCTTGCGCGAGGGACAAGTGTCTAACTGCCAAGCAGGACAGGGGGGGAATGATCCCGCGAATCGAGGGGGTCCTGGGCAACGACATCCGCCATCTGCCGCAGCAGATGTGCGAATTCTCGTTATACAGTTCAGCGCACGGGTGTGCGGCGACACGATGAAAAAAGAGCGAGGGAGGATCGAACCGGGTCAGAAGACGCATGAGGCCGCTCGCTGACGTTAGTGGCCTTCCCCCGCTGCATGCGCATCTGAAATTGCGCGCCAGCTGAGGAACGATCCCAGAATCAGTACCCCGCAACCGGCCCACAGTTGCAGCCCGGGTACAACGGACAAGTAGAGGCACGTCACGATCGTGGAGAGGAGCGGAGTCAGATACGAACCGGCCGCAACCATCACGACGTTGCCCCGCCGCATGGCCTTGTCCCACAGAACGTAGCCGAAGTGGGTGGCAAGGCCCAGGAAGGCCACCTCGATCGCGCAGCGCGTGTCCCATTTCACCGGTTGGTCGAAGACACAGGCCAGAGCGATGAATGCCGCGGCGGTGGCCGGCAGGAAGAGCGCCACGGCGCCCTCTTCTTCCTCTCCGGCCCAGCGGCGCGTAAGGTTCGAATACAACGCCCACGAGATCGCCGCCGTCAGCGCCAACGCATAGGCCACCGGGTTGCTCGTCACGTTACGGGTGAACGAGTCCCACGAGATTCGCGCGCCCTGGGTAAGCACCAGGAAGATGCCACCGAGTGCCAATAGCGTGCCCGGAATGAGAACCCACGTGGCTTTCTTCTTCAGGATGGCGAGCGAAAAAACGAGCGTCAGCGCGGGCCAGAGGTAATTGATCAATCCGACTTCCAGCACCTGTTGTCGGTCGGCGGCCAGGCCGATGGCAAGGTACGTGACCACCATGTTGCCGACGAAGAGCAACCCGCAGCCGAAGAGATAGCGGGGTGGGTGACGGATGATTCTGCGCAGGAGGCCGCGGTGGCGCAGCAGGGCCAGGACCGCGGTCGCGCTGCCCACCGTGTAAACCGCGGCCGCGCCGGTCGACGGCCCCAGTTTCTCGGACAGGCTGCGCGCCACAGCCACCGTGCTGCTCCAAAGCAGGATCGCGCCAAAGCCTTCAACGGTGGCAGCCCGTGAGGTCTTTGCGGTCTGAGGGGAGGATGGCAAACGGGTCTCCCGGCAATTCTGGACGATGCGTGTATAGACAAAGGGCCGTACAACCTTCAGGATGCACGGCCCGTCACATCGAGTCTGGTTCAGGTTTTTTCGATCAGTGCAATCACCTCGTCCGTGAATTTCATGCTCGTGTGCACGGCGTTGACGTCGTCGTGCTCCTCGACGTTCTCGATGAGTGTGAGGATCTTCTGGGCGGTCTCCGGTTTGACCTCGATCTCGTTGTCGGCGAAGTAGCGCTTTTCGGCCAAGGTGGTCTTGAGCGTGGCCTCTTCGAGCGCTTTGCGGACGGCGTCGAAGGTTTCGATCGTGGTGAGGATCTCGAAAACGTCACCGGCCTGTGTCAGGTCTTCGGCGCCTGCGGCGAGGACGATATCCATCAGCTTGTCTTCGGCGATGTCGGCGGTCTTGACAACGATCAGCCCGCGGCGTTTGAACATCCAGAGGACCGAGTTGGCAGCGCCCAGCTTACCGTTGGCCTTATCAAACATGCCACCGATTTCGGGACGCGTGCGGTTGGGGTTGTCGGTGAGGCATTCGACCAGCATGGCGACGCCGCCGGGACCGTAGGCTTCGATGATGACTTCGGAGACCTTGATGCCTTCGAGCAAGCCGGCGCCCTTCTTGATGGCATAGTCTATTTTGTCATTGGGCATCGACTGTGCGCGGGCCGCTTCGACGGCGTGGCGCAGGCCGAAGTTGAAGTTCGGGTCGGGGCCGCCGCGGGCCGCGACCATGATGTCCCGCGAGAGTTTGGAGAAGACCCTGGCACGCAGACGGTCGACTTTGCCCTTCTTGACGGCGATATTTGCGGAGTGGGAATGTCCGGCCATGCACGGCTCCTTATGGTCTGCCCGCCATGGTTTTGTCAGGTGACCCGCTTGGCGCGGTTTCGATGACAACACCGGACGCCATTAATACGGGAGAACTCCGCATAATCAAGGAGACCTGACATCGAGCGAAGCGCAGCAGTCTATTCGCGGACCACCACGTACCGCAGACTCTCGAAGTTCTCTCCGGCGCTTTCATCCGCAGCGCATTCGATGATTCGGCCGCCGGCCCGGCTCGCCGCATGCTCGATCTCCGCTCGTGGATGTGCGTGCATCTCGATCCGTGCTGTTCCATCCGTCAGCGGGACATCGGCGATGCCCCCGGTGCGGTCCTTCAGAAGGCAGCGCGACGGTGCCTGGAACACCGCGACACCCCCGGGGCGCAGGACGCGCACGAACTCAGCGACGTACGCCAGCGCATAGGAAGTTTGCATGTGCTGCAGGACCAGGAAACAGTGGACCAGGTCGAAGGAGGCGTCGGGGAAAGGCAGGGGCGGGGCGGAGAGGTGGTGGAATGCACAGCGTTCCCCGAATGCATTCAGCTTGCGCGCCTGACGGACCATGGACTCCGAAATGTCCACGCCGTCCACGCGCTGGAAATGCCGGGCGAGGGCGAAGGTCAACCGGCCTACGCCGCAGCCAAAATCCAGTGCCCGCTCCCGGGCCGACGGCTTCCTGCGCTCGGACAGTTCGGCCATCCGCGCGTCCACCTCGCGCCCTCCCGTGCTCAGGAACTCGCTCAGCTCCCACTGGCCTCCCTTCTTCTGCGGATCGGCAAGGATCGCCCAGAGGGGGTCCGCTTCGGCCAGTTTCTCCCAGTTGCGGCGCAGACCCTCCAAGTCGTCCGGCGCGAGTGGGGCGGGGCGTAGACCCAACATGATGAGAAGAGCACGGGCCCACTGTCTGATCACAGATGATCTCTCCGTTCCAGAGTCCCTTGCTCTTTCGTCAGAACGGCGATGGCGGTCGCAACGTCCTCCACCCTTACGCCCAAAATGCAATGCGCAGTATCGGCGGTGCACGCACCCCGGCACGGCGCTTGGAGCGCCTGCGGTCCCACCGTGCGACTCTGTACTCCCCATGGCCCGAAACGGACCGCCGAGGTCGTGTTGGGGTGCAGCGGGTCTGCGTCGACGGGCGAGGCATTCACCTCCACGACCGGGATTCCCATCGCCGCGGCGAGGTGTTTGGGGCCCGAATCATTGCCGACGAAGAGCGCGCAGCGCTTGAGCAGCGCCGCCGTCTGTCTCAGGCTCTGGCCCAGCGCCACGGTCCCGTTTCCCGTCGCTTGGCGCCACTGGACTGCCAACGGCTCCTCACCCGGCCCCAGCACCGCCAGCGTTCGGAATCCCTGATCACGCTGTAGCCCCGCGGCTAACTCCACATACCGCTCCAGTGGCCAGTTCTTGCGCGGCATTCGACTCCCCAGTCCCAGCGCCACCCAGCGCGTGCCCGGTCCGTTATCGAGTCGATCGAGAAACGTCTTCGCCCACGCCTCATCTCCCGAGTCGAGCCACAGCTCCAGACGCTCGTCTTTCACCGTCCCGCCCAGCCTCCGCAGCAGTTCCAGGTTGCTGGCCACTTCGTGTTGCGTGCCGGTCCAATCGGTCAAGGCGGTGGTGAGCAGACGGTCATAGCCTCGGTTCTCTTGCCGATGGCGCTCGGATAACTGCTCGGACCAACCAGCGCGTCCCGCGGCGCCGCTGAAATAGGCGACGAAAGCGGCGCCGGCCAGATCCACGTCCCACCTCGGCAGAAGCGCGATGTTCGGGCGTCCGGGCCACAGTTCCTGCCGCGCAAACCGCCAACTCAGCCAAAGGCGGCGGATGTGGATCAACCGTCGAAACTGCGGGTGGTACGCCAGCACCCGATCGACATATGGACACCGTTCGGCCAGATTCAGAACCGACGGCTTGACGACCAACGTAATCTCGGCCTTTGGACAGTTCCGGCGCAGTTCCCT
>CAYSBP010000187.1:0-6452 GCA_964429255.1 uncultured Planctomycetia bacterium
GATCGCCGTTAGCCTGGAGATAATAGTTCGCACGTGCTGGCGCCGGAAAAGGGAGGCATACGTTGGACTTTCAATGGGCTTCGGTCGATTGGTATACGTGGGTTGTCTTGCCCGCGTTGATCTTCTGCGCGCGGGTCACCGATGTGAGCATGAACACCATGCGGGTGATCTTCGTTTCACGGGGCGTTCGGCTGTTGGCTGCGGGGTTGGGATTCTTCGAGATCCTGATCTGGTTGCTGGCCATCAACGTGACGATGCGCAACATGAACAACCCGCTTTGTTACGTTGCCTATGCTGGCGGCTTTGCCACGGGGAACTACGTCGGCGTTTCAATCGAAGCGTGGTTGTCCATTGGCAGGGTAATCGTTCGCGTCATCACCCAGAAGGATGCGACTGAGTTGCTGGCGGCCCTTTGCGAAGGCCAGTGGGGCGTTACGGCCATGGATGCCCAGGGCGCCAACGGCCCCGTCAAGATCATCCTTACGGTCATCGACCGTAAGGACATTGCCGCCGTGCTCGGGATGGTTAGGCAATTCAACCCCAAAGCGTTCTACACGATCGAAGATGTCCGAAGTGTCCACGAAGGTGTTCATCCGCCTGCCGCAGCAGGTCGGAGCAGTCGATGGAGCAGGTTTCTCTATCGGAGTGCGGAGCGATAAACGGACGCACAAATCCGCAGCAAGAGAGAAGGGGGACCAGGTGCCCGAGAATATGTACGGATGCCATCGCTGTGCGCGTCTACTTGCAGGCTGGGTGGTCGATTCGGGCCTCACGCTCAACCACCAGGGAAAGAACTATTGCCGCTTCTGCTACGTCCAGTTGCGACAGGAAGGGAAGATTCCAGCGCACAAGGACGACAAGGAATTCCTGGTGCGGGTGGCCAGAGAGCAGCGATCTCCGTCTTCTTCCAGAACGGTTAAAGCCATACGTGACGGACAATGGGTCACAGGGCAGTGTCCGTCCTGTCAGGCTCCTGTCCGTTTCCAATTGGCCCCGCGCCGCAAAATGAACTACGCCTGCACGAAATGCCGAGCACATCTGGAGATTTCCGCCGGACTTATACAGTGGGTGCGTGCAGCGCAGTTTTCAATGGTCAACAACATTGCTTATCGCCTTGGGATACGGCCGAGGCAAGTGGAGTCTGTCCTCCAGTTCTTCTTCGATGAGTTGGCCGGACAACTGGCTGAAGGACGCTACGTAACATTCCGTGACCTTGGCAGTCTTCAGGCAAGACCGTCAGAGAAGCCTAATGCCGTCGGGGTTGACTTCGTGCCTTCTCAGGTTCTCTTGCAGAGCATCGTGGATCGCCGCGCTCGCCTGTTGGCACACAGCCGGAAGCCACCCGCGAAGTAGAGCGACGTTCGCCGCCGGCTTGGCCTTGGCCAGAAACGCAGCACTCCAACTCTCGGAGTGGCGTGAAGTCGCCAGATGTCTGGGAGTAACAGCCATGTTGGACTTCCGAGTGTGGTGGGATGAATTCCTCCAGGGGCATCCGGGGGTGTATACCATACTGTTGGCCAGTGCCCTGATTCTGATTGCCTACGTACTGCTTCGGATGCTCGTCAAGAAATTGGTCCGCAGACGGGTCGCGGATTCGAGCAAACGGTACTACATACTACTGGCCGTTGAATACGTTCTGGGCGCAGTTGCTTTCGTGGCGCTGGTGACAATCTGGTTCCGTGACCAGGTGAACGTGGGCACCTTCCTTGGGTTGGCCACCGCTGGTCTGGCCATCGCGCTTAATCAGCCCATCACAAATCTGGCCGGTTGGCTCTTTATCGTCACTCGCCAACCCTTCAAGGTCGGTGATCGGATCCAGATTGCCAAGGAGGTGGCGGGCGATGTGATTGACATTCGCCTCTTTATGACGTCACTCCTTGAGGTGGGTAACTGGGTCGACGCCGACCAGAGCACGGGGCGCATCGTCCACGTGCCCAATAGCGCCGTCTTTAGCAGTCCCATCGCGAACTATACGCAGGGCTTTCCTTACATCCGGAATGAGATTCCTGTGACAGTGACCTTCGAAAGCGACTGGAAACGTGCCAAAGAGGTACTCGATGACGTCGCGAAGGAACACGTCGAACCGGTCGCTGCCAGGGCCGCCGAGACCATCCGCGAGGGTGCCGACCGCCACCGCTACATGATCCAGTTTCAGCACCTGACGCCCATCGTTTACATCAAGGTGGTTGACATCGGCGTCACGCTTACCTTGCGTTACCTGTGCGAGACGCGTCAACGCCGACAGAGCGAGACGAAGCTCTGGGTCGCGATCCTGGATGCCTACGCCAAGGAGTCGACGGTGGATTTCGCCTACCCGACGCAACGCTTCTACGACAATGTACGTGAGGGAAAACCCGGTGCCGGCGGATCGCCGAAGGCGGGTTCTACGGAAGCCGGCAGCGATCCGTAAGAACGACAAACACCATGATACCGCACGCTTGACAGGCAGAGGGAGGTGTCCGTGTCGAAAAGACTCAACCTGAAGACTTTCGAGCGGCAGGTGCACGTCCGTGGACTACGGCTGACCGATCATGCTGAGGTCGTGCAACTGCAACTTCTCTGTTTCCCCACGATGAAGCCGTGGAGCAAGGAACAATACGAGAGCATGCTCTCGCATTTTCCCGAAGGCCAGATGTGCGTCGAACACAAGGGCCAGATCGTAGCGTCGTCCTGTGGCCTGATGCTGGATTTTAATTCCTGTTCCGAGTGGCATGACTGGAAGGTGATCTCGGACAGCGGCCTTATTAGAAACCATAACCCCAAGGGCGATACATTCTACGGCATCGAGATCATGGTCCATCCGGACTACCGCGGCATGCGTCTGTCCCGGCGCCTCTACGATTCACGCAAGGAGTTCTGTCGTCAGAGGAACCTGATGCGCATCGTGATCGGTGGACGTATCCCTGGCTACAAGAAACATAAGGACAAGTTGACAGCACAGGAATACGTCCAAAAAGTCGTCCGCAAGGAGTTCTATGACCTGGTCCTCACGGCGCAGATCGCCAACGGTTTCGTCCTACGCGGCTTGATCCCGGACTACCTCCCCACCGACGAGGACTCTGCCGGCTACGCGACGGTCCTGGAGTGGACCAATCCGTATTATGTGCCCGATGATAGGCGGCAGTTGAGTCTGGTCCAGAATGTCCGAGTCTGTACCGTCCAGTATCAGATGCGCAGCATTAAGACGTTCGACGAGTTCTCGCAGCAGGTAAACTTCTTCATCGACGTGGCCAGCGACTACCGGAGCGACTTCGTTCTTTTCCCAGAGCTCTTTACAACGCAGTTGCTCTCCTTCACGCCGGCTAAACGTCCCGGCGAAGCGGCCCGCAAACTGGCGGCTTTCACGCCGCAGTACCTGGACCTCTTCACTCATCTGGCCTTGAAGTACAACATCAACATCATCGGGGGCTCGCAATTTGTCGTCGAAGAGGACAACCTGCTTTACAACATCTCGTATCTCTTCCGCCGAGACGGGACGCTGGGTAAGCAGTATAAGATCCACATCACGCTGGCTGAGCGAAAGTGGTGGGGCGTTGCGGCCGGCAGCAAGGTCGAGGTGTTCGAGACGGACCGCGGAAAAATCGCCATCCTGATCTGCTACGACGTCGAGTTCCCCGAACTGGCGCGCGTGGCGGTGCGCAAAGGGGCGCAGATCATCTTCGTTCCGTTCAATACCGACGAGCGCCACGGGTACCTGCGCGTTCGCGTCTGCTCGCAGGCGCGCGCCATCGAGAATCAGCTTTACGTCGTCACCTCAGGTTGCGTGGGCAACCTTCCTTTTGTCGATAACGCCGACATCCACTACGCACAATCCGGTATCTTTACACCGGCGGACCTGGCCTTCAGTCGGGATGGGGTTGCGGCCGAATGCACGCCCAACGTGGAGACGGTTGTGATGCACGATTTGGATCTTGAACTGCTCCGCCGCCAGCGCTACAGTGGCACCGTCCAGAACCTGAACGACCGGCGTAAGGACCTCTACAAGGTCGTCTATAGGGAAGGCGAGACGAACATCGAAGCCTGAGTGCGCGTCGAGACGGACTGGACTTGAGAGGAGCATCCCATGGCCGAGACCCCAGATGTACCCAGACGCCCCTTCCCGGTGCGGCTTTTCGTCTGGTCGCTGGCACTCGTCTTTGCCGGCAGCAGCGGGCTCTACCTGACATGGGACCTGGTCATCCAGCCGCGCAAAGAGATGGATCGTCGTCTCAAGGAGAAGGACGAAAAGATCGCCGTGCAGGTCGGTCAGATCGGCGAGTTGGAAAAGGAGAAGGCCAAGCTTCAAACGTACCTCAAACTGCTCAAACACTCCGAGCGGCGCGCGCAGATCGAAGTGCTTCACCAGGATAAGGATGCGGAAGGCCGGGTGGTGAACTCGCTGCGCTTCCGCGAGATCCAGCCCGATGGGACACCCATCGGCATCGCGCGCGACCTGCAACTGGCCGGCGACGAGATCTACCTGGATACGCTGGTGATCAAGTTCGAAGACCATTTCATTGAGGAAGGCGACCCGTTGAAAGGGAAAGCCCTGCTGCTCTTCCGCCGGATCTTCTCCAACAAGGTTGCGCCGGACGATGGATACCGGTTGGACAAGGAGTATCAGGCGCCCGAAATCTTCGCGGTCAAGAGCGCTCCGACGGAATTCGAAGCCGAACTGTGGAAGAAGTTCTGGGATGTCGCCAACAGCGAATCGTTGCAGAAGAAGTTTGGCGTCAAGGCCGCACACGGTCAGGCTGCCTACACCAAACTCGTACCCAACAAGGTCTATCACCTGATCCTGCGTTCGACCGGAGAGACGACCATCCCCGCGCCGACGGAACTTGAAAAACCGGCTGGCGAGGCGAAATGACAGTGAAGGGAACGCGTCAAGGGGCGCGAATCAGGCTGGTTGGCGATGGGTGTCTGAAGAAGCGGGAAAACGGGCTGATGCGGGAGCCCGCCCCGACTGTCTCGATGGGCAGAACGGATGGTCAGGTCTACCGGGCAAACGCAAGCAAGTCGGTATTCACTCTGTGCTTCTCTGTCGTGCAGAGGCCGTGTGCGCCGCCCTCGTAAACCTTCAGTTGCGCATCTTTCACGAGCTTCGCTTGCATCTTCCCCGAATTCTCAATTGGCACGATCTGGTCATCGCCTCCGTGGATGATCAGCATCGGCACGTCGATCTTCTTCAGGTCCGCATACTGATCGGTTTCGGAAAACGCCTTGATGCAAAAGTAAGCGGCAGGAAATCCGCACATCATTCCCTGACGCCAGAACGAGTTGCGCACGCCTTCCGAGACTTCGGCACCCGCACGGTTGTAACCATAAAAAGGTATCGTGATGTCCTTGAAAAACCGCGAGCGGTCGGTCATGACATTCTTGCGAATATCGTCGAACACCTTCATCGGCAATCCGCCTCGGTTCTGGCCCGTTTTCAACATCAATGGCGGAACGGCTCCAATGAGCACGACCTTGGTAATGCGCTTCGAGCCGTGCCGCGCGATGTAACGCGCAACTTCACCGCCACCGGTGGAATGGCCGACATGGATCGCGTCTTTCAGGTCCAGCGATTCGGTGAGCTTCGCCAGATCATCCGCGTAGGTATCCATGTCATTGCCGCTCCAAGGTTGACTGGAGCGACCGTGGCCGCGACGATCATGTGCAATGACGCGATAGCCGTGCTGCGCGAGGAAAAACATCTGATCTTCCCACGCATCGGCGCTCAGAGGCCAGCCGTGACTGAACACAACCGGCTGACCACTACCCCAGTCCTTATAGTAGATGTCGATGCTAGCTCCGTTTTCCTTTCCGACCGTGACGTATGGCATCGTGGTTTTCCTCCTGCGACGATCCGCAAACTCCGCGACTAACCGCCTCTATCCTGACCGTCCATTTACCCAGGTTCACAATCGTATTATCCACTAGAAATGGCAAGGGCCGTCCTCGCTACTCACTCCCCATTCCTCGCCGTTTGTCCTTGCCTTCAGCAATCCCTGCGTGGGGCGCTGTTCGTTTGCTACATCGTCACGCCTCCAGTCGCACCGGCGGTCAAGACGCCCAGCGCGAAGAGTGCGAAGACGATGCCGACCAGCACGACGACGCTCATGACCAGGGCCAGCAGGCATGTGATCAGCGCTTTCAGCAGGCCTTCATCGTAGGCGACCTTCACAGCCAGCGTGCCGGCGACCAAGCTCACCAGTCCGCCCATCCCGCCCTGAACCAGGCCGGTCTGACCCAGCAGAACACCGAACACACAGGGCAGGGCCATCTGCAGTCTGCCCCTAAGGGTTGCAGTACCGTTTTCCACTACGACGTGTTCCGCGAGGAACAAACCCGCTCGTCTTGCCGCAGCGCATCCCGGATCATCTTCCGTAGCGTGTTGTCAGAACTGTCGTTCATGATGAGTTGAGTTTGCCATCACCTGAAGCCAAGTCAATAGGTCGTGCTCCGATTGGGTTCATCGGCAAACGCAC
>CAYSBP010000188.1:0-6405 GCA_964429255.1 uncultured Planctomycetia bacterium
CCGATAGTCTTCCTGTGAACCCATCGTCGACCCCAGCAGGCTGATGTGATTCCAGTAGAGTTGCTGCAGGTTGAGTTCCGCTTTGGCGCCACCCGTCACCCCACAGGTCACGATCCGCCCGCCGCGCCGGACGGACCCCATGCTGGCGGCCAGCGTTGCTGCACCGACCGAATCCAGCGCGACATCGACGCCGCGTTCCCCGGTCAGCTTGCGTACTTCCGCTGCAACATCGCCGCTCTTGTAGTTGATCCCATGCGCGGCGCCTAAGCGTGCCGCACGGGCCAGCTTCTCGTCCGAGGAACTGGTCACAATCACCGTCGCACCCGTCAGACCGCACCACTGCAGCGCCGCCAACGCCACGCCGCCACCAATGCCGTGAATCAGGACGGTCTCGCCCGCCTGCACGTCTGCGCGTGTGTAAAGCATCCGCCAGGCCGTCAGATGCGCCAGGCTCAACGCGGCGGCCTCAGTCCAATCCAGGTGCGCCGGTTTGGGCGCCACGTTCGCCGCCGGCACGAGCACGTATTCGGCGCACGTCCCCTCGAGTTGGAAGCCGAGCAGTTTGTACTGCGGGCACTCGCTGTGCATGCCCCGCAGACACCATTCGCAATGCTGGCAGCTCACGCCGGGCAGGAGAACGACGTCCTGGCCCGTCGAAAGGCCCGTCACCGCCGGTCCGATCCGATCGATGGTGCCCGCCGCATCGCTGCCCAGGACATGCTCCTGCCCGAGCGCTGCGCCGGGACGACCCCGACGCACCCAGACATCGAGGTGGTTCAGCGCGGCCGCTCTCACCCGAATCCGCACTTCACCGGGCCCGGGCTCCGGCGTGGCACATTCGCCGACCTGGACCTTCTCCGGACCGCCGAACTCGCAAATATAGACTGCTTTCATGGGCAACTCCTGTCTGAAGCCACAGCAAGCACAGACCGCCAAGAACCTCCATCACCTGATGTGGATTCGGGCGTGCTCTCCTCCCGGAAAGGGTTGTGTCCCGCAGGGAAAGACCCTGTGCGCACCACGCCGCCGCTCGACAAATCCAGTTCCGATGGTTATAGCGGACACGGTTTCCAGGAGACAAGCGATGATCCGCGTGGGTCTAGGCACCGACAAACACCGGCTTTCCGGTGGCCGCAAGATGATTCTCGGCGGCGTGCACGTGGAAGCCCTCCTGGGACCGGTGGGACATTCCGACGGCGACCCCGTCGCGCACGCGATCACCGACGCACTGCTGGGCGCCGCCGCGCTGGGTGACATCGGAACACATTTCCCCGACACCGATCCGAAATGGAACGGCGCCGACTCGCTCACACTGCTCAACGCGGTGGTCGAATTACTTCGCTCGAAGGGCTGGCGTCCGATCAACGTGGACTGTTCGGTTCATCTGGAACGTCCAAAGCTGAATGCCTTGAAGGAGGCGATGACCCAACAACTCGCGGCCGCACTGGGCCTGCCCCGTGAATGCGTCAGCCTCAAAGCCAAGACGGGTGAAGCCGTGGATTCCGTCGGGCGGGGCGAAGCGGTGGAGGCGTTTGCGGTGGCACTGATCGAGAAGATATGACGAGGCGCGAGGAGCGGGGCGCGGAGAGAACCAGCTACTTGCCCTTTTCGTCCTTTCGCCCGTTCTCTTTCCTTTCGTTTGGCGTCCTTGGCGTTTTGGCGGTAACCTCCGTTTCCGTTCCTTGCGGTCATTCCCCCTTCGCGCGCCTGGCCAGGTCGGCTAGTTTCTGCAACGCGTCCATCGGCGAGAGCGCGTTGGCGTCCACGGCGCGCAGTTCGTCCAGTACTTGTTGAACCGCCGGGTCAATCTCCATCGGGTTCGGATTGAAGAGCAGTAACTGACCGTCTTCGCGGTCCGGTTTACGGCTGCGTTTTCTGCGCTGCGCCGGCTGTCCGGGCTGGCCGACATGGGCGATGCGCTCGCGGGCCTCTTCCTCCAGTTCGTGCAGGATCGAACGCGCGCGTTCGATGACCGAATTCGGCACGCCGGCCAGTCGCGCGGCGTGGAGGCCAAAACTCCGCTCGCTCGAACCGGCCGAAATCCGGTAGAGGAACGTGATCTCGCCCTGCCACTCTTTGACCACCGCGCAGGCGTTGCGCACCCGGGGCAGTTCCTCCTCGAGCCCGCACAGTTCGTGATAGTGCGTCGCGAAGAGCGTCTTCGACTTGGCCGGTCCGTCATGAAGGAACTCGACGATCGACCAGGCCAGGCTCACGCCGTCGTAGGTACTCGTTCCGCGGCCGACCTCGTCGAGGATCACAAGGCTGCGGTCGGAGGCGTGCGCGAGGATCTCGGCGACTTCCGCCATTTCGACCATGAAGGTGCTGCGCCCGCCGAAGAGGTCATCGGCCGCGCCGACGCGCGTGAAGATGCGGTCGACCGTGCCGATCTCGGCGGCCTCGGCCGGCACGAACGAGCCCATCTGCGCCAGGATTGTGGCCAGCGCCGCGGCGCGGATGTACGTCGATTTGCCGGCCATGTTCGGGCCGGTAAGCAGCAGGATCTGCGGCGCATCGTCGCCGTTGCCCTTGCCGTTCTTCGCCCGCGCGCCGCCGGTCAGCGCCAGATCGTTCGGGACGACCTGGCCCTTGGGCAGCATCTCGTCGAGCACCGGATGACGGAGCTGCTGGAAGGCCAGCTTGCGGCGGTCGTTCAGCACCGGGCGGATGTAGCCCTTGCGCGCGGCGACTTCAGCCAGCGAGCAGAGCGCGTCAAGGTCGCCCAGCGCCGCACCGGTCATCTGAATCTCGCGCGCCGACTTCGCCACTTCGTCGCGCAGCGCGTGGAAAAGCTGCGTCTCGAGCGCGCGTATCTTCTCCTCGGCGCCCAGCACTTCGGCTTCGCGCTCCTTCAACTGCGGCGTCACGAACCGCTCGGCGTTGGCCAGCGTCTGGCGCCGTTCGTAGTCGGCCGGAACCTTCTCGAGATGCGCGCGCGTGACTTCGATGTAGTAACCAAAGACGCGGTTGTAGCCAACCTTGAGACTCGTGATGCCGGAACGTTCCGCTTCCCTCGACTGGAACTCGGCAATCCATTGCTTGCCGCCGATCGAAATCGAGCGCAACCGGTCCAGTTCCGCGCTGATGCCGTCGCGGATCAGGCCTCCGTCAGCGAGGACGTTCGGGCAGTCGTCGCGCAACGTCGATTCGATGCGGTGGGCAACGGTCGCCAGACCCGCGCAGCGCGCGCAGAGCGCGGCAAGCACCGGCTCCTCGAAACCGTTCAGGTCCCCGCCGAATGCCGGCAGCAGCCGCAGCGAGTCTTTCAAGGCCACCAGATCGCGCGGCGTGGTTCGCCCGGCCGAGAGCCGCGCGGCGATGCGTTCCAGGTCCGCCGTTTCTTTCAGCCGGTTGCGCAGAGCTTCGCGCACTTTACGCTCACGGTGCAGCGCGGCGACAGCGTCCTGACGGGCCTGGAGCGGCTCGAGGTCGCGCAGCGGCCGCAGAACCCACTCGCGAAGTGTCCGCGCGCCGGCGCCCGTGCAGGTGCGGTCGAGCGTCCAGAGGAGCGAGCCGTCGTAGGCGCGGTCGCGGAGTGTCTCGACGAGTTCCAGACTCCGGATCGCCGTCTCGTCGAGCAGCAGGTGCTGCTGCGGGTCGAACGCGGACGGCGGTTGCAGGTGTGCGCTCGCCGCCGGATGCATCTCTTCCAGGTACCCCAGCAACGCGCCGGCAGCGGCCGACCCGCGCGGAAGGTCCTGCAGCAGACGCTTCAGGTTCGTACCGCTCTTCGAGGCAAACCGCATCTCCAGCCGCTGATGCGCCTCGCGCGCGGAAAAGGCCTCCGGCTTCAGATACGAGAGCGCGAACCGACCCTGCGTCGCCGGCGACAGGACGGAGACCGGTCGCGCACCCGGCGGAAGCGGCGGCGCCTCGGGCAGCAGCGCTTCGCTGGGAGAGAGGCGCGCGAGTTCCGACGTCAGCGCGGCGAGGCCTTTCACTTCCTGCACGTAAAACGTGCCTTCGGCGAGGTCGACGGAAGCAAGTCCGTAGGCGCGTCCATCGCGCTGGCCCGCGCCTTCTTCGGGCAGCAGCGCCACGAGTCGATTCGGTTTGCGCGCGTCGAGGAGATTCTCTTCGACGACTGTGCCCGGCGTAACCACTCGGGTAATGTCACGCTTGACGAGGCCTTTGGCCTGGCTGGCGTCTTCCGTCTGGTCGCAGACGGCGACGGAAAACCCCTGACGCAGCAGCCGTGCGAGGTAGGTCTCGGCCATGTGCATAGGCACGCCGGCCATGGGCACGGCGTCGGGCCCTTTGCTGCGACTGGTGAGGGTCAGACCCAGGACGCGCGATGCGACTTTGGCGTCGTCGAAGAAGAGTTCGTAAAAATCACCCAGGCGGAAAAAGAGCAGATGCCGCGGGTGGCGCGCCTTGGCGGCCTGATACTGCCGCATCATCGGCGTGTCGGGTGCGGAGGCAAGGTCCGCCTCCGGTGCGTCCTGCTGGTTGGCCATAGGCAGGGGATTATCGTGGGCGTGCCGAGCGGTGCAAGGTGATTGGGCACCTGCCACTGGCTGAACCACCGCATCGTATGCTACACTTTGCGGGCAGACCCATCGAGGAGGGCAGCGTTGTATGCCGCGCCGTGAAAAGCCGCTCACCGTCCCGGTCCTTCCGTTGTTACCCCACCGTCCACTGGATGCCCATAAGGGCGCTTGTGGAAAACTGCTCATCGTAGGCGGTTCGCGCGGAATGGCCGGCGCGGTCTGCCTGGCCGCACGCGCCGCAGGACGCAGCGGCGCGGGACTGGTAAAGGCCGCTGTGCCCGAATCCATCTGGGACATCGTTGCAACCAAACTCGACGAAGCGCTGACCGACGGCTGGCCCGCGACACGCGGCGGCGGACTCTCCGAGAAGGCGCTCGACCCACTGCTGGAGTCCGCGGCATGGGCCGACGTGGTGGTCCTTGGCCCGGGCCTGGGCACGGATACCCAGACGGCCGCCGTGGTGCGCGCAGCTGTGCGGCAGGTCACCAAGCCGCTGGTGTTGGATGCCGACGGGCTGAACGCGTTCGCCGGCCGCGTCGGGTCGTTGGAACAGGCTCAGGCGTCGCTGAAGGATCGCGCGCTGGTCCTGACGCCGCACCCGGGCGAGATGGCACGGTTGCTGGGGCAGTCGGTACAGGAAGTCCAGTCCGATCGCGAAGGCGTGGCACGCGCCTGCGCGCGGGACGCCAAGGCCGTAGTCCTTCTTAAAGGTTCCGGCACGATCGTGACTGACGCGACACGGCGGTATGTGAACCGGACGGGCAATCCCGGCATGGCGACAGGTGGCAGCGGCGATGTGCTGGCGGGGCTGCTGGGCGCGCTGATCGGCCAGGGCCTGAGCGCATACGAAGCCGCCTGTCTGGCCGCGCACCTCCACGGACGGGCCGGCGATCTGGCCGCCAAGCGGCTCACGCAGTGGTCGCTGGTGGCCGGCGATCTGGTCGACGAACTGCCGAATGCCTTCTGTGCGTACCACCATGGCGAGTGATCCGTTGGAGTCGCTGGAGTAAAGAAGGCAACGATGAGCGGCCTGATGGCAGCCACGTTTCTGGTTCGTGAACATGTATCGACAGGATGCTGAAAGAGGCAGGTTGAGCGTGCGCCCGTCCATACAGAAGGCCCTCGGCTGGATCGGCCTCGCCATCGGTGGTGGGGGAACGCTGCTGCTGGTGTGGGCACTCATCATCATAGGCAAGTCGTCACCCGAGGTCTGGCCATGGCTTACCGGTACCACGTTTGTATCGGTGGCCTGCAGTTGGATGTTGCGACGTGCCTACCGGTTGGAGCCGGTCCCCGGAAAAATCCAGTTGGCGCTCGTGGATCTGATCGCAGCGCTCACGTTGCTGGCCTCCGTGCTCTACATCGGCTCGTATGCCTTGGAAGGCGTCGAGCTTCTACACTACTGGCTGGTGCCGGCGCTGGTCATCTCCTTGAGCTACCTGGCCGGCGTGACGCGTGCCGCGCGATCGGGATTACGGGGGGGGGTTCGGTATCTCGCAGGTGTATCTACGGGCCTCACCATCATCGGATGTCTGGGCGCAGGTGCGTTGATCCTGCACCTGACCGTCTGCACCGTTCACGAGAGTGTCAACGTATGTCGTGAACTTGTGTTGAACGTCCTGGGTCCGGATCCCCACACTTTTTCCAACTGGATGATCTACAACTACCGCGTTTCTCTCTGCGCCCTGCCACTGGGTCTTCTGCTCGGGCTGCTGTCATGGCTGCTCATACGAAACAGGCAAACGACCGTCGCGGAGGGGTCTCCACCCGCATGAACAGCGAAAGTCGCGAGACGGCTCCGTCGGGCAAGAAGGCAGCGGGTCCACCGAAACGGAGACGCTCGCCGGCCAACCGAAAGGCGCTGGGCTGGTGTGGACCTGCCTTGGGTGCCGGCGGGTTCCCGCTCACCAATTAG
>CAYSBP010000189.1:0-6405 GCA_964429255.1 uncultured Planctomycetia bacterium
GGACAAGCTGGTGGCGGGTCGGCCGATGCCCATCGCGGTGCGACTGATTATGGAGAACGATTACCATGTCCAGGGCGCGGAGGGCGCCACAGGTGTCACCAGCCCCACTCGTTTCCGGGTCGTCTCGAAGGATGTCGGAGCCTTGGGTAAGATCCACTATCCGACGGCGGGACGACTGAAGCTGCCCGAGATCGGCGAAGTGGCCGTGCATTCCGGAACGGTCGTCCTTTTCGGTTGGCTGAATGTTCCCGCCGATGCAACCATCGGGAACCGTACGTTGCGCGTCGAGGTTGACTTTCAGGCCTGCCGCGACGACGCATGTCTGGCGCCCGAGACGGTCACGCTCGCGCTTCCGGTTGACGTAATTGCGGGTGGCGAGGCGAGAGGTATCCATGCGGATGTGTTCGCCCCGTTCACGAAACAGGAACCTTGAAGGAGCGCCATGATGAATCATAGGCGTTGCGCTGTTGATTCTGGCCATGACCGGATGCGGATCGCCTGCGCCGGCTACGCCCAAGAATGTCCCCGCGAGCCCTTCGGAGCCAGATAAGAAGACGACGGAAGGCAGCGAAAAGAGGGAAACCCCGGCGAAGCGCCACGAAGGCAGTTGATGTCCACGATCCCTATCTCCCCATTCGTGAGTGTGTACCGCGGGGCGCCTTGCTTGGGTGCGTCTGTGCCGTAGAATCCAAATCTGGAAACGGAGCCACCGTGTGGGTCCGGATTCCCGTGCCGCGAGATCCGCCATGCCCATCCGCATCCTGATTGCCGACGATCACGCCATCATCCGCAGTGGCCTGAAGGCGCTGCTGGAGAAAGAAACGGACCTCCAGGTCGTGGGGGAGGCCGGCACCGGTCCGGAAACGCTGCGCGTCGTCGACGAGATCCCGGCCGATGTGCTGGTGCTGGATATCAGCATGCCCGGCATGCCTGGGCCGCAGGTCGCCGAGACGGTGGTCAAGCAGAAGCCCAAACTCGCGATCGTGGTCCTCACGATGTTCGAGGACAAGTATTACCTGAAGGAGATGCTGCGCATCGGCGCCTGCGGTTTCGTGTTGAAGAAATCCACCGAGACGGGCCTGGTGCAGGCCATCCGCGCGGCGTATCGCGGCGACAAGTACGTCGATCCGGCGTTGGCGGGGCATCTGGTCTCGACCTATGTCGGACGTCCGCCCAAGGACGAAGGGCAGGCCGGGCGGCTGGGCATCCTGACCGCCCGCGAGAAGGAGGTCTGCTCGCTCTTGGCCTATGGGCACACCAACGCGCAGATTGCCGAGCGGCTTTTCATATCGCCCCGCACGGTCGAGATGCACCGGGCGAACATCATGTCCAAAGTGGGCCTCAATAGTCGCGCTGAACTGATCCGGTTCGCCATCGATAACGGGTTGGCCAAGTTCACCTGAGGCTCCGTACAGAGCCGGACTACTACCTACCCCGTAGTTTCTACGGTATCCCCATCACTCAAATCAGGCAGTTGCGCCTGTATCAGGAGCGCGCCTCGATCCCGTATAGTTCCTTCTGAACGATGGAAACGAGGGAATTAGCCATGGGCATGGAACGACGTGAATTCATCCGCGCTGCGGGTCTGGTGGGCGCGGGTACGGCCGCCAGTGTGGCGGTGGTGGCCAAACACCGCAAGGACCAGAAGGGCGATGATCCGACCGGACCGGACACCGTCCGTTCCAACGACCCGCTCAAGAATGTGCCATCCGCCGCCTCGGAAGACGTGTTGCTGCGCATGCAACGCGACCTGACGCGCGCCATGGCCAAACCCGTGGAGCAGCGGCACTGGGTGATGGTGATCGACCAGCGCAAGTGCGTCGGCTGTCATGCCTGTACGATCGGTTGCGTGGCCGAAAACCATCTGCCTCCGGGCGTCGTCTACCGGCCCGTGGTGACGACGGAACGCGGTGAGTTCCCCAATGTGCATCTGGAGTTCACGCCACGACCCTGCATGCAGTGCGACAAACCGCCCTGCGTGCCGGTCTGTCCCGTGAAGGCCACATGGATCCGGCCGGACGGGGTCGTGGCGATTGATTACGACAAGTGCATCGGTTGCCGCTATTGCCTGACCGCCTGCCCCTACGGCGCGCGCACCAGCGATTTCGGCCTCAACTACTCGACGCCTGTCGGTTCGGCCGCGGGCGCCGTTGCCGACGCCGATCCGTGTGCGCCCTACGAGCAGAAGCCGAACTTCGAGTACGCCAAGTCCTGGGAGCGCAAAGGCCACGCCTCGCCCATCGGCAATGCGCGCAAGTGCCACTTCTGCCTCCACCGGTTGGAGGTCGGATCACTCCCCACCTGCGTCTCCACCTGCATCGGCCGGGCGACCTACTTCGGCGATTCGAACGATTCGGAAAGCCTGGTCTCGGAGCTGATCGGCAAACACAGCGTGCAGACCTTGTTGCCGCACAAAGGCACGCATCCCCACGTGTACTACATCGTCTGAACGGACGGAGGAGAGGAACATGTCTGTAGCAACGATTGCAGCGCCCGGAGCCACCACTTCGCCGTGGCGCGGTCTGCTGTGGGGTCTCTGGGCCATTGCCGTCGCGGCAGGCCTGGTCGGTGTCTACCAGCGGTTCACGGCGGGCCACCTGCCCGCCGGCTACGGGTCCTACGTCCCGTGGGGCCTGTGGGTGGCGCTCTATTTTCACGGCGTGGGCATCGCCGGCGGCGTCTACGTGCTGACGGCGCTGGGCCACATCATCGGCGTGCCGGGGTTCCGCCATCCGGCGGTGGTCCGCACGGGCATCACGCTCTCACTGGCCTGCATCTTCCCCGCATTCATGGGCGTCTGGTTCGATCTGGGCCATATGGAGCGTTCCGCGCAGATCTTCCTGTCGCCGCACTTCAGCAGCATGATGGCCTTCAACGCGTGGATGTACAACGCCTTCATCATCATCGCCGCCCTTACGTGGTTCCTGTCCTTCAAGAAGGATTCAGGCTGGTTCAAGCCGCTGCTGTGCCTGGGCGCGTTCTTCTCCGTGCTCTTCCCCAGTCAGAGCGGTGCGTTCTTCGGCGTGGTGGATACCAAGCCGTTCTGGCACAGCCCGCTGCTGCCCATGCTCTTCCTGGCCTCGGCGCTGACGGCCGGCGCGGCCACGCTGCTGGCGCTGCGCGCGCTCCTCGGGCCGGGCAGCCACGGGGAACAGCAGGGCGAGGCTGAAGGCGAGTACGACGGCGCGCTGCGCCGTCTCCGCGCGGCCACCATGATCGGGCTGGCCGTCTACTTCGTCTTTGAGTTCGCCGAGTTCTCCATCGGGCTCTGGAACCCGCAGACGCACGCGCCGGCGATCGAGTTCCTGCTGTACGGAGAATACTGGTGGATGTTCTGGATCGTGCATCTGCTGCTGGGCGGAGCGATTCCGCTGGCCCTGCTGGCGGCATCGTCGCGCAAGGCCTGGTTTGCGGGCGCGGTGCTGGTGGCGATCTGCTTCGTGAGCGCGCGTCTGAATGTGCTCATTCCTGGACAGGCCGTTGGCGAGATCCAGGGCTTGCAGGAAGCCTTCTCGCACGAGCGGTTGACCTACATCTACCACGCAACGCCGATGGAGTATCTGGTGGGCTTCTTCATGCTGGCGGTCGGGATGGCGGTCTTCTTCGTGGGCAAGAAGGTCGAGTGTTTCGTCTCGGCCAGACAGGGAAAGGCGTAAGGCAGCCATGAGCGAACGAAAAGAAGAGAACGCGGAAAACCAGCGTCGCAATTTTCTGACCGCGGGCGGCGCGCTGCTCGGCGCCGGCTTCCTGGCCCGCCTGATGGGCGGCGAAGCGCACGCGGCGGATGCTTCGAACTGCGCGGTCCTGAACAGCAGCCGGCCCGACGCGAAATACACCATCGCCGAGGCGGAGAACCTGATCTACACCTCCTGCCTGCAGTGCAACACGGGCTGCGGCCTGAAGTGCCGGATGCAGGATGGGGTGCTGACCAAGATCGACGGCAGCCCCTACAATCCGATGACGCTCAATCCCCACCTCCCGTATGCCACCGGCGTGGACACGGCAGCCAAGGTGGACGGCGCGATCTGTCCGAAGGGTCACGGCGGCCTGCAGACGGCCTATGATCCCTACCGTATCCGGAAAGTGCTCAAGCGGGCTGGACCGCGCGGCGCGAGCCAATGGACCGCCATCTCCTTCGAGCAGGCGGTGAAGGAGATCTGCGAGGGTGGCGCGCTCTTCAAGAACGTTGCCGGCGAAGAGACGCGCAACGTGGAAGGCCTGCGCTCCCTGGTGGCGCTGACCGACCCCAAGGTCTCCAAGGAAATGGCCGCCGACGTGAAGGCCATCTGGGACGAGAAGGACAAGGAAAAGAAGAAGGCGCTGGTCCAGGCCTTCAAGACCAAGCACGCCGCGAACTTGGACAAGCTGATCGACCCGGAACACCCGGATTTTGGCCCGAAGAACAACCAGATCGTCGTATCCTGGGGCCGGCTCAAAGACGGTCGGGGCGACTTCTACAAGCGTTTTGCCACGGCGCTGGGCACCACCAATGCGCACGGCCACACGACGGTCTGTCAGGGATCGCTTTACTTTACCTGCAAGGCGATCAGCGAGCAGTACATCGGTGGCAAGTTCGCAGGAGGGAAGAAGTTCTACTGGCAGGCCGATACGGAAAATGCTGAATTCATCCTCTTCGTCGGCGCCAATCTCTTCGAGGCCAACTACGGTCCGCCCAACCGGACCGTGCGTCTCACGGCCAACCTGGCTTCCGGCCGAACGCGCATCGCGGTGGTCGATCCCCGCTTCAGCAAACTGGCCAGCAAGGCCTGGAAGTGGCTGCCGCTCAAGCCCGGTACCGATGCGGCGCTGGCCATGGGCGTGATACGCTGGATCATCGAGCAGAAACGCTACGACGCGAGGTTCCTGGGCTGTGCGAACAAGGCGGCCGCCATCGCCGCGGGCGAAAACAGCTGGAGCAACACCACGTGGCTGGTCGCGGTCAAAGATGGAAAACCCGGCAAGCTGGTCCGCGCCGCTGATGTCAAGATCGACGGTCAGCCGCTGAAACCCGCTGAGAAGCGCAAGTTCGTCGATCCTTCCAGCAAGGAAGAGAAGGAATACGACGAGAAGTTCATGGTCGTCATGTCCAACGGCCAACCGGTGGCGGTGGATCCGAATGACGACAAGACCGCCGTCACGGGCGATCTGGCAGTGGACACCAAACTTCCTGACGGCACGGCCGTAAAGAGCGGCTTCACCATCCTCTACGAGTCGGCCTGTGAACATACCGTGGCGGAATGGGCGGCGATGGGCGGCGTGAAGGAAAAGGACCTGGTGGATGTCGCCCGCGAACTCACCAGTCACGGCAAACGGGTCGCTGTCGACGTGCACCGCGGACCGGCGCAGCACACGAATGGGTTCTACAACATCCTCGCCTGGATGAGCGTCAACATGCTGCTGGGCAACTTCGACGCCAAAGGCGGTTTGGCCAAGGCCACCACCTACGACACCAAAGGAAAGGGCAAGCTCTTCGACCTTGGAGCTCATCCCGGCAAGACCAGTGCCTTCGGCATCAGTTCCATCCGACATGGCCTCGATTACGAGAAGACCACGCTCTTCGCGGGCTACCCGGCCAAACGCAACTGGTATCCACTTTCCAGCGACATCTATGAGGAGATCATCCCCTCGATCGGTGAAGCGTATCCGTACCCGGTGAAGGCACTCTTCCTTTACATGGGTGCGCCGACCTATGCCTTGCCGGCGGGGCATACCAACATCGAGGTCCTCTGCGATACGAAGAAGGTCCCGCTATTCATCGCCAACGACATCCTGATCGGCACGAGCTCGATGTACGCCGATTACATCTTCCCGGATCTTTCGTTCCTGGAACGCTGGGAGTTCCAGGGCAGTCACCCCAACGTCACCAACAAGGTCCAGCCGGTGCGCCAACCGGTGATCGCGCCGGTTCCCGAGGAGTGCACGGTCTTCGGACAGAAGATGCCGATGAGTCTTGAAGCCATGCTGCTGGGCATTGCGGAGAAACTGGCTTTGCCCGGATTCGGAGATAAGGGCTTCAGCGCTACACTGCCGCTCAAGCACCCCGACGACCTGTTCATCCGCGGTGTGGCCAACCTGGCCTTCGGGGAAAAGCCCGACGGCTCGCAGAACGTGCCCGATGCGGACGCCAAGGAGATTGAAGTCTTCCTGAAGGCGCGCCGCCACTTGCCCAAGACCATCTTCGACGCGGATCGATGGAAGACCCTCGTTGGCGAAAAGATGTGGCCCAAGGTGGTCTATGTGCTCAACCGCGGTGGACGATTCGAGGATTACGAGAAGGCGTACAAGGGTGAACGGCTCGCTCATCCGTATGCCGCGCTGCTGAACCTCTACCAGGAGAAGACCGCAGCCACCATCCACGCAGGCACGGGAAAGCACAACCCCGGCTACGCGTGCCACATCCCGATC
>CAYSBP010000190.1:0-6384 GCA_964429255.1 uncultured Planctomycetia bacterium
AGCACGTGGGCCTCGCTCTTCCACATGACCATGGCGCTCGGTTCGGACGTCGACTGGTGGGTTGTCCTGCCGGTTACGTTTTTCCTGTTCCTGGCCGTATGGGTGCCCTGTTGCACGAGCGACATCGTGTTTCCGCTGTTGTTTTCAAAGGACTGAATTGAGGAGCAACCGATGACTTCTCTACCCGAACGCGTTCAGCAAGCATGGGCGAACCGTGACGGTCCGGCCATCCTGGCTACCGTCAGTCTGGAAGGCATGCCCAACATTGTCTATGTCGCTTCGGTGAGTATTTTCAGCAACGCCCGTTTCGTCATTGCCGACAATTACTTTGACAAGACACGGAAGAATCTCAAGGCCACCGGAAAAGGGGCGTTGCTTTTCCTGACGAAGGAGCGCCAATCGTTCCAGATCAAAGGCACCTTCGAGTGTCACACGTCGGGTCCGATCTTCGCCCAGATGAAGGCGGCCAATCTGCCCAAGCATCCCGGTCACGCGGCGGTCGCGCTGTGCGTCCAGGAGGTCTATTCGGGCGCGGAAAGGATCCTCTGACCGCATGAGCCACATCTTTGGCCCCGTACCCTCGCGCCGGTTGGGACGCTCGCTGGGCGTCGATCTGGTCCCCTTCAAAACCTGCACGTATGACTGCATCTACTGTCAACTGGGCCGCACGACCTGCAAGATCGTCGAGCGGCGCGAGTGGGTTCCGATGGACGAAGTGCTGGCTGAGTTGAAGGATAAGCTTTCCACTAAACCCGACTACATCACATTGAGCGGTTCGGGCGAGCCCACCCTTTACTCGCGCCTCGGCGAACTGATCGCCCGCATCCGGTCTATTACGCCCATTCCCGTCGCCGTGCTCACCAACGGCTCGTTACTGTGGATGGAAGAGGTCCGTGCGCAGTTGATGGACGCCCAGTTGGTGCTTCCTTCGCTGGATGCCGGCAATGTCCGTATGTTCGAAACGGTCAACCGCCCGCACGAATCCATCTCGTTCGCGCAGATGCTGGGCGGGCTGATCTCCCTTCGCAAGGAGTTCAAGAACGCGTACTGGCTGGAAGTGTTTTTGCTGAACGACCATCTGGCCGCCGAAAGCGAAATCGAGTCGCTTGCCCGATGTGTCCGCTGGATCCAACCCGACCGGGTTCAACTGAACACGGCGACCCGACCTACGGCCGAGGGATATGCGCTTAAGGTAAGCCCGGAGGATTTGGCCCGCGTGGCGGAACGGTTCGATCCGCCGGCCGAGGTGATTGCCGACTATCGCGGCGTGCATGCGCAGAGCGACTTCAAGGCCGGACGCGACAACGTGCTGGAGATGATCCAGCGGCGCCCCTGCTCGATCGAGGACATCGCGAGCGGATTGCGCTTGCATCGCAACGAGGTCATCAAGTACATCGAGGAACTGAATGCCCAAGGCTGGATCGAAGAGCGATCCGCGGGCAACACGCGCTTCTATGGCGGCCGGCGCCATCCGGAAGCGGAACCCAGAGCGGAGGAGAAGACGCATGGCACGATTACCCGATGAAGTCAACGCAGCATGGGAACACCATGAGGGTCCGGTGATTCTGACTACGGTGGACAAGAGCGGCATGCCCAACGCCATCTACGCTACCTGTATCGGCCGGTTTGGAGACGACCGGTTGGTGGTCGCGGACAACTACTTTGAAAAAACGCGTGCGAACATCCTGGCCGGAAGCAAGGCCACCCTTCTCTTCATCACGAAGGAGAAGAAGGCCTATCAGGTGAAGGGCCCCGTCGAATACCACCGGGATGGACCGGTCTTCGACGACATGAAGAAGTGGAATCCGAAGCAGCATCCGGGCCACGCGGCCGCGGCGGTACGCATCGAGGACGTTTACGCGGGATCGAAGAAACTGCTGTAGGCTGGTGCCCTGTTGGTGCCATGGATACGCAATCCCAAAGCCCATGGCCCTGAAACCTGGGTTCTGTGTGCGTATCCGTGGCGGCCGTGGCGATGGTTGACCGGCACATCCGCGACGCGGTATGCTCTATCCGGATCAGGTCCACCCTTTGGGATGCGTTGAAAGGAACCCGTCATGCATACGCGACACGCCGGAGCGGCATTGTTGCTGTCGATCTTGCTTCTTGCCGGATGCGGGCTGAAAGAGCGTCCGCAGCCTTCCGCAACGCCGAAGCCGCAGGCCCCGGCACCCTCCGCCGCGGATGAACTGATCATCCTGGCCGGGAGTTCCTTCCTGCCGCCCACCGAGCAGTTGATCGCGGAGTTCGGCAAGGCCACGGGCATCAAGATCACCTACACCACCGGCGGCAGTGAGGATCTGCTGCCCCATGTGAAGGACAAACTGAAGGGCGACATCTTCATCACGCACGATCCGTACATGGAGGACACGAAGAAGGCGGGCTCCTACGCCGATCACGTGGAGGTCGGTTTCGTGGCGCCGGTGCTGGCCGTCCAGAAGGGGAATCCCAAAGGCCTCAAGAGTATCGACGACCTGGCAAAGCCTGGGTTGAAGGTGGCCCTCAGCGATCCACGGTATTCGACCTCCGGCGAGATGGTCGAAGCCCTTCTAAAGAAGAAGGGCATCTACGACGCGGTCATGAAGAATGTGGACACCCGCCTTACTAAAGGCCACAGTAACCTCGGGAACTTCCTCAAGACCCAGGCCGTGGACGCGGTGATCATGTGGAACGGCGTGGCGAACACGTTCAAGGAGTACCTCGAGGTCGTCGTGACGCCCTACGAATACGATACGGAGATCAAGGTCCATGTCATCGGGTTGAGTTATTCGAAGCAACCGGAGGCTGCAAAGAAATTCCTCACATTTGTCCGGGAGAACGGACCGCGGATCTTCGTTGAGAACGGGTACGTGAAGTAGTCGTGCCGCATGCCTCTGGCTTGCGGGCCACAATCCGGAGGATTGTGCTACGTGCCGCATTGACTGCTAGTAGGGAGGATTGAAGACCATGCGAATCGGATTGGGAAGTATGCTGGCGCTGCTCACCGGACTGCTCACCGGTTGCAGCCAACCAGACGGAAACCAGCGACCGACGGAGCAACCGGAGTTGCTGATCTACGTCGGCGCCGGTATCCGGCCGCCTGTGGCGGAATTGGCCGAGATCTTTGGCAAAGAGCACAACACAAACGTGGTCGCCGATTACGCCGGTAGCGAGGTGCTGATCAGTAAAATCAAATTGTCGCAACGGGGCGACGTGTACATGCCCGGCGACAAGCAATACGTCGATCAGGCCGCGCAGGCCGGGATGATTTCGTCCCAGGAACCCGTCTGTTACTTCGTCCCCACCATTCTCGTCCGTAAAGGCAATCCGAAGGGCATCAAAGCGCTTGCGGACCTCGTCAAACCGGACCTCAAGCTGGGCCTGGGAGACGAAAAGGCGTGCGCCATCGGGCGAACGAGCAGGAAGATCTTCGAGAAGAACAAGATTCCCTGGGCCGATATCGAGAAGAACCTCAAATTCCAATCCGTGACCGTCAACGAATTGGGGCTGCACATTCAGGCCGGCAGCTTGGATGCGGTCATCGTCTGGGACGCGGTAGCCCTGTATTACGCCGAACACGGCGACGCGGTGCGCATCCCGAAGGATGCGAACGTCATCTCGACGGTGGACGCCGGAATCCTGACGTTTTCGAAGAACAAGGAGAACGCCGCGGAGTTCGTGGCCTTCATGCGTTCCGAGCGCGGCCGCGCAATCTTCAAGAAGCACCAATACCAGGTGGATATGCCGGAATGAGCGAACCGATCATGCAACAGCACGCCGCTCCGCCATCTCGACGTGACTGGCGACCTTTGCTGGTCGGGGCGGCCTTCGGCCTGCTGACCCTCTTCATCGTCTCGGCGCTTGCGGGTGTGCTGGCCCACGTGGCCGAATGGAAGGGCACGGCCACGTTCTTCACCGTGGCGATGTGGGTTTCGTTTCCGCTCTACGTTTTTTGCGCGGCTCTTTCGATCGACACGGGAAATCGCGGCTGGTCCGGGCGGCTTTTTTCGACGGGGACGTTCCTCTTTGTGGCGGCCTTTGTGGCCTTTGCCATCTTCCTCGTCATCGCCGACGCGTTTTACGTCAACAAGGCCGCGGTGCTGAAGGTGGCCTCGTCGCAATACATCGCTCATGCGCTGCAGCTCAGCATCGTCACCAGCGTGATTTCCACGGCGATCGCCATGGTCTTCGCCATTCCCATGGGCTATGCGCTTAGCCGGTATCCTTTCCCGGGACGGTTGCTGGCCGACACGATCGTCGATATTCCGATCGTCTTTCCTCCGCTGGTGGCCGGCATGACGCTACTGGTCTTCTTTACGCAATCCGCCGTGGGGCGTTGGATCGAAAACGATCTGGGACTGGCGTTTGTCTTTCAGCCCAAGGGGATTGTATTGTGCCAGTTCGTCGTCTCGGCCAGCTTCGCGATACGTTCGGTCAAGTCGGCCTTCGACGAGGTGGATCGCCGGCTCGAAAACGTCGCCCTGACGCTCGGCTGCACGGCGTGGACCGGTTTCCTGCGCGTTTCCCTGCCTTTGGCGCGCGGAGGCGTCGTGGCCGGCGGCATTCTGGCGTGGGCGCGCGCGTTCGGCATCTTCGGCCCGTTGATGATCTTCGTGGGCTCTTTCCGCGGGAAGACGGAAGTGCTCAGCACCAGCATTTTCCTCGAACAGTCCGTGGGCAATCTCGAAGTGGCCCTGGCGCTGGCCCTGGTGCTGATCCTGGTGGCCTTCGTCGCCCTGGTCACCGTGCGACTGGTGGGCGGTAGCGCCCTGGTGAAACTGTGATCCGCACCGAAGACCTGAACTACGCGGTCGGCTCGTTCCGACTCAGTGACGCGTCTCTGGAAGTGGCCGATGGCGAGTATTTCGTCCTGTTGGGCCCTCCAGGGTCAGGCAAGAGTGTGTTTTTGGAATGCCTGTGCGGATTGAATCGCGTACACGGGGGGCGGATTCTCATCGACGGTACCGAGATGACAGATTGGCCGCCCCGCAAACGGAACATCGGTTACGTCCCGCAGGACTACGCACTCTTTCCGCATCTCTCGGTCGAACAGAACATCGCCTTCGGGCTTCGCGAACGCGGGCTTGAGGCCAAGCGGATGGCCGAACGGATCAAGGCAGCGGCCGAGACGCTCGGCATCGGCCATCTCCTGCGCCGCATCATCCCCGGCTTGAGTGGTGGCGAGCGCCAGCGGGTCGCACTCGCGCGGGCGCTCGCCATCGAACCGCGCGTGCTGCTCCTGGACGAACCCGTCAGCGCCTTGGACGAAAGCACGCGCGAGAGAGTGTGCGGGGAACTTCGCGCGCTTCAGCAACGCCTTAAGATCACCATCGTTCATGTCAGCCACAACCTTGAGGAGGCCTTCTCGGTAGCCGACCGTGGCGGGATCATGAATGAAGGCCGGTTCCAACAGATCGGCCCGCTCCAGGATCTCCTGCGCCGGCCGGCCAACGAATTCGTGGCCCGCTTCATGCGCTGCGAGAACATCCTGCGGGGGCACGTCATAGGCCCGGGCCCCGGCGGAACGTTGCGAGTGGTCGCCCAAGGACAGGAGTTCCTGGCGTTGACGCAGCATCGAGGAGACATCGTCTTCGTGGTGCGCCCTGAAAATGTGCGGCTGACACGGACGATGCCTTCGCCGGACGGTCCGCCCGTTGCGGCCATCCCGGTGCAGGTCATTCGGGCGGTGGACCGCGGCGCGTACGTACGCATCGAACTGAATGGGGCGGTTCCGCTACTGGCGCACGTGTCGCCGCACGATTACGCGGAACTGGGGTCGCCCACGTCCGGTTCGTTGCTGGCCACGGTGGCCTCCGACGCCATTCATGTGCTGCAACCGTCCGCCGAAGGGAAATCATGATCACCGTCCTTGTGGAGAACACGTCAACTCGGCCGGATCTGGCCACCGAGCACGGCTTGTCCTTCTGTATCGACTGGGCGGGGCAAAAGATCCTGATGGACACCGGCCAGGGGATCACGCTGAAGGCCAACGCGGAGACGCTTGGGTTACCGCTGGCGAAAGTCGATACGGTGATCCTCTCGCACGGCCATTGGGATCACACGGGCGGGCTGCTGCCGCTCTTCCAAGCCGGCGCACGACCGGCCGTCTACCTGCACCCCGATGTTTTGCAGGCGCGCTGGTCCAAATGGCACAAGCCGCCCGAGGAATCGATCGGCCTGCCGCCCGCCGTTGCCGAAGCGCTGCGCACGAAGACCCGTGAACTGATCTGGACGACGAAGCCGACGCAGGTGGCGGAAGGCCTCTGGGTTACCGGTCCCGTACCGCGCAAGACGGACTTCGAGGATGTCGGCGGTCCGTTCTACCTCGATGCCGCCTTCACGCGGCCCGATCCGATCGCGGATGACCAGGCCATCTGGTTCGAGACGAAGGACGGTCTGACGGTG
>CAYSBP010000191.1:0-6362 GCA_964429255.1 uncultured Planctomycetia bacterium
CGGAAATGCCAGGTCATCCCACGCGTCCGGTCCTCCGTGATTTGACGTGTTTTTTTATCCCGGTGAAAGCGCCGGTTGACGATACACTTCCATTCGTATCCTCGCGGTTCGGCAATGGGCCGGACAGGGGGAACCAAAGGCATCACATGATTTTGGATAACGTGTTCGGACTATTTTCAAAAGACCTGGGCATCGATCTCGGAACCGCCAACACGCTGGTCTGCGCGCGCGGAGAGGGCATTATCATCTCCGAACCGTCCGTGGTCGCCGTCTTGCGCGGTACGAACCGGATCGCCGAGGACGGCACGGCCATCGGCGAACGCGCCTGGCGAATGCTGGGCAAATCTCCGCCATCGATCCAAGCCATTCGACCCTTGCGCTGCGGCGTGATTGCGGACTTCGAGATCACCGAGGCGATGCTGGGGTACTTCATTCGCAAGGCGCACGGTCGGGCGCGGTTCATCCACCCGCGCGTACTGGTGGCTGTGCCTTCCGGAATCACCACGGTTGAAAAACGCGCCGTGATCAACTCGGCCGAGCGTGTCGGGGCGCGCGAAGTGCGGCTGATCAAGGAGCCTATGGCCGCGGCGATCGGCGCCGGCCTGCCCGTCAGCGAACCCCGCGGTTCCCTGATCATGGACATCGGCGGCGGTACGACCGAGATTGCGGTGCTCTCGCTTAACGACATCGTCGTTTCCAGCAGCCTGCGCATCGCCGGCGACGTGATGAACGATTCGATCATCCGCTACCTCAAGCAGGTCTACAACCTCGAGGTCGGCGAACAGACCGCCGAACGGATCAAGATGGAAATCGGCAGCGCTTACCCGCTGGAAGAGGAACTGGAGCGCGAGGTTCGCGGTCGAGACACACTCAAGGGACTGCCCCGTACGGTCATGGTGTGCAGCGAAGAGGTCCGCGAGGCGCTTCGCGAACCGCTCGACGAGATCCTGAAGACGCTCATCCACACACTCGAGCAGACCTGTCCGGAACTCTGCTCCGACCTGGTGGAAAGCGGCATCACGCTGGCCGGTGGCGGTTCGATGCTTCGCGGCCTGGATCGCCTGTTGGCGCGCGAGACGGGTCTGCCGGTACGACGCACCGACGAGCCGCTGACCGCCGTCGTCCGCGGAACCGGCATCATCCTCGAACAGCTTGAATCGTACTGGCACGTGCTCGAGAACGGCCAGGACGTGGCGTAACCAGAACGCCTCGGCTAACGCAGTCGCCCGCCCCCTCCTCTGACCTTCTCAATACTTCTTCCCCTTCAGCCGCCCGATGCGATCCACCCAGCGCGACCATTTCTCCGCATCCTGGCGCGAACCGCCGTACGCCGTGAGCAGAAGTTCGCGGTGCTCGGGCCCGAACCCGATGAATCCCCTGGGGGAATGGAAGTGCCGCATCACCTGGAAAAGATTCTTCGCCCGCTGCATCTGCGTCAGTCGCCCCTGTAGCCTGCAGCCCAGCAGATCGATTACGAAGAACTCCTTAGGGGTCGAAGGCGACTCCGGGAGGACCAGGAAATGTGCCGCCTTGCAGTCGTCGTGATAGAATCCTCGTTCGTGGAGTAGAAATAGGAACTGTCCCACCGCGCGGGCCAGGTCCATCCGGTCGGACTCCTCGGTCAGGCGGACCCAGCGCTGGAGAATGTTTTCCGCAAGGGGAATCGCTTCGGTCGCCAGGATGCTGAATCGAGAAGGCGTGCCCAGTTCCTCTGCCAACCAGACGGGACGGGGCGTACGAATGCCCGCATCCATCAGCGCCCAACCCAACTCGAATTCCTCGCGAGCGCGGGACGGGCGTGCCATGCGAAGGTAAGGACCGTACCACGTCTTGAAGTTGTAGCGCTTCACAAACAGATCGAGCGGCGTGCCATACTGGCCGGCCGCAAGCTTGACCACTTTTCGGCTGCGCGAGCTCTTGACGATGAGTTCGGTGGTCTCGCTCAGTTCCCCCGCACGATCCCAGGGCACCTCGTCGCCGCGGAACCGCTTGTAGGGCGGCAGACATTGAACATGGTAACGCCCCTTCTGTTCCAGGTGCCACTTCACCTGCTGTGAAGGGCGCGGGTCCTGTGTGGATGCTCGATGCATCGATGCCTTCTCTCAGTTCGTCCTTCGATTCTTCAGCACGTCTTCATACAAACGCACATGGGCTCGGGCCCAGGCGCGATACCCATGTTCGCCCTCGGCCTTGGCCCGACCCGCCCGACCCATCTCCCCCCGACGCTCAGGCGGCAACTGAAGCGCCTCGGTCAGCGCCCGGGCCAGACCGACGACATCCTCCGGCTCAACCAACCGCCCCGATACGCCGTCCGTCACCAAGTCGGGCACCGCACCCACCCGCGTGGCCACCACCGGCAATTGCAGGGAAAGGTACTCCAACACTGCCCTGGAGAAACCCTCCGAGCCGACCGAGGTCAATACGCCAACGTCCGCGGCCTCCAGCAGTCCAGGTAGCTCTTCACTGGTTTGCCACCCGAGAAACCGCACGTCGTTGCCCGTCAGGCCCAATCGTCCCGCCAACGCCTCTGATTCCGCACGCAGAAGACCGTCGCCGACCAACAACAGTATCGCCCCGGGCACCTGGCGCCGCACCGACGCCCACGATTCCAGCAGGACGCGATGGGCCTTCACCTTGGCGAAACGCGCAACGCAGATTGCGACGAGCGCATCTTCGGCCAAGCCCACCTTTGCCCGGACCTCACGCCGGCATCCTTTAACACGAAACAGTTCCAGGTCTACACCGCCCGGGATGAACACCACCTCCTGATCGCGATACAAACGCGTGGAGCGCACGTCGGCCTCAACGGCCCGTGAGACGACGATCAGCTTTGCGGTCCGCCCCGCCAGCCAACGGTTGGCCAAGTGCTTCTTCAACGGCGTGACGACGTGCCGCGTGCGGACGATGGGCACACCGAGTCGGAAGAGCTGCGCGGCCAACGTGGCCTGCCAGTGCTCCCGTCCCCGGTGGACATGCACCACCTGGATGCCCTCCTCGCGCACCAGCTTCGCCATGTCCCGCATGTCGGGCAGTTCGGACGGAAGCCACCAGCGTTTGGGCATCTTGAATCCGAGCGGCTCGAGGTTCCGGCGCCGGGCCACGTCAATGGTCAAGTAGCCGCTGCGCAAACCCAGCCACACACGGTGTCCCTCCTGCCGAAGTGCCTCGGTCAGATTCAACGTGTGTGCGGCTTCACCGATGTACAACCGCGCGCTGTTCAGTTGTAGTATGCGTAGACTCATGGTTTTCCATGGAAACGAGTTGTGCCGCCCATCGTATGGAGAAGCCCCGCCGGCAGTCTGCAACGGCCATCCCTCTGAGCGTGAATCATCCAGGCTAGCTGGTCCCTTCCACATCCGCCCATTCAGATCTTGTCGCCAGCCCCGGCGGTGTACGCGTGCCGGTAGAGCATGACCCCCGAGAGGATCTTCGGAGCAAAGAAGGTGCTCTTTTCGGGCATGACCGTCTTGCCGCCGTCGGCGAGTCCGGCATCAGCTACAGCGACCAGTTCGTCGATGGAAACCGGCGCAAGCGCCACCGCCAGATCGTAAGTTCCACGATCGACGCACGCCTGCATCCCGGCCAGATCCTGCTCCGGGTAGTAATCGAAGTGCTTCGCGTCCTTGATCATCTCGTGGTTGAGGCCGAGCATCGGATACAGCTCGCGCTCCAGGATGGAACAGTCCAACCGGCCGACGACGTCGGTGGGCACCTGCCGGGCGGCCAGCGTGAACGCTCCGCCCCTGGTGTAAATGCAGAACTCGTGTTTGGCTGGCGTGGCGAAGCGCGGCGCCGGTTTCAACGCCAGACGGTCCTTGATCGAGCTGAACGGCACAACCCCGTTGATGACGCGGTTGTAGGCCTGAATATGCGCGCGCTCGACGAGGTAGGCCATGCAGTGCGTCTGGCCACCCAGCAGCGCCGCATGGTACCGGTGGTGACCGTCGGCGATGTAGAGCGGGTGGGCGCCCACCCATGCCGTCAGCTGGCCGCCCAGCGCATGCGTCAGGGGAACGCGCACGAAGCGGTTGCGGATGTTGTGCAGCTCGGATTCGCCGGCAAAGTCTGAAACGAACGCATAGAGCGCCGGTAGCGTCTTCAACGCTTCCTCGAGCACCGGCGTAATGGAGGAGCGGGTGAGCAGAAAGACCGGCTCCAGTGTCAGCCCGGTCTGTTGGGTCAGGGCCAGGCGACCACGCACCTTGTCGTCAAAGGTCTTCTCGTGACGGATGACCTGGCCGGTGCGGTATTCGCTAACCGCCACGGCGGCGAACACGCCCAGACGGCGGTGAGCTGTGCCGGCCACCGTCCAGCACTGTTCATAGACGTAGAAAGACGGCTCGGCATCTTCGATCAGGATTTCGCGTTTCAGCCGCGTCAGTGCTGACATCGGGTCGCTGCCGAGCGTAATGTGCCAGAGGCTGTTGGCGTTCGCCTTCAGCGTCGATTCCAGCGTTGAACCGGCCTTGATTACGTCGTAGGGCGGAACGGTAAATCCGCTGATGGCGGACGGATTGGGGCGTAAGCCCGACAGGCCGGTGATGCGGGTCATGGTCCCCTCACGGTGCGGTGTGGTGGCGGCGCTCGGGCGTCTTCCTGACGAGTGCCGTAACGGTTTGCCAACCTAACGGACCGCAACGTTCTTTCCAGTCCACCCGCCGCTGCGGTGAACGCCGTTAGAGGACGCCTTTGGTGCTCGGGACGCCGGTGATGCGGTCGTCGCGTTCGACGGCCTGGCGCAGGGCGCGGGCGACGGCTTTGACGGTCGCTTCGACGATGTGGTGGGCGTTTCGGCCGGAACGGACTTCGACGTGCAGCGTCGCGCCGGCGCTCTGAGCGAACGCGGCGAGGAAATCCTCGATCAACTCGACATCAAACGTGCCGATCTTGCCTCCGCGAAGATGCTCGCGGCCGCTGAAAGCGAATTGCGCGCGGCCCGAAAGGTCGATCGTCGCCTGCGCCAGTGCTTCGTCCAGGGGGACGCTGCCGAAGCCGTAGCGCCGGATGCCGGCCTTGTCTCCCAGGGCCTGCGCCACCGCCTGGCCCAGCACAATGCCGATGTCTTCCACGGTGTGGTGATCGTCGATGTGCGTGTCGCCGCGGCAGGTGAGTTTCACGTCCAGCGCGCTGTGCTTGGCCAGCGCTTCCAGCATGTGGTCAAAGAAACCGACGCCCGAAGCGACCTCGGCCTTGCCACCGCCGTCCAGGTTCACGCTGGCGCGGATTTCGGTTTCGCGCGTCTTGCGCGCCACTTCGGCGCTTCGCCGGCCGGTCGTCCTGCGCTTAGCCATTCGCGAGATACTCTTTCAGTGTTTTGAGCAGCACATCCATCTCGGCATCAGTGCCGATGGAGACGCGCAACCCGTCGTCGAGCAACCTTAAGGGGAAGTATCGTATCAAGAGGCCGTGTTCCTTGAGGAAACGATAGGCGCCTTCGGCGCGCTTGGCCGAGGTCGTCCGCGCAAAGATAAAGTTCGACTGGCTGGGCAGTACGTCCAGACCCATCGCGGTCAGCGCCATCGCGGTTCGTTCGCGCGTCGCCACGACCTTGGCGCAGTTGACCCTCGTCCACCGCGGATCGCGCAGGGACGCGGCGCCGGCGACGATCGCCAGACGGTCCAGGTTGTAGCTGTCCTTCACCTTCCACAACCCGGAGACGATCTCGCACGAACCGTACAGCAGACCCAAACGCATGCCGGCAAGGCTGTGGCTCTTCGAGAAGGTCCGCAGGACGACGACGTTCGGCTCTTCCTTGGCCAGGCACAGCGCGTTCTGCGCGGCAAATTCGACGTACGCTTCGTCGATCACCAGCAGTCCGTTCTTGAGACTGCGCGCGAGGCGGCGGAGCTCCTCCACGTCGTACTGCGTCCCTGAGGGTGAGTTGGGGCTGGCGACGAAGACGATTTTTGCGGCGCAACCGAAGAGGTCCCGCGGCAGCGCAAAGTTCTTCGGGAAGTCGAGCATCCGGATCTTGGCCGCCTGCTGGTGCGCCAGCGTCTCGTAGAGCACGTAGGTAGGGTAGGGGTAGGCGATCGTCTCGCCTTCGCCGACGAAGGCGCGCATGAGCATGGCCAGCAGTTCGTCGGAGCCGTTGCCATGCAGGATCTGGTCGACCGGAAATCCGGTGTTCTCGGAAGCCGCCTGTCGCAGCGCTCCGGCCTTGGGGTCACTGTACAGCCGCAGGCGCTCGCCGGGCGCGGAGCCCGCGTCGAGTTCCGCGCGGATGGCCTCGGCCACGTTGGGGCTGGGCGGGTACGGGTTCTCGTTGGTGTTCAGCTTGATGACCTTCGAGCCCGGCGCGGGCTGCTCGCCGGGAACATACGGTGCCATCGCATCGACGTTGGGGCGGAAGAGGGACATGG
>CAYSBP010000192.1:0-6345 GCA_964429255.1 uncultured Planctomycetia bacterium
GGCGGGCGTCCCCGCCCGTCAGAGTAATGCGGCATACCCAAGCCTGCCGTGACTAGAGTTCGCGGCGAGCCGGGCACGATCTGGCCTCGCCGGGACCCGAGCGCACCCCGAGTGGAAACCATCTCGTTCACATGGTACAGGGGGCAGGTTGTGGACGTGGCGTAGGCGGCTGCCGGTTCTGCCCGCGCGCGAAACGGGCGGCCGCGAGGGCCGCCCGTTGAGTGTGTCATGTTGGGAAGTCCAGTATCAGGCCATGCGACGACGGCGGATCAGTGCCAGCCCGCCCAGGGCCAACAGCCCAACAGTGCCAGGTTCCGGGACGACAGAAACACTGTCTAGCGTGGCTGCGGTCTGGGCCAGCGCCCTGCCATCCAGCGTTGCTCCGGTCTCCATCACAATCGCTGTCATACCCAATATATTTCCGTTGAACTGAGACGTCGTCCCAAGGGTCACTTGGTCGGCGACCTGCCAGAAGATGTTGTTGGCCTGTGCGTCGCCGCCCAGGATGACCTTCGTGTCGGAGCTGATACCGAGAGTTCCCGCTATCTGGAAAATCCAGACATCATCCGCGTCGCCCCAAAGGGTGACATCCGTTGGTATTGTGACCCCGCCAGTCCATTTGTAGACGTCAGGGGCGATCGTCATTCCGCCAATATTTCCTGCGCCCAGTTCGGTAACGCCAGGCGCCCGCCCAGCGGCGTCGGTGTACGCGGTTTCCATGTCGCTTATGGCCGTGGTCAGATAGGCTGGAGTAGGAGACGCATAGTCGGCTGCATATACTTTTCCAGTCACCAGAGAGGATGTCGAAAATGTACCCGAGGGGTCCATTATTAACCCAAATCCAGTGATGGCAGTCGCAGCAATTGGACTAACGCCCATATCCCCAAGAACTGTTGTTCCAGCGGTTGTTGAGATTCCTGATTCTGTCAAGATCACGAAATTGCCCGCCGTTCCCAGGTCAACCGGGCTGGCGTAAGACTGGCTGGCAACAACAAGGGGTAATGCCATTATTCCGAACAGAATACAATTCCTGTACTTCATTCTGCACCCTTCCTTTCTTGCTCGCGCAGTGTGCCTGGGCATGCGAACTCAACTCAACCATGCCTCAGGCAGCATCTGCGTCGGAGCAGCGACACCAAGCGTCTGACCCCGGCAAGATCGCCGCAACCGCCGTTTCACGAAGCGGAGGTCGGAACATGAACACCGTACTGCATTATAGGGCGCGCGCGCCCCGTTGCGTCTACAGGGAAAACGAGAAATTCTGACGCCTCACAGCCGCCAAGCCGGAAAATGACCGTGGCACTCTCGCCCGACCTGCGGAAGTAAGAGTGTGACAGGAGCCGCAAGATTTTCTGAGAATCCGTGGCGGGGTTTGGCGTCGGATGTGGCGTAAGCGGCTTACTCGCAGGCTCTTACCGATGCCGGGGATTGCCGCTCAAAAAATGTCGCTCCGTCTTACGAATCGCCCCCCTGGCGGGAAACAAGTTGGTAGAGGGGCATGGTGCCCACGAGAAACCCCTAGCCCAACTTTCGCAGATTGGTCAGACGAACCACGTTGGCGGGGGCGCCAGGGCCGATTTGACCCTGTAGGTCTGTACTACAAAGGCGTGTGGGCCGACATTTCCCGTTCATCGAACTTCAAGCCAACACCGCACCCGGTCGAGCCACTCGATTCAAGCGAGAACGGTCCATCTTGCCCCTGTTTGCGCCCATCAGGCTGACCTCCCGGCACTCCGAGACGCCGATTCGGCCGCTCCCGCCATCGGAACGACGGTCTTGCGGCATCTCCGCGCAGCATCAACCTCTGCCCCCACGAATCGCCAGCCTTCGTTCGGTCGCCGCGTCAGCCACGCTGGGCGTCGTTGCACTGCGTTTTGCCGTCCGGCATGCGTCGGTGGCGGAGGGCGGTTCGGTGCGGGAACAGGGGATTGCGCTGCACTCGAACGGAACGGTTGTGCCGCGTCCTCAGTCAGTCCTCGCGAAGCGCGCCGGAGGTCGCGGAAGCTTATGCCTCGTGGAGATCGTGCTGGCCGCTTTGCACGTCTCTGAGCACGTCCTTGCCTCTGCGGATTTCGTCGTCGATCTCCTCAAGCAGCTCGCGCTGCTTGAGGGGGTGCCCTTCCTTTGCGATGAGCGCGGACCTGTCCTTGCGGGGAAGGTCTCTCAGTCGCCGAAGCATTCTGGCCTCTTCAATGAGAGCCGACTGACACTTGGTCACCTCCAGAAGCTCACGGCTCTTCTCTTTCAGATCCTTCTGTTCCAAAGCTCGCCGGATTGTGACCGCGAGGTCTATCTCATTGCACGGCTTGGTGAGGAACTGATACACCTTCCCCTCGTTGATGGCGCGCAGTGCGGCCGGCAGGGTGGGGTGACCGGTCAGCACGATTCCAACGACGTCCGGGTAGTCTTGTGCGACTCTCGCCAAGAACTCCGTCCCGGACATACCTGGCATTTCCTCATCAGAGACGATCAAGTCAACGTTGCTGTCCTCCAACAGCCCAGCCGCTTGTTCTGCTGAATTGGCCGTCAGGATCTCGTACGACTCTTTGCGGAGGACCCGCGTCAATCCTTCGAGGACGTTTGGCTCATCGTCTACCAAGAGTACGGTGTGGCTCATGTCACAACCTCCATTTTGCTTACAACTGCTCCGCGTGCTGGACAGCACTTGAACCAGCCTTGGCCTGTGTTAGTACACGCATCGGTTCTTGTATCTTTCTGGTTTTCGCGAAGTTCCTCAGTCTCTGGCACAACGACGAGGTCACCTCCTGCCCCTTGCGTACCAAGAGGGTTCCATCGGCGGTCACCACATCCTCGGCGAAAATCATATGGGTCGTGAGATCCTTCACTCCGATCTCGCGGATTTCAGGCGCCATCTCAAACCCGATGACCGCTTCAATCGCGGCGAGAACCTCGGGATCATACCAGTCGGGTCGCCGCCGTAGCTCGACCAGGACTTGCACATCCGCGTCCCCGCCCCATTTGAGCTCGTCGTAGTCAAGCGCGACCTTGAGGATGCGGGCACCCAAGGGGATGTCGTGCCTGGCCACGGAATCCGCCGGGATCCCGGAACCGTCGAAACGCTTGTGTTGATAGGCGATAATCTCAGCAGCAGCCTCCAATCTGGGGATGTTCGCCACGAGATCGCGCCCCACTGACGGGTGGGCCTCCAGCATCTGCGTTTCTTCCGGCTTCAGGGCTTGGCCATGGTACATCTTGTTCAGCGTGTCCGGCGGCACGGTAACACAACCAATCTGCGAAAGCATGGCGGCGACTTCGCACTGCCACGGCTGATCAACGTTCAACTGCTTGCAGAGTTTCTGGACCAGCCGCCGTACCCGAGAGGCGTGACCGAACGCTGTCGGGTTGGCCAGGGACAGCACGTCGGTGAGGACTTTGATGCTACCGCGAAGGGTCTTCTCCAGGAGTTCCTTTTCCGCGGTGACCAGCTGGTATTGTCTGATGCCCGCGTGGAGCGCCCCGGCCAGCATCTCCGGAGGACACGGTTTGGTCAGGAAGCGGAAGATATTTCCTTCGTTGACCGCGTCAACGGCGGTCTGTTGGTCCGCGTTGCCGGTCAGCATGATGCGGACACTTTCGGGAGCCCGCTTCTTGACCACGCCGAGGAATTGGATACCGTCCATTCCCGGCATGCGCATGTCGGAAACGATTACGGCGAAGGGACCGTTTGAGGCGATGGCCTCCAAGCCTTCCGCGCCACCCGGGGCTATTTCGATGCAGAATTGCTTCCGGAGCTGGCGCTGAAACGCCTGCAGGATTCTCGAGTCATCATCAACACAGAGGATCTTCTCGCTCATTGGGCGGTCCCTCCTTGTGCGATCTCCGCATGGAGGTCTCGCCATGCCGGAAGCCGCTCAGCCAGGCCGAGCTGGCCCAGATACTCGGTGTCGAGTCGGCTGGCGTTGGGATCTTCTCCAGCGTCGCTCGGTTCGTGTTCCAGTGCGTTAGCCGCGTGGACCGCGGTTAGTGGAGCGAACTTCTCCTCCAGACACTTACTCGGGCTATGGTGGAACGCGACCGCCTCGACGATTGGATCGGGCAGCCCCCAGAGCCCCAGCAGATATGCCCCAACCTCGGCGTGGGTGTTCGTGAGGATCTTTCGCTCCGCCTCCCAGAGCTCGAGTCCCTCATCCTCGACGGAGGCCAATACGCCACTGTAGCGCTCCGGGAGATTGGCGGCGATGACGAGTTTGCCCGCATCGTGTAGAAGCCCCGCCATGAGCGCGTGGTCGCAAAGCTGCTCCGCGCAACCCTCTGCGGCGGCGATGCGTTTGGCCAGTGCTCCGGTCGCCGCACTGTGATTCCAAAGCCTGTCTAGAGAGAACCCCTCAATCTTGACGTCGTCGAGCTGCGAGAAGATATGCACGGAGAGAACCAGCGACTTGAGCGTGTCGACGCCGAGAAAACTCGCCGCTTGTGACGGGCTGGACACGTGATGCCGAAGCCCGAAGAAGGCCGAGTTCACAAGCTGCAGGATCTTGGCGGTCATCCCCACGTCTTTCGACACGATTTCGCCGACTCTCTTGATCGATGCGTCCGGAGATTGGAGCTCCCCCAAGATATCGGCGTAGGCCTGCGGCAGGCTGGGAATCGTGCTCATCTGCGACACCAGATCTCTGAGCGAGTCCTCGCTGAGCAGATCGCGCAGGGCGCAGGCCTGGGTTATGATCTTCTTTAGCTGCTTGGTGTCACAGGGCTTGGCGATGTACTGGTGCGCCGGCCCGACTGACCGAAAAACTGTTTCCTTCTCCGAATGTCCCGACAGCACGATGCGAACGATCTCGGGATAGCGTCGCTTGACCTCGGTCAGGAGTTGCGCCCCGTCCATGCCCGGCATACGCATGTCGCTGACCACCACGTCGAAGCGCTTTTCCGCCAGAGTGGCCAGGGCTTCCTCGCCGCCGAGTGCGAAGGCCGTCTCCCATTCCATCCGCATGGGGCGCAACATTCGCCGAAGCCCGTCGAGCACGTTGGGTTCGTCGTCAACAAACAGAATCCGTTTCATGGCGTACATCCTATCTCTGCCGGGCAGGGCGTTTCATCGCGCAATTCCGTTCGGATCGCTCCCAGCTCCTTGAGTGACTCCTCGAAGGCCGCGTGGACCGCCGGATCAAAATGTCGGCCAACTTCATCATGGATAACGCTCAGTGCCTCATCTTCCGGGAACGCCGGTTTGTAGGGCCGTTCGGAACACAGGGCGTCGTAAACGTCCGCCAGGGCGACGACGCGAGATTCCAGCGGAATCTCTTCGCCGACAAGACCAGCCGGATAGCCGGTTCCATCCCACCATTCGTGATGCGTCAGCGCAATGGATGAGGCCATCTTCAGGATGGGGTTTTGACCGTTTCCGTCGTGGCGGCACGAACGCTCTCCAAGCCACGCGAGAAACGCGTTCATTGCTTTGGAGTCCTCGCGCAGAATCTCGGCTCCGATGGCGCAGTGCCGCTTCATCACGCCACACTCGTCCGCGCTGAGTGAGTCGCGTTTCAGGAGAATCGCGTCCGGGATACCGATCTTCCCAATGTCATGCAGAGGGCTGGTCAGGAACAGCATCTCCACGAGTTCGTGCTCCGCGCCCAGTCTCTCGGCGATCACACGACAATAGCACCCCACTCTCGCGACGTGGTTACCCGTTTCCTCGTCGCGGTATTCGGCCGCCTTGCCGAGACGCCAGATGATGTCCAGACGCGAGCCGACCAGATCGGCCGTTCGTTCCTCGACCTTCCGTTCGAGAATCGTGTTATGATCCTTGAGTTTGTCTTGATAGTCCTTCAGACGGATCACGCTCTGGAGCCGCGCGATCAGGTCTTGCGGGTCGACCGGCTTATTGAGGAGATCCGTGGCTCCCAGGTCTAGGGCCCGCCGTTTGATGTCGCTTTCGCTCCGCCCCGTCAGGATAATGACCGGAACATCACAGGTTTGTTCGTCCGCGCGGATATCCGCCAGAAGCGAGAAACCGTCCTTGCCCGGCATGTCCACGTCCGACACGACAGCGTCACAGCCAACCGCGCGCACCACATCCAGCGCCGCGCCGGCGCCGTCGACGAAGCTCATGTCCCATCGGTGTCGCTCGGCGCGCAGCATGCGCCGCAGTCCATCCAGGACGTTGGGCTCGTCATCAACGAAGAGAATGTGCCTATTCATACTGCGGCATCTCCTCGGCCGTGGGTGACTCGGACTCGATCGGCAGGCGAATAATGAAGGTCGTTCCTTTGCCCATTTCGCTCTCCAAAGTGATGGTGCCGCCGTGCTTCTCAGTAATCACGGAGTACGCGATCGCCAGTCCCTGGCCGGTTCCCTTGCCCACCTCCTTGGTCGTAAAGAAGT
>CAYSBP010000193.1:0-6314 GCA_964429255.1 uncultured Planctomycetia bacterium
GTGATTTGTTGTAGTAGGTTGCATATTCCAGATTAGCGCATTATATTAAGTTCAGGAATCAAACTTCCTATCAGTCAGTAACTTCCTATCAGTTATCAGTTTATGCCATGCCTCGAACGTTAAACCAGGAGAATCCCATGGCGAAAATCAAAAAACATGTTTCCACCAAGAAAACCGCTCTCCCCCAAAGCGGATTCGTCACCATCGGCAACGAGCGCTTCTTCAAAATAGCCGATTCCACCCGGATGCCATCCTTCTTCATGAACATCAGCAGTGACTCCGACCTCTGGCTCTTCATTACGAGCAATGGCGGGCTCACCTCGGGCCGGGTCAATTCCGGAAAAGCGATCTTCCCCTATGTCACCACGGACAAGCTCGCCGACAGCATCGGCATCACGGGCCCCATCACGATCATCCGCATCCCCGCAGCCTCCAAGTCGAAGAAGAGCACCCTTTGGCAACCGTTCCATCCAATCCTCGATGGGCAGTACTCGATCCTCCGCAATGTCTACAAGAACACAATCGGCAATAAAGTCCTTTTCGAGGAGATTAACTCCAACCTCGGACTCGCTTTCCGCTACTCCTGGACCTCCTGCGAGAAATTCGGGCTCGTCCGCTCCGCCCATCTGGAGAACATCTCCCGCAAACCCATCAACCTCGAAATACTCGACGGAGTACGCAACCTCCTCCCGTCCGGTCTCAATATCCGCATTCAGTCGGAATCGAGCACGCTCGCGGATGCCTACAAATGGTCAGAGAAGGTGGGACACACCCCGCTTGCCATCTACATCATGAACTCGGCACTCACGGACCGCGCTGAACCACGCGAATCGCTCACAGCCACCACAGCCTGGTCAACGGTTCTCGATGGTGACATCCTCCTTTCAGATAGACAACTCGAGACGTTCCGTGAAGGCGGACCAATCGCCGCAGAAAAACTCGTCAAGGGTCTTCGCGGAGCCTACCTGATCCACTCCAAAATTAAACTCAAACCCGGAGCCAGCTCCGAGTGGCGCACAGTACTCGACACGGATCATTCACAATCCAGAGTTGCCGAACTCCGCGACCTGGTCTCGGGAAAAGCGGATATCAAGGCAATCCTAGATAAAGCATGCTCCGAAGCCTCGGTCAACCTCGAGAAGATCATGTCCGCGGCCGATGCACTTCAGGTCTCCGGTCGCGAAACGGCCACAGTCCATCATTTTGCGAATGTCCTCTTCAACTGCATGCGCGGCGGAGCAGTCCTCAACGGATACGCCATCGACCGCAACGACCTGAGAAAATTCATCACCGTCCGCAACAAGAGATGCGCGCAGGAGCAGTCACGCTGGCTCGATTCTCTTCCAGCAACAACGGACCGCGACACTCTCGTCGCATCGGCGCGTGCCACGGGAGATGCGGACCTTATCCGGCTCACGCTCGAATACCTTCCCCTCGCGTTCAGCCGCAGGCACGGCGACCCGAGCCGGCCATGGAACAGGTTCAACCTCCACCTCAAGAATTCCGACGGAACCATGGCCCTCAATTATGAAGGAAACTGGCGCGACATCTTCCAGAACTGGGAGTCGCTCTTCTTCAGCTTCCCCTCCTTCTTCGAAAATGCCGTTGCCAAATTCGTCAATGCCATGACTGTGGACGGATACAACCCTTGCGCGCTCAGCCGCGAAGGGATCGACTGGGAAAAGGTCGATCACAACGATCCCTGGGCCTTCATCGGCTATTGGGGCGACCACCAGGTGGTATATCTCCTCAAGCTGCTGGAATGGATGGAAAAATTCTTTCCCGGACGGCTCACCTCGATGTTACCGCAATCCACTTTCAGCCACGCCAATGTTCCCTACCGCATCCGGCCCTATGCGGACATCGTGAAGGATCCTCACAACACGACCAACTTCGATGATAAGCTCAACAAGGAGATCGAGGAACTGGAAAAGAAGATCGGCAGCGACGCGCGTCTCATGCTCAACAAGGACCAGAAGGTCCTCCACGTCACACTCGCGGAAAAACTTCTCATCGTCCTTCTCGCCAAGATGGTCAATTTCGTCCCTGGTGGTGGTATCTGGATGAACACGCAGCGCCCGGAATGGAACGATGCCAATAACGCCCTTACAGGATTCGGCATCTCCATGGTGACGCTCCAGTACCTCCGGAGATATGCCAGCTTCATCGCAGCCCGGACCTCCGGAACTCTCACGATATCCGGAAACGTCCTGATTCTTCTCCGCTCCATACAGAAGGTCCTCGAGACAAGCTCCGGCGACATGAAGAAGACCTGCGAAAACAACACTCTACGCAGGCGCGTGATGGATGAACTGGGCACGGCCGGAGAGACCTACCGGACTGCCGCCTACGCGGGTAATCTCGGCGACTCCGCGGAACTTACAGCACAAGAGTTGCAGAAATTCCTGACCACTTCTATCGAATGGATGGCCACAACGATCAACAACAATCGCCGTGATGACGGCCTCTATCATTCCTACAATCTCATCCATCTCGAGAACAACTCCGCGCAGGTCACGTTCCTCGATACGATGCTCGAAGGCCAGGTGGCTGCGGCAGCCTCAGGCGCGCTCTCAACGGATAAGGTTTTGGAACTGCTCTCCGCCCTTAAGCGAAGTGCTCTCTATCGGAAGGACCAGCACTCCTTCCTCCTCTACCCCACCAAGGAACATCCAAAATTCCTTGACAGGAACGTGATTCCGAACGAAGAGATGTCCCGCTCGGATCTGCTCCGCAAAGCCCTTCAGTTGGGAGGCATCGGCCTTGTCACCCGCGATCCCGACGGAACGATCCGCTTCAACCCCAACGCCCAAAACGCGAGAGAGCTCGATAAAATGCTCACCGTTCTGGCCGCAAAGCCAGAATACGCCGCGCTCGTTGAAAGCGAACGGCAGCTGGTCCTCGACATCTACGAGAAAGTCTTCAACCACCATTCCTTCACGGGCCGAAGCGGAAGCATGTTCAGCTACGAAGGGATCGGATGTATCTACTGGCATATGGTGGCCAAGCTCCTCCTCACAGCGGAAGAGAACTGCCTCAACACTGAAGGCAAAGACCGAGAACGTCTCAAATCCGCCTCGAAGGAGATCTCCCTTGGGCTTGGGTACAATAAGACTCCGGAAGAGTACGGCGCGTTCCCGACGGATCCATATTCCTACACTCCCCTGCACGCTGGCGCCCAGCAACCTGGCATGACCGGTCAAGTGAAGGAAGAGATCCTCACACGCTGGCTCGAACTCGGCCTGATTATCGAAGCCGGCAGAATAAAGTTTGACCCATTCCTCCTCGAACGTTCCGAATTGGCATCAACCCCTCTCGAGTTCAATTATTATGGAACAGACAGCGGCAAGCGGACCATCAAACTCGACAAGTATGAATTAGGCTTCACGTTCTGCCAGGTCCCCATCATCTACCGGGCGGGTGGCAAATCGGAGATCCATGCAGTCATGACGGACGGAACGTAGCACGACTTTCCCGGCGCGTCACTCGATGCCGCAACTAGCGCGGAGATATTCGGAAGAACTGGAAAAGTGAAAGAAGTCAGGGTGAGTATAAAGAGCTAGGAATTGACGATAGATGACCGATGATAGATGATAGAAAGACCCTTCTTCTCTATCATCCATCATCTATGTTCTATCAACTATTTTCAAATATTCTCGTCTGCATCGAACGGGAAAGCATCTCAATCTCCATCTTCTCCGACCCTATCTCTATCGCAAACTTATGCGCTTTCTCTTCCCGGTTCAGCATGATAACCACCAGACTTCCATCAGGAGGCGTAGGGGACGCATCTTTACATTATACATTGTCGTTCAATTCGTTTGAGAACCGATCGATGTCGAGCCTCCGAGCGTGAACGTTCGGCAATGCGCCGGACTGCCGCAGCGACCGCCATGTAGTCCATCCCGCCCGCCGCCGCGCCCAACTCCTTGAGGGTCATGCCACCGTACTTCCGGCCCGCCCACAGGACAGCGTCGCGGCCCCAGTCGCCATAACGGTCTCGGAAAACCAGCCAGGATTTGCCCTTCAAGCGCTCGACGATCCTCACAAGCTACTCAAAACTCCGCCGCCGCGCCAATTCCTTCTGCCCCGCGGCCTCCCGACCGATTCGCACCTTGCCGCGCACTTTACGCGCGAACCGTTCTCCACCCAGTACCAGGCCCCAACGGACGCGACTGCGCAAGTCTTCCTCCGTCCCCTGCCGAAGCCGCTCTTCCACTGTGCGCCGATACTTCTCCACGCCGCCCGCGCGCCTCGACAGAATCCCGCTGTCCAACCATTCCGGCTTTGGCCCGTAGCCGGCGTAGGCCCGGTAAGAACTCCACTCATGCCGCCTCAGAACCTCCAGTTGCCTCTGCACATCCTCCTTCTTCGGCGGTCCCGCCCATCCCCGCCCCCGCGCCTTCCGGCTCTGTTTGCCCAGCCCAAAGGACTCCATCATCACGGGGTTTAGGTGCACATAGAAACTCACCTCCAACCCCCATGCCTCATTCTCCACCAGCACCGCCTTGAACCGCTCCCCAAACAGATGCCCACTGCGCTTATGCCGTCGGTTATACCAGATCCCGTAACTGCCGTTGACCCACTGAATCGCCCGGCTGATGTTCCCTTCGGGCGTCTTTACCAACAAATGGTGATGGTTCCGCATGAGACAGTAGGCATACACCCGCAACCTGAACCGTTCCCGCATCTCCGCCAGCAGGTCGAGAAAATGCGCGTAATCCCTCCGGTCCGCAAAAAGTGCCTGCCGATCATGCGCCCGCCCCCCTTGGCTTCGGGGGGCGGAGGCTTCAGGGGGCGTCTCGGTCCGGGTCCGGTTCCGCCGCCGGCAGGCCTCTGGAAATCCTGAGTGGCGTAGTGATCGTGCGGTGCGCAATGATCGTCGGACGTCTGGAACTCCTAAGTGGAGTTGTGGTGGGCTGTGGGGCGCTAGCGAGGGGCCTGGGGGGGCGTGGCGTATGATCGTGTGGAAAGGAAGGGGGTGATGGCGGCTGTCGTTGCGACGCCGCCACGGGGCGCGTAGCGCCTTCTGAGGCGGCGGCGGAGTTCGGTCTGTGGTTGTGATCGTGTTACCTTGGCCGATCCGAGGCTGACTGGCGTGTGAAGGGCGAGCCGCGAGCCCGTCGGCTTGGCCGCTGCGGACCTGCGTCGCCGCTTCGGTCTTGATGAGGGGTGCAGGTGGCGGGTTGCGTCTTCGCCGCCCGCCACGTGCAGACCGACTGGGTGCGGCCGTCCGCGGCCGGACACCGAGCAGGGCTAGCCTTGTGATACGTTAGCGGCCGGGATCTCGGGAGAGCACGCGCGGGGGATTGCCGAGGCCGCTTCGGCCGAGCAGGGGGGGGTGATGGTACGGCGGTAAATACCCGCGGTTCTTCGTGGGTCACGCTGTGAGCGAAGTGCAATATGAAGATGTGACCCTCGGCCCCTATATGGCAACGGGACTTCGGGTCTGGTTCGCTGAGTACTCAATCTCACTGGCTGGTCGCATGGAGTTTCGGCGGGCGATTCTCGCCGGCATCGCCGACTCTATCTACGGGGTCTGCTTCACGAATCCCGGCTACTTCGCGTCCGAGTTTTGCGGGAAGGAACTCCAGACACTCCTTCGCACGAGAGATTCCAGTCGGCTCATCCAGATTCGTCTTGCAGCCCCCCCGACAGGTTTTGCCAATCCAATACCAAGCGACGTGCCTACTATCGGTTTTACCGACTGTCAGCACGCTACCGCAGCCATACTCCACACAGCGGCCATGAGAGTCGGGATTCAACACCTCGTCGTGCCAAAACAGGACGCACGCCTTGAATGGCGATTCCAAGGTAGGCGCTTCTCGCTCGACACCCAGGGCTGGCGAGTAAAGCAAACGGTAGAAATCGACAGTGGCGGCGAACTCTCATTTGAGCGCCGCCTCGGTTTGCGCATGGTGCATGGAACGCTGACGGTGCAACGGGAAGAGCAGACCGATCCATGCCTGCGTGATGGCACGCTGGACGATGCTGTCTATTTCGAGAGGGCATTCCACTTTCGTGGGTCAGCATTGGGCGAAGGACGATGCGACGGGTTGCACCTCCTGCGGATTCACGGCTTTCGCCAACTGGGATTCACAGCATACTTGAAGAACGCTGTTGCGCGATCATACATGATAGCATACCCCCAACCGCAGAATGATGGCAGCATTGCATTCGCATTCTCGTTCCGCGTCCGCGGTTCGCCGCGGTTAACGCAGAGTTCACCTGCCAGCTAAAGGCTGGTCTGGTGCAGCGCCTTGTGTACGCCCGACATGGGCATAAATTTATGGAGTGAAAGTCTCCTTTGGTAG
>CAYSBP010000194.1:0-3709 GCA_964429255.1 uncultured Planctomycetia bacterium
GGAGAAGTGAGGGGGCTATAGATGCAATGACTTGAGTCATAAGGAGTTATTTTTAAACACGAGGGATGGAGACCCGCCCCATTGCTGATGGCGCGAAATGATCGCGATACGGTCGCCCATGTACCTGCGTACGAATAGCCGGAAGAAGAACGGAAAACTGCACCGCTGCTTCAGTGTGGCGGAGAAGCAGGGCTTTTCAGTTCTCCCTCCGTTCATCGGAGTCGGAGTCGGAATCGGCATCGATTCGTCTATCCATTGCTCGTGGTCCTGAGTCGCGTCGAAGGATATGCATTGCCCGTGCTGTCTGAAGGCTTGCAGCAAAGAGCACGGGCAGGCGTCTTGACCCTGCCACGGCAGGCTTCAGGCTTGCCCGCCCGGCACCAGGACACTCAGCGACGTGCACCCGCGACAGATCGAAGGCTCTCGTCCCAGTTGCATCGGGGCCACTACTGGAGACAATAGACTATCCATCGTACGAAATGCCATTCAGGTGGGCCTGCGTAACGGCGCCCCTGTGTGGATTTCCGAGGATCGCGGTCGATGCTCGAAGAACAGGTCAAGGACAGGCCACCGAGCACCGGCGACCCAACCCAGGCTGCACCTCGTCAGGCAAGCCTTGCTTCCGCGCAGACGCTGATTGAGGATTTCAGCTACCGCCCCGAGATCGACGGGTTGCGTGCGATCGCGGTCGTGAGCGTGATACTCTTCCATGCACAACTGGCCTTGCCGGGCGGCTACGTGGGCGTGGATGTCTTCTTCGTCATCTCCGGTTTCCTGATCACGTCCCTCATCCTCCGCGACGCGGAACAGAACCGTTTCACGCTGGCGCAGTTCTGGGAGCGGCGCGCGCGTCGGATCCTGCCCGCGGTGACCGTTGTGGCGCTGGCCACGCTTGCGGCCGGATGGTTTCTCCTGATTCCAGTCGACTATGCAGCCACCGCTGAGTCGGCCGCCCACCAAGCCGTCTTCCTGGCCAACCTCTACTTCCGCGACACCATCGGGTACTTCAACGATGCCACCGAACTGATGCCGCTGCTCCACACCTGGTCGCTGGCCGTGGAAGAGCAGTTCTACATGCTCTTTCCCCTCATCCTCTTCGTGCTCTTCCGGTACCCGTCGTGCCGGCGCCGCGGCGTACTCCTGGCCTTGTTCGCGTGTGGGACCGCCATCAGTCTCTGGCTTTCATGCCAGGCACTGGCCAACCGCCCCAAGGATGCGTTCTACTTTCCCCACACCCGGGCGTGGGAACTGCTGCTCGGATGTTCCGTCGCTATCTTTCCGGCCGCCTGGATTCCAGCGCGACGGCTTCTTCGCGAGTTGGGCTCTTGCCTTGGGCTGGCAGCCATCCTAATCCCCTGCGTTCTCTACGAGCAAGACACCCCGTTCCCGGGTTTGGCGGCGGTCCCCCCGTGCCTTGGGGCGGCCCTGATCGTATGGGCCACTGCGCCGATCGGGGCGCCGCAACCGACCCTCGGACGCCTGCTCGCCAGCCGGCCGCTGGTTTTCGTCGGACTCGTCTCCTACTCGTTGTACCTTTGGCACTGGCCCCTGCTGGCTTTCGCCCGGTACTGGTCTTTCGAGCCCCTCTCGGTGGAATACCGTATTGGGTTGATTGCCGCGTCCTTTGCCCTCAGTGTGCTGTCCTGGCGCTACGTCGAGATTCCGTTCCGCAAACGGAGCTGCTGCGCCTCCAGACGGGCGATCTTCGTTGTGACGGGTGCCGGATTGGCCGCCGTGCTGGGCTCCGGTCTGCTCGTCGTGCTGGCAAAGGGCTTCCCAGACCGCCTGCCGCCCCAGGCACGGGCTTACGCCGATGCCAAGAACGACCGGCCGGGTGCCAAGCCGCTCGACACCGAGGACCGCTTCGCGAAGAACCTGCACGCCATCGGCATTCCCGACGTGCCCCCGAAGGTACTGGTATGGGGCGACAGCCACGCGTCGTCGGTCCTCCCGGCCTTCGATGCGTTTCTGCGCGAGAAAGGCATGGCCGGCCAGGCCGCCATGCGGGCCACGACACCCCCGGTACTCGGTTTCGTGGGACGTCGTCGCCGTGATGTCCGGGAAGGGAGCACCACCTTCAACGATGACGTCTTTGCGTATGCTCAGAAGCAGCGCTTTTCCGACGTCGTCCTGGTCGCACGCTGGAAGGCCTACGGCGCTCTCCTGTCACCGGACGGCCGGGGGACCGACATCAGGAGCCAACTGCTGCTGACCGTCCAACGGCTGGCCCAGGAGGGAATCCGCCCCTGGGTGTTCCTGCAGGTTCCCGAGCACGAAGTGGATGTCCCCATCGCCTTGACCAAATCGGTCCTGTCGGGTGAAGACATCTCCCGGTTCTGCTCCAAACCCGGATGGTGGAATGGGCTGTTTGACGAGGACAACGCGCTACTTCCGGCAATCGAAACGGCAGGCGGACGGTGGCTTGACCCCAGGCCTTTCTTCCTCGATGCCGGAGGTCAGTACTATAGGGTTTCCGCCGATGGGTTCGCGCTCTACTACGACAAACACCACCTGACAACGAAAGGGGCGATGCTGACGATCCTCCCGTTGCTGCGGGAGTCATTCAGCATCGCCCCTTCGGAAACCGACCAGCGCCCGGTGAATCAGGAGTAAGCCTCACCGCCTGACCACCGGATGCTCCCGTATTACTTCTTCTCCTGTCCGACCTGCTCGACGAGGGTCGTCACGACGGCGGCCGCGGCCGCGACCGGCGGCACGATCACTTCCGGCGAAGGCAGCGGTCCGCGACTGGAGATGCTGACACCCCTGTCGGTAGTCCGCACCACCACCAGCGCCGGGAACAGATGTTTGCCGACGCCTTCCGGCGTCGGCAGCAGGTTCACGTCAATGCCCGCCCTCTGCAGCGAGACCATCGATCCGAGAAACTTGACGGCCGTCGAAAACATGCTGAGCGACTTGGCGTAGATCTGCCCGTAATCCAGGTAGATGAACATGGAGCCGAGGTCGCCGCCGGTGCAATGCAGCGCCCGCTTGAACTCGTCGGTGCCCGCCAGCCCGTCCTTGTTCTCCTGTACGGCCGTCTTGAGGGTTTGCATGTCGAGTGCGACCACCAACCGGTCCGTGGTAACCGCGAAGACCGGCGAGAGTCCGGTGAAGCCGGGCGGGGGACTCAGGTACATCAGTTTCGCACCGGCCGACTCGATGATGTGAAGCGCTTCGTCCGGCTTGACCTCGGGTCCGCGTTCCGCCGCCACCTTGCGCATCAGGCTGGCCACCAACTCCTGCGCTTTGGCCGCATCCCGCACTTTCAGCAGTCCGACATCGCTGGAAAGCGCACCGGCTGGAGCGCCAGCGGGTCCCGCCAGCGAGCTGATCACCAGTTCGGTTCCAAAAGCCTGCGAGAGTTCGGCCGTCAGCTTGTCCGCCCCCATCTTCTCCTTCACCGCCTGGAAGCGCGCGAATTCGTCCTCACTCAAAAGCCGCTTGAGCAGTTCCTTGACGACCATCAGTAGTTTGTCCTGGCGCACACGGAGTCCGAGGGCGTATGGGCTGCCGGCACGGACGCTCTTCAGCAAGTCCACACCGATCGACTGGCTGTCCAGCGCGGAAAGCCAGCCGCCGCGCTCCTTGCCGGCCACGATCGTTGCGTTGGTCTCGAAGGCCGCGCCGTTCATCCGCATGGACCAGCCGACCGTCTGAATATCGCTCAACCCGGCAGCGTCCAGAAGGCCCTTCTCGCCCGGCTTGC
>CAYSBP010000194.1:3809-6312 GCA_964429255.1 uncultured Planctomycetia bacterium
CCCGGCGTGATGTTCAAACGTTCCTTCATGCGTCCGCCAGTTTGCGCAGGATGAACGAGAGTGCCTCGCGCGTGCAGTGGTCGCAGTACCCGTGCCGCTCGCGCATATTGGCCAGCGTCCGGATCACACGCGGACGCTCGTGCCGCGGAACCAGCGCATCGTTTTCAGTGCCGGAGGCGATGACGTACCGAGCCAGCGTCTCGAGCGCCGGCTGCTGCTGCTTGTAGTAGCTTCCGCGCAACCGCGCGAAGAGATCAGGGAAGACATCCTGATAGCGCAGTTTCTGGCCGAGGTGATCCAGTGAAAAGGCCGCGATCTGGGTCATCATGTTGCGGCGGAAGGCGTCGCTTTCTTCCTTCAGCTCCAGCAGTTTCTCCATGCCGCCCAGCACGTCCTCACTGGGATCTTCGTACTTGCCCGTGCGGGTGTTCTCGACCTTCTCGCCGGCCACATATGCCTTGGCATGGCGGAAGTACTCCTCGACGCGCCGGTTGAACTCGCCCCCGGCGATCAATTCCATCGAATCATACGCCTCGATCAGCACCCAGTGGAAGTACTGTTCGAGCGCGTCTTCCGTCAACCCCTCCGCGTCCTGATAGCCTTCGTCCGCGTTGAGACGCAGGAAATCGTAGACGGTGCGATCTTTCAGTATCTCGTCGATCGCGTCGAAGACGGCGAGCGAGGACAGGCAGCGGCGGTTGGGCAGGCGCGCTGCGTCAGCCAGCAACGTCATGATCTCCCGCGACGATGCGCCCCGCCGGCCCTCGTAGGCCGAACAGGTGAACTCCTCAAACTCCGCCACCGCCTCGTTATGCTCGTCGCGCAGCCTCGAAACAACCGACCATAGCGCCTTCTGCTCCTCGCCGTTCAAGCCCTCCGGCAACTGCCCTTCACCGTACAGGCGCGCCTTCTGAAGCGGCGTCAGGTGGGAGACGATTCCGGAGAGTTCCGACGGGTAATTACCGGGATCCGGCTTGCGCAACCGGGTCATGACCGCCCATAGCGCGGTGGCGTCCAGCGTGTGCGGGGCCACGTGGCGCGCGCCGGCCAGCTCGCCGAGGTACTCGCGGTAGATCTCGCGTTCCTTCTTCCATTCGCGCAGGTATCCCATGCGCACCAGATCCAGGCGGCCCTTGAAACTGGTGAAGTCCGGACTGGCCTTGAACGCCGTCAGGTACTTCGAGTTGCAGGTCCCCAGGAAGACGGAATTCAGGTGCACCACCGTTCCGGCCACCGAGACCGTTCCGCGCTCGCAGGCGTTCAGCAGGTATTTGTTCATTTCGAGCGGACGTTTGAGCATGTCCGAAAACTCGACGATGCCGCCCGAACCGTCGGCCAGTTCGCCGTGAACCTCCAGCAGCGTGCGGCCCTGCAGGAAAGGCGGGAGCGCGACGCCCGGATCGAAGTTCAGCGGCCGCGCACCGGCATCCACCGACTGCTGCGGCTCGACCACTGCGGCGCCATCGCGGAACCGTTTGGAGATGTAACAGCGTTCGACCTGCACGTGCCGGACGACTTTGGACCAGTCGCCGCGATGCGCCGTGAGCAGCGCTTCGTAGATCTCCTTGCTCTTGGTCGACAGCGTCCCTTCGCGCAAGAACGTCCCGCGAAGGCGTTCGACGCGCTTGGCATCCGCCGGCTCCGTAGCCAGCAGCTGTTCGAAAAGCGTTGCGCGCGCGGCAGGCGGCAGGAGAAAGATCGGGTTCTCGCGCAGTTCCGAAACGAGCTTGCAGGAGATCATGTTCTCGTCGACAAACGCCAGTGTGTCTCCCGGCATCTCGCGCGTGGAGCCGAATCCGAGATGCTCCTTGCCCTCCAGCCGCTCGGTAAAGACCCAGTTGATCCGGAAGAAGGCGCCTTCATCCAGCGTCGAGTAGCACTCGATGGCGCGGACGACCAGATCGATGAAGCTGGTCTTTCCCGAACCGTTGGGGCCGTGGATCAGAATCAGGCGGTCGGCCCGGCCAGTCGCCGCAAAGCGTTGCAGTATCGAGTAGACGGCGTTCTGCGTTTCCTCGTAACCGAAGAGCTTGTGGCGATCGGTGTTGAATGGGGCATCGAAGAGATTGAAACGCCGCACCATGCCGCCAATGCCGGGAACGTCCTCCGTCCCGAAGTAGTCGAAGGCGTCCAGGACATACTGCGCGGCGCTGCGGCCAAGCCGTTCGGGAGCGGCACAGAAGGCATCCAGATACTGTCTGAACGAAAGGATGCGCTTCTGGCCTTTGAAGATGTGCTCCGACTCCCGGCTCGTCTCCTGCAGAAAACCATCCAGGTCGACCATGCTTTCTCCTTGCACCGGCTTCGATTCCAAAACGCCCCGAGACGGGACGGAGGTTCAGACGCTCGTCTTGGGTGGCGGCATCCTCTTCGACACGGCAGCCTGCCAGGCCGCCGCCTTGGACTCGTCGCCCTCCAGATGCCCGAAGTGGTCGTTTAATGCTCGATGGACGAAAAAGTAATTCAACGAAACGCGCTGACCGACCGCGTTGTCCGCCCAGGA
>CAYSBP010000195.1:0-6295 GCA_964429255.1 uncultured Planctomycetia bacterium
GAAGCTCCTCAAAAGCCAATTCGTAGGTTAACGCTTATGGGGTTGGGGGGAGGACAAGCAGGCAGCCAAGATTCACCTTTTCCCCCAAGCGCGCGTTCAGCGCGCTGAGGGGGCAAGGGGGCACACGGAATCCCCCAACCCCCAGCGGCGCGCTGAACGCGCGCCTGGGGGCGAGTGTTCGTGTGGTGGGGCCGTGGGTCCTATCCCTCCCACGCCCCCTTTCCCACGGGAAAGGGGGCGTCGAAAGAGGAGGGTCGTCTTCGAATGGGGGGGAAACTGCTCTCGCCGATCGTGTCCCGCATCCGCGTGGTTGGAACGCCCCATCCTTCATTTGAACCCGAACACCGGTCGTGTATAGTGCCCCACCTTGTTTGGGGAGACGAGGCCGTGAGTGCGCCGATGCATTACCTGAAGAAGCGCGACATCCTGTGGGGCCCCCACACGTCGCCGGCCGTACTCTCGGCCACGGCGCGCGAGTACCTCCAGAAGGAAGCGTGGTCCGACGCGCTGGATTTCTTCGAACGCGCCAAGGACGAAGAGGGGTTTCGGGAGATCAAGAAACTGGCCCTCCAGAAGGGCGATACCTTCCTGCTGGTGCGCCTGGAGCGGATCGGTGCAACGTGGGTGAAGCCCGAGGACTGGGAGAAGGCCAAGGTCGTTGCGGAAATGAGAGGCATCCGAAGCATGGCCGCGTTCGCCGAGCGAAAGCTCAAGCCGCCTGAACGGGCACAGGATTCCGCCGCGCCGGGCACGAAGCCGCTCGAAGAAACGGTCGAACAGGCCTGATCGGGCGGAGGGGAAGACCGCAGCGACTGTCAGCCGCGGTACGATGTGGAACAAAGTCGTAGCAAACGCACGACGTTTTCGACGGAGGTACGTCAGTCATGGCATCTGCATGGAAGTTCCGGACGCTGAGCAAGCGCAACAAGCGCGCCAACCACGGCCGCAAGCCCTGCCGCGGCCGCCCGCGCAGCCAGTACAAGCAGCCGAACTGATCCCCGTACCCGAACCCTTTCATGGCCCGCGCAGGGACGTCAAAACTTTCTACGGGAAGACCCGCGTGGTCTCGGGAGGCTTCCAGCCAGCGCGATCGGACGGGCTTTCGATGACGTTCTTGAGGTATCGCCGGATCAGACCGGTGAACGCTGCGGGTGCCCCCTTCTCGGGACCTTGCTGAAGTCCCACTCCAAACCACCGTTCCATACGCCGTGTCGGGCAGAGACGCGGCAGGCCTCGCGCATGTCTTGTGGCGGCGGCAGATCCCACGAACCGTTCGGCGGCGCATCCCTGAAGAGGCCGCAGTCAGATCGCGTCTGCGAGATGGCGCGCGTGCCCGGATGCCCGCGGCCGATGACGGTGACCCACGGTGTTCCCCTGGTGCGAACCCTTCTCCGATGTTCCTGGCAAGGGTGACCCGACCACCGTTACGGGAAGGGCGACGGAATGAAATAACCGGTCAGCCCGTCGCTCGCATTTCCCGCGTGGTTCCATTAAAAAGTGGCACACGAGGTTGGAACTGGAAGGAGCACGGCTTTGGGCAAGGTCTTGATCACCAGCGCGCTGCCGTACGCAAACGGGCGCGTTCACTTGGGGCACCTGGCGGGCGCGTATCTGCCGGCCGATATCTACGCCCGCTGGCGACGACTGAAGGGTGACGATGCCGTTTTTATCTGCGGTTCGGACGAGCATGGCGTCCCGATCACACTCACCGCGCTCAAGCGTGGATGCACGCCAACGCAGGTGGTCGACGAGTTCCACGCGGCCAACGGCGCAGCCTTCGAGGCCGCCGACGTCCGCTTCGACATCTGGGGCCGTACCAGCCACCCCGAGCACCACAAGGTTACCCAGGAGTTCTTCACGCGGCTGTTGCATGCGGGGCACATCGACCGGCGGGAGATCCAGCAGTACTACTCTGAAAAGTCCAGGATGTTTCTGCCGGACCGCTACGTGGAAGGCACCTGTCCGCGCTGCGGAAACGACCAGGCGCGCGGAGACCAGTGTGACGGTTGTGGCGGAACCTATGAAGTCACCGAACTGAAAGACCCGCGCTGCGCGCTGCCGGGCGACACGTCGACGCCGGTGTTGAAGGGCACGCTCCACTGGTTCCTGAAACTGGAGAACTTCCAGACGCGACTGGAAGAGGTGATTTCGGCGCACGCCGAAGGCCGGCCGGCGGCGTGGCGGACCCATTCGCTCCGCGGCGCCGAAGGCTGGCTGAAGATGGGCCTGCGCGCCCGTTGCATCACGCGCGACACGGAATGGGGCGTGGAGATTCCCACCGACGATCCCGAGCGGCAGGGGAAGCGCCTCTACGTCTGGTTTGACGCGCCGATCGGGTACGTCACCTTTACGCAGCAGCTTCTCGATCAACGCGGCAACCAACAGGCGTGGACCGACTACTGGCAGAGCCCCGAGTGCCCGATCATCCACTTCATCGGCAAGGATAACATCCCGTTCCACGGCATCACCTTCCCCGCGATGATGCTGGGCGTGAACGACGCGCCGGCGCCCGGCCAGCGCGCGTATCAGATGCCGACGAACGTCGTGGCCAACGAGTTCCTCAATTTCGGCGGCGAGAAGGGCAGCAAGAGCAAAGGCAACGCCGTCGAAATCCAGGACTTTGTCTCGAAGTTCGGCTCGGAAGCGTTGCGCTATTACATCACGGCCATCGCACCCGAAGAGAGCGACAGCAACTTCACGTGGAAGGACTTCGCGCGGCGGTACAACGGCGAACTGGCCGACGTGCTGGGCAACTTTGTCCACCGCTCGCTGACCTTCACGCACAAGTACTTCGAAGGCAAGATCCCTGAGGGCGCTCCGGCCGGCGACATCGACCACACGCTCCGGGCCGAGGCCAAGGCGGCGCTGCGCGAATCCGGAGCGCTGCTGGATCAGTTCAAGTTCAAGGCGGCGCAGGCACGTCTGATGGACCTGGCGCGCGCGGCGAATCGCTACTTCGACGAAAAGGCTCCGTGGTCGCAGCGTAAGACGGACCTGAACGCCTGCGGCACCAGCCTGCGAACGTGCATCGAAGTGGTTGCGGCGCTCGGCCTGGGCCTGCGGCCGTTCCTGCCGCGCAGCGCGACGCGGATCCTGATGACACTGGGCATGCGGGCCGATCAGATCATGGAGAACGGTACGGCGGCGGTCGATCCGGGCACGCTGGCCAAGTCCGGTGCGGCGCTGGCCCAGCCGGAAGTTCTCTTCAAGAAGATCGAAGAAAAGGACCTGCCGGCATGATGGACTTCGACCCTGTTTCCACGGCCGAGTACTCGGTAAGCGACGGCATGCGCTCTGTTGTCGTCGGATGGAGCGACACGAACCACCCCGGCCCAATCCGCACGTTTTCCTGCGACGCGGCCAAGGACCGGCCCAACGGGCTCTGTCATCAGCCGTTGAATGATCGGACGACCCCATGTGCTTCGTCAGGCAGCAGGACGAACCTGCGTTCTCCGCTCCCTTTTAAGGAAACAGACCATGCCCATCAGATTCCGTTGTCCTGACTGTCGGGCAAAGATCAAGGTTCCCGAGCAGTATGCCGGGCAGTTGGGGGTCTGCCCCACCTGCCGGAAGCGCACGACGATTCCGGCCGCATCGGATCCTGAGTTTGCGGTCGAGTCGGGCGCCCAGCCGGCAGCGGAGGACGCGGAGCGGAAGGCCTTGGCGGTTCAGCATGCAGCCGATATCGAGCCTCAGGCCGAGACGCCGGCCAGAGCCTCCGAGGTGCATGTGGAGGAGGCGACCGCACCCGAGCGTAACGTGCCGGCACCGGCGGGAGCAGACGTGAAGGATGCGGGGGCAAAGAACGTCCCGGCCTTCATACGCTTCAGGTGTCCCAATTGCGAAAAGCCGACCGGGTTCCCGTCCGCCCTGGCGGGCCAGCCGGCGACCTGCCCGTTGTGCAAGCAGCCCATCATGGTTCCCGACGAGAGCGGTGGCGATTCGTTCGTGGTTGGCGCGTTGCGAGAAGGAAGCAAGGCCCTTCGTAGTGCTGCGGCGCGTACGCCTGTCTCGCGTGTCACGTCCGGTGTTCCCGGTCCCGACCGGCCCAGCCCTGCTCCCGTGGTGGCCGTCCCTGCCGGTGGGCGTCCATCTTATGTGCTGATGGCGTTGGGGGGCGCGATCCTGCTGGTGCTGGTGCTTGTGGTCGGGATCTTTGTCGGGGGCATGGGCAGGAACTCCGCGGTCGACCGGCAGGCCGCGGCGGTTGCAGTACCGCCGGCCGCCACTTCACGAACCGTGTCCCCGCTACCTGCGCAGCCCGCGTCGGTTGACCGAGCGGTTCGTCAGGACGAACCGGCTGCGCAGAGCAAAGCGAAGGAGGTGGCGGCACCCGTTCATCCGGTGAGCGCCGATCCGGATGGGAAACCCGAGAGGCGGACGACGCCCCAGCCCCCGACGCAGGTGAACAGAGCAGCACCAGAGAAACCGGTCGAGGAGAAGAAAGAGGGAACGCCGTCAGCCCCCTTCGATCCGGCCGCGCGGGTACCCCGGTCGACTCCCGCATCCAGGGCGGGCGAGGACGAGGACGAAGCGCCGACCAGGCCATCCGGTAGTTCCAAAGATGCGGTGCGGAACCTCCTGGATGCCACGGACAGGGCCGACGAACCTGCCCAGCAGTCCACGCCGGCCGAGCCCACCACGATCGCTCCGGTTCCCGTGCCTCCGCCGTGCGCCAAATGTTTCGGTTGCGGTTACCTTCCCCTGCCCACGCTTCGTCCCTATGTTTATACCTATGGAGAGAAACCTCCGGATCCTGCGTTGATGGTGCCTTGGGCTTATTGCGACCAGTGCATGAAGGACCTCGATAATAACGAACTCCTGGCGGGCGAGGCCGAACGCTTTGCAAGAACGATGGCCAAGAATGCGGAGTGGGACAAGATCGCGGCGCTCGCCAATATCAAGCTGGTGCACGTCGAGACTCGGAATGTTCTGATCCATACAGACCTGCCCTTGGCCACCGCCAAGCAGACGGCCCTGATGTTGGAAAAGCTCTGCACGTTCCTGATGCAGAAGACGCGTTCGTGTCTTCTGGTGCAGACCAGACCTGACACCTGTGAGCAGGTCATTCTGGGTTCCGCGGCCAACTTTACGGCGATGACCTACGAACTGGAGAAGCAGATACCTGGCGGAGACTGGGCCCTGAGGCGACAGGCGTCTGCCTTCGCGATAGGAACGGTAAGCATCGCCAACGCGGAGGGGTCTGGCGGTCCGGAGCCGTTGGCCATTCATCAGCTCAGTCGGATGCTGCTGTTCAAGGCCGGCGGAAACGCCATGCCGCAGTGGCTGCGCGAGGGCTTTTCGGCCTACTGCGAAAACGCGATGACCAAACGCAACCTCTGTTACTCGTTCGCCTATGAGAAGAACCAGGTCAAGTTTGGCCCCAACTGGAACCAGGAGATTCGCAAGTATGCCGCGCTGGGGCAACTCAAGCAGTGGGATGGCATCCTGTCCATGGACCTGATCGGCATGAAGGCGCTGGACTATCTGACCGTCTACTCGATGGTTTCCTTCCTCATGAGCGACCCGAAGCGATTCGTGAGCCTGGTAAGTGAGCTACGCGATGGGACACAGAGTGCGGCGGCGATCGAGAAGGTGTACGGACGTCCCTTGAAGGATCTACAGGTCAGGTGGGTCAACTGGGCGGTGCAGCAGCGGTAATGGGGTGGTCAAGATTGGGCCACAGATCAAAAGGCTACCGCTGTGCGGCCGCGCCTTTCGGCGGCGGGGTGCCCTTGGTGCCCTTGGGGAAGGTGTTGATGTTGATGTAAGGAGGCTCGGACTTGCGTCCGTCCACGATACTCAGATAGTCGCCGTCCTGGAGGTAGACCTGACTCACGGCAGCGTCGATCTTCTGGGGATTGGACATCTTCCAGACTTCTTCGGCGATGCGTTTGGCGTCGGTCGGAGCGTGGCCGACGGCCCGCAGCAGTCCGTCCGTGCAGCTCAGCAGCTCATCCTGCGTGGTCGGGATGTGTGCGCGCCGGAAGGTGATGGCGGCCTCACTGACCGGACCGTTGGTGCTGAATTTTCCCTTGTGGTTGAGGGTGACCAGGGCCATCCCTTTCTCGTCCTTCTTGGAGATATGGGTCTGGTACTGGTCGGCCAGTCCTTCCTGCGCATCCGCTTTCAGTTCGAAACCGGGGAAGAGTTTCTGCAGTTGTTCCGCGACCTGAGCCGCCGACGGAGCCTTGGGACCCGTGTCCTTCGATCCGCAGCCGCAGATCAGCGCGAGTACGGAACCGACCATAACGCCAAGGGCCATGCGCGTGTTCATGGGGATCTCCTCAAAAGG
>CAYSBP010000196.1:0-6217 GCA_964429255.1 uncultured Planctomycetia bacterium
TGCCCGTGCCCGTGCCCCTGCCCCTGCCCCTGCCCGTGCCCGTGCCCCTGCCCGTCTGCCGCCGAGCCTGCTTCAGGAACCAATCCAAGTGGGGGTGTTTGGGAGTAGACGGGAGAAGCTCCTCAATTGGTCCTATCCTGGCGGTAAGGAATTGTCCCACCTTTCCGTATACGGCATCGAAAAAATCTCCGTCTCCTCCGTCCCCGGTCCTGGTGCGCTCGCCCTGCTTGGCCTTGGCCTTGCCGGTCTGGGAGCGGCGCGTCGCAGGAAGAAAGCCTGATTTTACATCCCCATCTCTGCACCGCGATCGACAGGCGGGATACCGGGCACGGGCAACTGAATATGGTCGACGATGAAGCACGTCTTACGCAGCCGGATTCTTCCGACCAGGGTGACCCATTTACCGTTGAACGGGCGTAACGATTTCAGCAACTCCGTTCTGGCAAGACGCAGCGCATAGGCCTCGCCCTTCACGACAAAGTGTCCGACCGTGTTCTGGGCTTCGGCCTGGACATCCGCCGAGAGGACGACGCGGCCCTGCAGTACGCCTGGAGATTTCTTGTCGATGGGCAGCAGGGCTTCCGCGGCCTCTTCCTCCGCCAGGAGGCGCGCATCCTCGTCTGCGGACAGTTCTTCCTGGGCCGCCGAGCTGACGGCCGCGGAAAACGCCAGAAAGAGAAGGCACGCCGGGAGTAGTTGAATCGGCAGCCGGTTGCGTTGCATCCGTCGAGTCCCCTGTCCTATTCGCGGATCGGGTTGAAAATCTCGAACGCCTTCCTTCCTATGAAGGTAATGGAAATGTCGTCAAAGACGGGCGTGTCGAGCAGGTATTGATTGGTCACATCCACATAGTAATTACCGGCGACCGCCACGCCGCCGCCGGGGTCCACCAGGCGGTCTACAGGGTAGACAAACTGGACGCGATAGCGGAGTTCACTGGTGAGCACCCCGACCGGCGCGACCGCGGACCCCACTACGTTGTAGGTGTCCGGATTGCTGAAGGTGGCCAAGATCACTTCGTCCCCGTTTTCGGTTATTCCATCGGGGTCTTTCAGCAGTTGAACCCGCACGCCCTTGGAGGCGTGTGCCTGTCCGCCGTATTGACCCGGCGTCGGCCTGGCCACGCTGATAAAGGAACGGGCGCGGGAGACCAGGCTGCCGTCTCCTGCCATATTGTCGACATAGGTGTTGTCATTGTAGGCCTTCTGATCAAAGGGGCCTTTGATGGCGACCGTAACGGCATTCTGTGTCCGGCCGGGATTGGGTGTGCCCACTGGGTTCATCATGCCGTTATAGGTGATGTACTCCGTACGCGCGTACCGTGCCGCGGAAGGCGCCTTCCATTCCGCCATGAACCGCGGCGTAAAGACGGTCCAGGTCACGCGCACCAGCGATACCTGCTCGCTGCTGGCGGTCCTGTCATAGCCGCGGCGCGACTGCAACAGGGTCTGGGACGTGAAGGTGGGTGGCCCGCCCGCGGACGGCGCGGTGTCCAGAACGGCGGCGTCGGGCGGCAGGTAGTAGCGGCTCAACACCTGTTCCCGGACGACACGATCGTTGGCCCAGTCGGGATTCGCGGGATGATCCACCAGAATCCGGTCCTTGCTGGATATTTTCAGCTCGTCGATGACCGCATACGTGCCATCATCCGGCATGAACCGGTAATGCGTCAGGACGTTATTGGCCACCGCAACGGCGCCGTTGTTGCCGAAGTTCAGGTTGTTGATGCTGAAGACCTTCGTGGTCATGGCGTTACCCGCCGGATCGGCCCACTGCCATTTCACGTCCTGTCCGGCAGTCCCGTTGGTATTGACGGCTCCGCTGGCGCCCACAATGCACCCGGTGGGCCTGTTGCTGTCGTCGGAGCGGAAGCAGAAGTACTGCCGATTCAGCCAGGTGGTCTGTCCTTCGGGGTACAACTGGCTGTCAATGAAGGGCCGGATGTGGTGATCGACGGTATCCACCGTCTTGGGGTTGTTGTAGTCATCGGCCTGGAGCCAGTGGCCGCGCTGGCCGTCGCCCTGCGGCGCGGTGGGCAGCATCTGGCTCAGGGCCCTGCGGCGCATCCCCGTGAAATGCCAGCGGAAGGGCTGGACGCGGTAACCGGCGGCCTCTTTCTGCGGCAGCGTGCTGGGCACATTGTCGTAGCCGCCGAAAAGGAAAGCGCCGACATCCCAATCCTTGCCGTCGCAACTGGTGCCGGCCGGGCCTTCCACCTCCCAGAAGGACGCAAGGACATTCGTCTTGGTCCGGTTGGCACTATGTCCCCAGCTTGGCTGGAAATCATGGAACGAATAGACGTACTGGCCGTACTTGGCAAGATAGCAGCCGCGGCCGTAGTGAAGGTTCGCTCCCGGGTTGCTGGCATTGAAGAACTCGTGCGTCCGGAAGTCGTCATGGTGCCAGGTGGGTTTGAACCAGAGCGTAATGTCGTTTCCGGTGGAGGAGGCCGGATCGAAATTCTGGTTCGGGCTGGCGCCGAGCGCATATTTCAGCGTGGCATCATTGCCGGCCACGCCGGGACTCGATAGGAAGACGCCTTCCGTACGCAAATCGCCCATCCGTGCCGTTACGTTGTTCCAATAATAACTCGCATTGAGCCCTTTAAGCCCCGCGTTCATTCCGATGAACCGGTAGACCCACCGGAAACCGTTGACCGGGTCCGCGGGATTGGCCAGCGGCAGGCCGGGGTCCATATCCTGGAGGGTGTCGTTCAGGAGGCCCAGCAGACTGAAGGTGTCGACCACGCGGACCTTGTCGCCGCGACCGTCGGAACGATTTGGGATCTTGGCCTGCTCGCGTCCGTTGCCTTTGCAGTCCGCGGTGTCCAGATCGCCGTCGAAGGTGGCCAGGAAGGTGTCCTTGTCGCCGGTAGAGAGTGGATCGTATGCGGAGGTATTCGTGGCCAGCACGATCTGCCCGTCCCACTGTGCGGGTTGAACGCGGTTGCCGATCACATCGGGAACCTCCCCCTCCGCCGTACTGGACAGGGCCGGAATGGGATTCGTGCGGATGTTGCCGTAGGCGTCCAGGATGGCGTTGCCACCGGTGACCAGTTCCACACTGTTGGCGTTCACGATACGATGCTGGAACGGAACCAGCGGTTCCGGCAGGGTGTTGAGTGCCAGTCGCCCCGTCTGGTTGTACGCATCACGGGCGACCTGGCCGCTGCAGGCGGTTCCGCGGTTGCCGTAGGCCGCCGAAATCCTGCCATTCACAAACTGTCGCTGGGTCGATTCCGTCCAGACATCGTACACCTTCACAAGCGTCTCAACTCTATGTTCGGAGAACACCTGTGACGTCAGCGGCTGAACGACCTGGCCGGTTGAGGCAATCCGGAAGATCCCGTTCGCGTGGAAGGCCAGTTCGGTGGTCGAGCGGTTCAGATCCGTCTTGTCGATCAGATCATCCGAGCGGTAACGGTACGACCGGATAAGGTAGGCTCCCTGGATGAAGTTGCCCGCGGAGTCCCGCCGCGAAGACTTCAGGACCGGATCGGCCGTCGAATAAATGGGTATGCTGGTGGACAGCACCGGATCGGCCACCGTCGGGTTGCCGTTGTGAGGTTCAGCCTGATTGGTGTAGATCATCACCGGCTCCATATCCACGAAGTTGCGCCCCCAGCGGTCGATCCATTCGATGTTCGGGTTGTACTTCAGGATATCGTTGTTCGGATTGAAATTGGCCATCAGCATCTTGGCCAGCAGCCGTTTGTGGTATTTCCCGTTCACGTCCAGCGAGTTCGCTCGGCGTTGATCATCCCAGGGCTTGATGACACGGAAGTAGAGGTCATCCCAACTGGAAAACGTCACGCGCTGATAGGCGCCGATGGACGGCGTAGGATAGACCGTGTTGGTGGCGGCGTCGTAATAGGGCCATGCAGCGCTCCGCTGACGCGCCACGATGATGCGCTGTGCCAGTTCCACGGCCTCGTTGACCAGTCCCGTCCCGTTCGCGGTCCCATAATTGGACAGATAATCCATCCGGTAGTCGCTGGCTGCCGGCGCTGCCGGCGCGGTCCCGTTGAATAGCTTTCCCGTATTCGCCGGGATCCGTTTCAGGCCCCACCAGGTCAACAGATAGGGTTCGCCGCCATGCAGATCGTTCTTGTACCAGGCCGTGGCGGTCCGCGTGCGGTCCTCGTAGTCCTGGTAGTCCGCGTCGGTGCCCAGGGCCAGGAAATGGCCATGCTGGACATTCACGCCCATCAGCAGCGCGGCCAGCACCTTGTCGCTGGCCGTATTGATGTTCACCGGCGCGCGGTGGATGCAGAGCGGGTAGACGGAATAGTCGATGTTCGGATGGTCCACCAGCGTTCCATCGGCGTTCATCTGGGGCACACGGACCACCGGTAATGTATTGTGAACCGCCTGTTGCAACGCGTCCTCGGCGGCGATGATCATGTACGAGCTGATGGGACCGGGCACGATGGTCATCTGCTCGTCGCTGATGCTGGGATCCGCCTGAATGGCAAGCCAGTCGATGCCGTTGGTGGCAATGCGCCGCAACTGACCTGCTCCGTGGCCATTCATAATGGAGATGTAACTTCCGCGCAGGGAGCCGCGACGGTTCAACGGGTCGTTGTTCGGGTCATCCGCCACCCAGCTTTTGTCCCGGTCGATCAGGATCTGGCACTCCTCATACGGCACAACGCTGTCCGTCGCGGGATTGCGCACTTCGGCGTGTGGCGTTCCCATCGGCGCTGGAACACCTGTATGTGGGTGCGCGTGCACCGGCGGCGTCTGGACCCACTCGAACTTGCCCGCGCCCACGGTCGTGGTATCGATCCATGAGGCCAGCGTGACATACGGACTCAACGCCGCGTACTTGGCTTCAATCTCCATCTGTTCCAGCGGGTCATCGGCAATCCCATTACCGTTGCGGTCGACAAACGTGAACGCGTTCTTCAGCTCCTCAAGCGAGCGCAGCGGCCCGTGGCGTCCCCGATAGCCGGCGATCGCATAGCCATCTCCATAAACGGCCGTCCCGTCCGCGTCCTTCAACATGGACTCGAAGATCGTGTCATACGGGGCCTGATCGCGCCGCACGGGGCGCTCGTCCGCGTCCAGGGCATAATAAAGATCGCGGGTCAGATCCGTGAACGAACCGATCACATTACCCGATGAATCGTAAATATACGTCGTGGTCTTTTCCTGGGTATTGCGCCCGTAGTCCACTCGCGCGCCGCTGCTCTCTTCAAACCAGCGAAACGGCTGAAGCAAATCAGGGTCGGCAGATACCAGCGGCGGCCCGATCAGGCGGCACAGATTGTCGAGCACGACCGCCAGATTGTCACAGGCATTCAGGTTGATCTTGCCGCTCCCGTCTTCCACCTCGAGCAGATACCGGTCGCTCGATTCCCCTGCGCTCGAACCCAGACATCGCGCATACGGAACCAGCTGTTCGCCCGTCTCGTTATCGACAATCCCATCCCCGTCATTGTCAAGGCCGTCGCCCAGCGGATACGATGTCTTGGCCGCCCCATCGTACAGCCAGTTCCTCATGCACCAGGGATCGGCCGGATCCTCCGTCCTGTCATACGCCTGCTCCCTCAGACGCGCGATGGCATCGTGAATACCGGCCTGCGCCAGCATCTCCGCGCGGACCATGTCCATAAAGCGAACGGCCGAAAAGGTGCTGGCCTGCGTAAGCGTGAAGAAGGCCATCCCCAGGCCGGCCAGCACCACAAGTGAACCTGCAACAAAAATCAGGATCACACCGCGTTCTACACGGCGGTCGACACCCGGTGTGCGTTTCATGGAGAACCGTCCCCTTCCCCGAGCAGCAGATTCACAAGTGCAGCCTGCAGTCCGGACAGACAACACCGCGTAGGTACTTAGCAAACATCATACCACTCACTGCTGTCCGGTCATCGTCTGATTTCAAAAGGGGAGTGCGCTCTTGTCCTATCCCCCCAACCCCCTTTCCCACAGGGAAAGGGGGTGCCATTCAGGGCTTCGCATTTACGAGGATGCACCCCACAGGCTGACTTTTTGAGAGGCTCCTGCAAAATGTCCGGAAAATAGGACCCGCTATCCTCCAGAATCGGGTAATTTCTTCACCACGTCTGGCACAACGCACGACGCAGCAAGGTGGTTGGATGGTTTCCACCTGCCGTAAGCGTGATCCTCGGCTTAACGACCCTCACGAATCCCGATGCCATGAATTCGCTGGGGAGTACGGTCGCTCAGATCCGGGCCCCATCCGGGCAACTCCG
>CAYSBP010000197.1:0-6190 GCA_964429255.1 uncultured Planctomycetia bacterium
GTGACGGAACCCAAACCGGAACCGGACGTCCCACCGGATCCCAAACCAGAGCCGGGGCTCCCCAGACCCGTGGAATGGACTCCGCAGCAGGAACGGGCCGCACACGAGCTCAAGCTGCTGAAAGAGCTGATCGCGGAAAGCGCCGTCAAATACGACCGTCCGTTGCTTCGCGCGTTGCAGGAGATCGCCGACAAGGCGGGGGAAGGCAGCAAGACGGGCATCGAGGCGCAGTTGTTGATGGCCGAAGTGAAGGAGCGCTTGGCGCGCGCCGGCACCGCGCCGGCGACGACGGATGTCAAGGCCACCACCGAGGCAGAAGAGCGTGTCTTTTCGGAACTGCTGGAGAGGGTCCGCGGTCTGACCGGGCAGCAGCGATATGGCGATGCCCTTGCGATTCTGAAGGAGCTGCCGGCGCCGCTGAAGCTGGCGCCCTATCCGGAACGCGCGACACAGGAGTCCGCGCAGATCGAGCGGATGGCAAAGGCGGAGTACGCGAAGCTTGGGACAGAAGCCGACCAGGCCATGACCGCCGGGGACTATCCGAAGGCGCGCGGGCTTTACCAGGCGGCACAGGTTCGCTGGGGCCTGCCGCAGATGGCGCAGGCGGCGGAGGAGCGGGTCAAGGAGATCGTACGGGCCGAGGAGAAGGCGTTCCAGGCGCGGGCCGAACTGCGCGCGCAGAAGACACGGGCCAATGATCAGCGGGAACTGGCGGTGCTCTTGCGTTCGGTGGTCGGTGAGGCTTTCGAGTTCCGCTACAGGGAGGCCGGGGACGCGCTGGAGAAGTTCGTGCGGACAGCGCAGGACCCCGAGATGCGCGGGCTGGCCCAGGCCTACGCGCAGGCCATTCGCGATGAGAACGGACTCTTCGATCTCTGCCGTCAGCGCCTGGGCGAGAAGATCCAGCGCGACAAGGTTTCGCCGCTGCAGGTCCTGAGCAGCGCAGACCGCAAACCGCTCTACGACATCATCGACTTCGACCTGCAGGGCATCAGGATCACGGCGGTGCGCGGGAGTGTCGGCGGAGAGATGCTCCGCGTCTGGAAAGATTGGAATCCCAAGCAGCCGTTCGTCATGTTGCAGATCCTGGCCGACAAGGCTTCGCCTTCGGAACGCCTGTCGCTGGCCGTATTGGCCTTCCACCAGAGCCTGCGCGCGGAAGCGTTGGCCGGCGAGTCCGCAAAGGAAGCGGACAAAGCCAACGAGTACAGACGGACGGCGGTGAGCCTGAAGAGCGATGCCGACGACGAACTCAACGGATCCGTGCGGATAGACCCCGGCGTGCGGGAAAGACAGGTGGCGCTGCGTGCGATGTTCCAGCGCATCGCCGAACTGTTGGCCAACCCGCCGCCGGCACCGTAAGCCGGATTATTCGCCACGGAGTCACGGCTTGTTCGATGCATCCGGCGCATCCGGCAGGTTGCGTTGGCTCCGCCATAGGCTACAATCCCTCTCATGTTCGATCCGGAGACCGTGGCCTGGTATCAATTGTCGCCTGCGAGACGTTTCGCCGAGTCGATGCGCCTCTGGGAGGTGTTTTTTCTGATGGGGGGAACGTGTGACCCGGAGCCCGATTCCCAAAGTCCTTTCCAGCCTCCGCCGGCATCGCGTGCAGGCGCTCTTGATGGGCGGACAGGCCTGCATTCTGTACGGCGCCGCCGAGTTCAGTCGGGACGTCGATCTCGCCGTCGCGGTTGATCCACGCAACCTGACCCGCCTGAAGGTCGCGCTTGCCGAATTGGGCGCCGAGTCGGTCTATTTCCCTCCCCTGTCCGCGGATACGCTCGCCCGCGGGCACGCGTCCCATTTCCGCTGCCAGGCCCCCGGCTTAGAGGGCATCCGCGTGGATGTGATCGCGGTCATGCGCGGAGTCGATCCGTTTCCTAGGCTGTGGCGGCGGCGGATGCGTGTCCGCCTTCCGGGCATCGGCGTGATTGCGGTAATGGGAGTCGCGGATCTGGTTCAAGCGAAGAAGACGCAGCGAGACAAGGACTGGCCGATGATCCGGCGTCTTGTGGAGTCGGATGTCGCCCGGGCTGCGCATCAGGTACCGGCGCAGCGGGTCCGGTTCTGGTTGCGCGAGTGCCGGACACCTGAACTGCTCATCGACCTGGTCCGACGGTTCCCACGTGCGGCGGCCTTGGAGGCCGGGCAGCGCCCCGCTCTCCAGGCCGCGCGTACGGGACGCAGGGATCGTGTGGAATCCGCACTGCGCCGCGAAGAGGAACGCGAGCGGAAGCTCGACCGTCGTTACTGGCAACCATTGCGCGCGGAACTGGAACAGTGGCGGCTTGCCGGGCGTCCAGCCCGTAGATCTGCGACTGCGGCAGCCGGGGCGGAGGCCGATCCTGCCCGGTGACGCAAGCCGCGCTACGGAGCGGTCACCGGTTTGACGAGTTTGTCGCCTTCGCGCAGGCCGGAGATGACCTCGTATTCCATATCGCTTCGCCATCCGATCTCGATCTCGACCTCTTCGGTCCGGGTGACCTTCCCACCGGTCTCTTCGACGGCGCGGAGGACGTAGTACTTGTTGCCCCGGGGACGTACGAAACCCTTCGGAACGCCGAGGACCTTTCCGAGCGCGTCGAAGTCCACACGGATGTCCACACGGATACCCGGCCGGAGCGACGAGAAGGACGCGCGCGCGGCCTCCGTCTGCGGGTCGTCGAGATCGACGAGAAACTCGACGACCTGACCGCCCTTCACCTCGCGCGGATCGTCGGAGAAGAGTCTCTTCGGTCCAGCGGTCGGGATGACGCGGTTGATCTTCCCGGCAAGCGGTCCACCGGCGAGGAAATTCCCCATCAGCGCGACCACCTGCCCTGGACGCAGTTGCATGGAGCTGTCGGCGCTGACTTCCGCGCGCACATGGAGATCCTTAATGTCGCCGATGCGCACCACGGGCATACCGGGCAGGATCGCGCTGCCCGGTTCGCGGTAGCGCTCCAGGATGATGCCGTCTGTGGGTGCGACGAGTTTGCCCTGATCGCATAACGCCTGGATTTCGTCCAGGCCTTTCTGCGCGCGAACGACGACGGCGCGGGCCACCTCGAGTTCTTCGGGGCGCGGTCCCAGTCTGGCCCGCGCGAGCGCGGCGTCCGCTTCCAATTTCGCGATCCGAGCCTGTTCGACGGCCAGCTGGGCCAGCTGGATCTCATGTTCAGTGCTCTTGATGGGCGTCGGATTCTCGAGATAGCGCAGTTTGGCGACGGCATGGTCGTAGCTCGACTTCGCGACCTGGGCACGCTCGGTGGCCGCCTTCTTCTCTTCTTCCGTGGCGCCCTTCTTCAAGTGGTCGTATTCGGTCTGGGCCAGTCGTTCGCGCAGGTTGGCGCGTTCGATCTGGTTGTAGCAGGCGACGCGTTCGTTGGCCGGGCGCACGCCGTACGGGGCTTTCCAACCACTTTTTTCGGCTTCGTCGTACTGCTCCTTGGCATCGCGCGCGTCCAGCTTGGCGATCTGCCATTTCGTTTCGCAGAGGGCCAGTTCATCCGCGGTGGGCCCTTTCAGCAGCCGGTTCTGGCTGAAGACGGTCTCGTTGGTCTGATGCAGGAGGCGCTGAACGTCGAGGCGGGCCAGTTCGCGTTCCGACTCGGCCACGGAGCGGGCAACAGGGTTCTGGATCTGTTTGAGACGTGTCTCGGCGGTCTCGACGTCCTTGGCCGCGGATTGCGCTCGGATCTCCAGCGGTTGGTACTCCTCCGGGCGAGGTCCCAGCGCCACCTGTTTCTCGCGGGCCAGCGCTTCCGCGACCACCGCCCTGGCGGCCGCGATCCGCGCATCGAAATCGGGGGCCTCCAGTTCGGCCAGTTTTTCGCCGGCTTTGACCGCCTGGCCTTCAATGACGAAAACGGATTTCAACCGGCCGCCGATGACGAACCCCAACGGCTGTTCGGGGATACGGCTTTCCACCTTGCCCAGTCCACGGACCGAACGCCCCATCTCACGCCGCTTCACATCGTAGATCTGCTCTTCACGTTCGGTCTTCACGTTGAAGAAGACCAGTCCGAGCACCGCCAGGGCGACCAGGGTGCACACGATGCCGACCATCCATCTGATCATGTTCAGCCCTTAAAAACGTCCGCCGGTTCGACCTTCATCACGCGCATGACCGAGAGCATCGAGGACAGGACGCAGACACAGACCGTCAGCACCCCGGCGAAAAGGTACGTGCGCAGATCGACCGAAGGATGGATGCCTTTGCCTTCGATCAACTGCATGGCGATCCACAGCAGGCCTCCCGCCACGACGTGAGCGGGTAATGCCCAACTCACGGCCTGGAGAATAATGGCCGTGGTCACCTGCCCGTTGGTCGCGCCGATGGCTTTCAGCGTACCCCATTCTTTCAAGTGCTCAATGGTCGAAGTGTACAGCACCTGGCCGGCCACGACCACTCCGACGATCAGCCCCATCAGTGCGGCAAAGGCCAGGGCGGTTCCGGCGCCCGTGCTCTCCAGCCAGTAACGCTGCGCCATCAGGCCAAACTCCGGCTTGCTGTACGCTTCAACGTAGTCCAACGATCTCAACTGCGGCAATACGTCCTGCGGCAACACACCGGAAGCCAGGCCCGCAACGACATAGTGAATCTCGTCGGAACCGAGGCGTCCGATGGCACGCGCCGTCTCCATGTTGGTGAAGACGATGGGGTTGCCCTGGAACGAACGGATGCCCCTGGTCACCGCGCACACCTCCACGCGGATACCGTTGATCTCGCCGACCGTACCCGTCGTGGCGTCGCGCAGTTTGCGGTTCGAGACCGTATCCACCGAGACGAATCCGGTGTCCTTCAGATCCTCGGGCGTCCCGAAATCCATGGCCCACGGTCCGCCCACGCGCTGCGTCGCGTCGTATCCCACGACCTGTACCGTCTGTGTACGACCGTCCTCAAATTGCCACTGCGCGAAGACGATCAGCATTGGATAGGCCCACGCGATGCCGGGGGCCGCGCGGGTCTTTTCCAGTACCTGGCGCCCCAGCAACCGGGGGAAGTCGAAGTTGCGGTGATACTGCGCGCAGACCCACACGTCGCCGGCCGTGTGATCGACCAGTACCGAAGCGTTCTCCCGGAACCCCCGGTAGAGCCCGAACTGGATCAGGGCCAGACCGGCCGCCACGGAGATGCCGAAGAGCGCCACGAAGTATCGCAGCGGCTTGTGCGCGATCAACCGCAGTGCCAGCGAGAACATCCCACCATCCCCCACTCGACAGACATCCGTTCAATCCAGGTGTGCCGCATGGACGGTGTCCGGGATCACTTCTTCAACCACGTCTGCGCCACCAGTCTGCCGGCCAGACGGAGTTTCTCGGCCGCACTCAGGCTGACCCGTCGCGAGAGCACATCGTAGTCACGATGCTCCATCTCGTCGAGCAGACGGCCGTAGATCGATACCAGCGCCGCCAGCGCCGGACGGCACTCGGCGTGGATCATCGGCAGCAGGTCGTCGCCCGCCTGGTAGTACTCCTTGGCCCGGTCGACCTCGAACTTCACCAGCGCGCGGAAGGCCGGCGTGTCCAGCCCGGCCATCAGGTCCTCTTCCTTCACCGCGTGCCGCGCCAGGTCTTCCAGCGGCAGGTAGATGCGCCCGCGGTCCGCGTCTTCCTTGATGTCCCGCAGAATGTTGGTGAGCTGGAAGGCGATGCCGGTCTTTTCGGCCAGCGGGATCGCCTCCTGACATTTGAAACCGAAAACGTGGATCGTCATCAGGCCGATCACGGAAGCAACCCGGTAGCAATAGCGGTAGCTCTCGTCCCAGGTCTTGTAGCGCAGAATCGTCGCGTCCATTTCCGTTCCCGCAATCAACTCGTGGAAGTACTCTGCGGGGATCTTGCAGCGTTTGACGGTGTCGGCCACGGCCGGCATGACGGCGTGGCCGCTGGGGTCACCCGCCACCGCACGATCGAAGACCGCGCGCCATTCACGTGCCTTGGCCAGCGCCGCCTGCGGGTCGGCTTCGTCGTCCGAGTAGTCGTCGGCGAGTCGCGCGAAGGCGTAAAGGGCACAGATGCCGCGATACTGCACCTTGGGCAGGACCTGGAACGCGAAGTGGAAATTCTGCGCGCGTTCCCGGGTGACCTCGATGCAGCGGGCGTACGAATCCTCCAGCGGCACGGCGTGTCCTGATAGCTTGTCTGTGCTCAACTTCTTATTCCTCGGCACATTCCGCGTCTAAGGTGTTATGGCGCAAGGCTC
>CAYSBP010000198.1:0-6190 GCA_964429255.1 uncultured Planctomycetia bacterium
CTGTGCCCCCATCGTTCGGTTCTGAAAATGGTGCGGACGGAGGGAGTTGAACCCTCACGGGTTGCCCCACTGGATCCTAAGTCCAGCGCGTCTGCCAATTCCGCCACGTCCGCAAGGCGCGCACATTCTAAGCGACCTTGCGCAAGAGATTCAAGTCAGGAGACACAACGAACAATCCCCCTCCCCGCGTTTAGACTAGCCCTCAGAACCCCGGAGCCACAGCGCCTCAGAGCCGCGGCGTCGTTTCCCCGTCACTTACGCGCTTCCGTCCTTGGCCGCGGGCTTCGGACCCTCGCGCTTCTTCGAACCGCGCGTCTGGTAGAGTTTGTACTCGATGCTTTCCACCAGCGCGTGCCACGAGGCCTCAACGATATTCTGACTGACACCGACCGTCGTCCAGCGGGCCTTGTGGTCGGAACTGACGATGCTGACCAACACACGGGCTCCGGTGGCCGCACGCGGATTGACCACGCGCACTTTGTAGTCCGCCAGCGAGACTTCCTTCAGTTCCGGATAGAACGGCTCCAGCGCCTTTCGCAGGGCACGGTCAAGGGCATGGACGGGGCCGTTCCCGTCCGCCGCCGTATGTTCGACGCGCCCGCCGACGTCCACCTTGACGGTCGCCTCGGAGATCGCGTGGCCATGCTCGGAGGCCTGGTTGGTCACTTTGAAGCGATGGAACCGGAAGAACGGTTCGTGCTGGTTGAGCGTCTTCCGCACAAGGACCTCAAAGCTGGCGTCAGCCGCCTCAAACGTGTAACCTTGGTTCTCCAGGTCCATGATCCGGTCGAGCACCTTCTTGAGCGCATCCGGGTTACCCTTGAGACCCAACCGCTCCCCTTCGCGGGCCATCAGGTTACTGCGTCCCGAGAGTTCGCTGATCAACACCCGACGACTATTCCCCACCTTCTCCGGGTCGATGTGTTCGTAGGTGCTGGCCGACCGGTTAACCGCACTGACGTGGATGCCACCTTTATGCGCAAACGCACTGCGTCCGACGTACGGCTGGTTGTCACGCGGCGGAAGGTTGCCGACTTCGTAGATGAAATGGCTGACCTCCGAAAGCCTGCGCACCGAAGTCTCGCCGGACAGACAGTCGTACCCGAGTTTCAGGTGCAGATTGGCGACCACCGACGTGAGATCCACGTTGCCGCAGCGTTCGCCGAAACCGTTGATGGTGCCTTGAACGTGCACACATCCGGCCTTCACGGCCGCCAGCGCGTTGGCCACGGCCACACCCGAATCGTTGTGCGGATGGATGCCCAACCGCAGGCCGCCCAGACGCGTCCGAACCTCGCCGACGATGCGCGCCACATCGTCGGTCAACGTTCCCCCGTTGGTGTCGCAGAAGACGATCGCGGAGGCACCCCCCTCGACCGCTGCATCGATCGTTTTCAGCGCATAGTCCGGATGGGACCGATAACCATCGAAGAAGTGCTCGGCATCGTAGAGCACCTCCTGGCAGTGCTTCTTCAAAAACGCCACCGAAGAGCGGATCATCTCCAGATTCTGCTCCAGCGTGACGCGCAGGGCGTGCGTGACGTGATAGTCCCAGGTCTTGCCGAAGATGGTCAGCACCGGCGCACCGGATTCGACCAGCGCCTTCAGATTCGGATCATCCTCCGCCCTGCGGTTGACATGGCGCGTGGAACCGAAGGCCGTAATCCGGGCGTGACCGAAGGATTCCTTCTTCAGCCGTTTAAAGAAGGCCCTGTCCTTCGGATTGGACCCCGGCCAACCGCACTCAATGTAGTCGACACCGAGGCGGTCCAACTCGTGGGCGATCTCCAGCTTGTCTTCCTGCGAATAGGCAATGTGTTCCGACTGCGCACCGTCGCGCAGGGTGGTATCGAAGATCTCGATCCGCGTACGCGCCCGAACGCCCGCCGGATGCGCACCTGTCTGAGCCTTTTTCGGCATGATCGTTTTCCTTCTCAACGTTCCATGTCTCCATCCATCCGGTCGCCTACGGGCACCGGCATCGTGGTTTGGTCAATCGTGGAACATGCTGGAGGGACGGCGCAAGCAGAACGAAGGGCCGTCGCCGGGTGGCGGGTCATTCAATGCCGGCCCCGCCGCGTAGAACAAGCAGCGGCAGGGCAGGTGCTCCTTCAACCGACGTGCAGCGCATCGCTTCAGTCCTCTGACCGAAACCAACCAGTTACGGAAGAATAGGTTACGCCTCAGACCGCGGAGTGTCAAGCGAGCGCGCCAGGTGCACGGGGGTGATGTACACACGGTCTTTCAGTGCTCCCCCTGCACATCGCTGTCGGGGTCGGTACCGGAATCGGTATCGATAACACGACTCCGCATCCGCCTTGACTTGCCATCTCCCTAGGGCTACGGTTGCATCAGACCACAGAAGGCACCGAGTCAGCCGACGGCGCGAGCCGGGGTGGAGCCGAGCATGCTGGTAGAAGTCGAACTGTTCCAGGTGATCATTACCGAAGGCTCGCCGACGCAGAGCATTGTGCTGCGCGAAAAGGGCGGAGAGCGGATCATCCCCATCTTCATCGGATATGCCGAAGCAATGGCGATCGACCGAAAGCTGAAAGATGTCGAGGTTCCCCGCCCCCTGACACATGACCTCTTGAAGAGTCTGATGGAAGCCATGGGTGGACGACTCGATCGCGTCGTGCTGAACGACCTCCGCGACGGGACCTACTTCGCACAGCTCTGCATCCAGCGGGAGGGCGAGACCCTCCAGGTGGATTCCCGACCATCCGATGCCATCGCCCTGGCCGTGCGTACCTGCGCTCCACTCTTCGCCGAGGTGGATGTCCTCAACCGTGCGATGACGCCCGAGTAACGCAGATGGGTGTTTTCGCCATGAAAGAAGAAACGTGCTGCCGCAGTTCCGTGTTGAGCCGTGTGCAGAACCGGATGCTGTCCCTCATGCACCAGATCCATTCACAACTCCGTGCCTCTGTGTCTCCGCCTTGAACCATCCGGGCGGACCGGCTTTTCGTCCGGTTCGATGTGGATGACGACGCGCCCCAGCTGCGGCAGTCTACGGCGCAGCGCCTGCTCGATGCGTTCCGTCAACGCATGCGCTTCGGCGATCTTGGTCGTCGCATCGATTGAACAGTGGAACGAGACGGCCAATTCGCCGCCGACCATCCGGACCCGGAGGTCGTGTGCGAGGCAGCTCAGGCCTTCCTCCTTCGACAACTCGGCCAGGGCTTCGGTGATCACCTTCTCGTCCGCCGGCGTCCATTCGCGCTGAATGACGTGTTCCCCATCCGGTTCGATATGCGTCACGATGCGACCGACATCGGGCAGCGCGCGTCGCAGGCTCGCCTCGAACGCCGTGGCCTTATCATGGGCCTGGCCGACGTCCAGATCCCTGCTGACCTCCAGATGCAGATTCAGCGTGCGCCGACCGTGGTCGTTGTAGACCCGCAGGCCATGCGCGGCCAGGGCATGCCGCCCGGCTACTCGCCGCACCATGAGCTGGATGTCTTCCGGTTGCCCGACGCCAGGCTCGGTATGGATGACCACATCGGTCCCCGGCAGTTTCGCGCGCACCGCCGCTTCGGCGGCATCGGCCACTTCGTGGGCGCGTTCCACGCCCATGTCCGGACTGACGGTCAACGTAACGTCGGCGAAGATCTCCGGCCCGCTGCGGCGTACCCTGACTTTGCTCACCGCCAGCACACCGTCCACCTTAGCGGCACTGGCGACCAGGTCCCGCAGGCCGCGCGGCACGGCATCCAACAGGTCGGAAATCGATTTCCGGCCGAGTCGGATGCTGACCCAGACCACGATCAGTGCAACGCCCAGCGCCGCCACCGAATCGGCCGCGACCAGCCACGGGAGAGCGGCCCGCTCGGCCACCACCACGCCAACCAAACCGATCAGCACAACGGCTGAAGACCAGATGTCGGTAGAGAAATGCACCGCATCCGCTTCCAGTGCCTGACTGTTGTACTTCCTCGCGACGCGCATCAACGACTGCGAACGCGAATAGTCCACGACGATCGAAACGATCACGACCACGAAAGCCCACACGTTGACGTCAACTCCGGTTCTGTGCCCGGCCAGGAGCCGCGCAGAGGCTTCGTAGATGATCCAGACGCAGGTCACCAGCAAGAGCAGCGTTTCGAAGAGCGCCGAAAGATTCTCGAACTTGCCGTGTCCGTAGGTGTGCTCGCGGTCCGCCGGTTGGCCGGAGATGCGCACGGCCCAGAGCGTCATACCCGCGGCCACCATGTCCAACCCCGAATGCAGCGCCTCGGCCAGAATGCCCAGAGATCCCGTCCACAGACCGACCGCCAGCTTCATGCCGGTCAGCAGAACGGCCGCAAGAACCGACGTGAGCGCGACCCACCGCTTCTCCCGATCGGCATCCGACAGTGGCGCCGTGAGGTTCTCAGAGGTCTGATTCACACCGCTCACTTGCTGCGTCCCCGCAATGCCGCCGCGATGGCCTTGAGTTCCGCCTCGGCCTCCCACACCGCGTCATGCATGAGATCGATGGCTGCCTCTCGCGCCCTCACCTCGATCTCCGCCGCGCGGGGATGCGCTCCGAGCAACTCCTGCAGGATTTCCATGTCGTGCGAATCGCCCAGCAGGCCCTGGAGTTCCTTCAGCGCCTCGCACTTCCGGCCCACGGCCTCCAGTATGTAGCGCGTCTTCTTCACCTGAATCCGCAGTACGTGCTGATCGGTCTTGCCCCCGGACGCGGCGCGCAGGGCTCGACGCAAATCCTTCACACAAAGGACCAAGCCCTGGTGCAGGCGCTCTTCGGACCACTCGCGAAGTTTGCGCGAGGTCTTGCCCAGCAACGCACTCACTTCGGCGGCACCTTCGATCGTCACCGCGATCCGCACGGCCTCGGCGGCATGGCCGTGGCGCTTCATCAGTGGAGAGGTGTCGATGCGCAACTGCGCAGCGTGTTCCAACGCGACATCGAGCATGCGCCGCTCACCCAGCGCCTGCCCCCAGATGCGCAGGATCTTGCGCAGCCGTTTACACGCGGAGAGCGGACCGACACGGCAGACCACCCAGCTCAGCGCGCGCAAACGACGCGTGGCGACGCGCAGATCATGCACAGCGGTCGGTTCCGGGCGACGGTGAACACGCGGCGCCAGTTCCGCCACGACGCGCTGCCCCGCGCGGAGACGCCGCGCCAGCCGCCGCCGCAGTTCCGAATATTCCGTCGAAACGGACCGTGTGGACATGCACTCACTCCTTTGCCGGCTTTACATACAGCACCGCCAGATGGGCCGGATAAAACGCCAACGGTACGCGACGCACCGCCTGCTCCTTGGGAAGGCGCGCCGCACATTCGTGTAACAACTCCATATCAAAGTGATGCAGGTGGTACTCGCTGGTGTACACGCTTTCGCTCGTCGATACGTCGGGATTGCCGACCAGGAATCCGAGGCCTAGGCGGCGGACCAGCCGGATACCACGTTCGATCACCGCCTCATACGAGATGGAGACCACCAACCGCCCACCCGGCTTCGACACGCGCAGGCATTCGTTCAGCACGCGTTCCGGACGGAGGACATGCGAAAGTACCGAAGTACAGATGACGCGATCAAAGACCCCGTCCCGGTACGGCAACTGCTCGGCATCCGCCAGCAGCACGACGTCCGACGCCAACCGCGCATGGGCGCGCCGGACCATCTGCCGCGATAGGTCCAACGCGTGACGTTCGCGACAATGCAACCGCCCGATCACGTTGCCCGCGCCACAAGCCACTTCGAGGACGCGGTCGCTGGGACGCGTAGCCAGCAAACGCAACACCGCCTTGACCCGCTTGCGCTCCACCCATCGCACGACGGCGCGGGAATGCGCGTGAAACCGCTCAGGGTCGTGACGCGCGACCATCTCTTCGTTCCACTCGGAAAACCGTTCCGGCACCTTCTGATTAAGCATGCGTCGTCCGCTGACTCCGTTTCCTGAAGATCCGATGACGCGGTCCAGCTTATACCAACACCCGCGCGCTGGAAAGCGACGCAACGAACCGGAGGTCGCAGGGAAGCGTCGCGGCGGAGTGAGACCCTCTCCCCCACGAGGGCCGAGAGGAGCGTAGCGACACCGGGGCGAGGGGCTCACTGCTTCGCTACGCACGCGTCGCAGGGTGCACACGGCCGGCAATCCGGCCTTTCCGGTCCTGCGACCCGAACCGGAACGATTGAGGATCCTGGGCCGTGTGGTGGAATCGAGGAGAGGTTACGAA
>CAYSBP010000199.1:0-6183 GCA_964429255.1 uncultured Planctomycetia bacterium
GCGCCTGGGGGAAAGAGATAAATGGTGGCTGTCTGCTGGTCCTCCCCCCAACCCCCTCCGGACCGGAGGGAAAAGTGACTCTTATCGCTCGACTCATTCAGATTGAATCACGATTGAATCTTTTTGCGCCTTCTCCGCCCGAAGAACTCCGGAAGTCCAAGTGGCGTAGGTGCACTTCTTAAGTATTGACTAAATACATCTAAAGTGATAATAGTACCTTGGTACTTAAGCTAACTTAAGGAGTCCGCCTGTGGGCAACTACTTAATTGACAAGAGATTATGGGTTATACCTAGAGATCGAACAAAGCCTATCTATAAGCATATTGAGGATCTTGTAGTTCATCACATCCGCGACGGAACGATCAAACCGCGTCAACTCTTGCCGTCCTATCCATGGCTTTCTAAGACCTTAGGGGTGGCCGACAAAACGGTCCGTCAGGCCTATGCTTCGCTCCAGCATGCGGGAATCGTGGTGATCGTTTCGGGCAAAGGGACCTATGTGGCGCCCCAAGCGACAGGCGATGCGCAGGAGGCTCGGACAGGAATTGGGATGCTGGGCGTGATTCTGCGTGCGCGTCCGGGGGTCTGCGAGGGGGATTATGCGGCGCGGGCACTTGCGGGAGTCGTCGATGCCACGACGGAGTGTGGTTGGCCCGTCTGTGTGTACGATACAGGGCAGGCCGAGCGGATGACCGGGCGCCAGACGGATGCAGGGCTTCTGTTGCTGGCGCGGCCCGAGGATTCGGTGTGGCGGAAGCTGACCGTGATTCCAAGGCCGCTGGTGTGGTTGGGGGCGGGCGAACCGGCGGGGGACGAGGCTGGGGTCGCCCTGGACTACGAAGCGGCCGGGCGGGAGTGCGCCTACAAGCTGGTGGGGGCGGGGCACCGGCGGATCGGGGTGCTCTGCGCCGCGCGCGATGCGGCCAGTGCGGGATTCGAGAAGGGTGTGCGTCATGCGCTGGGATCCGCCGGGCTGGCGATCGATCCGGCGGCCATCCAGGTGGTGGATCGGGATGCAGGCGAGACCGGGCTGACCGCGGCGGATGCATTGCTGGGTTCCCCTGTGACGGGCGTGATCGTGATCGGTTCCGTCCTGCTGAATGCCCTCTCTGCGGCGACGGGGCGGCGCGCACGGCCGGTTCCGGAGTCTGTCTCGGTCGTGGCCTTACTGGAGGAACGGCGTCCGGCGTGGGCGGGGGGCGTGGCGGTGGATGCGTACGTACTGGCACCTGCGGAGGCCGGGCGGCGGGCGGTTCGGCGGTTGTGCGCGTGGTCGCCGGAAACGGCAGGCCGGCAGGAACGTATCTTGGGGGAGTGGTCGAGCGGGCAGAGCGTCGCGCCGCCGCCGTAGCCTGGACGCTGCACCGATGCGGATTCGCAGCCCGTCAAGTAAAGGGGCTGTTGTTGCCCTCGCCCCCTCGTGCGGGAGAGGGTAGGGAGTGGGGTTCTCGACGGGCTGTTAGGAGTCGGCTCATGCCCAGCAACCTGGTAGGGTCCTGCCGGCCGGTGCCCGGCGGCTGCGCGTTCGGCGTCCTGGTATCGGCCGGAAGTGCGCGACCCGGCGTACGCGGTCTGCATGGTGCCGCGCTCAAGTTGGCCGTGCGCTCCGCACCGGAGAAGGGCCGGGCGAATGACGAGGTTGAGTCGGTCCTGGCGGAGTTCCTGGGTCTCCCTCGCAAGCAGGTTCGGGTGGTTTCCGGACACACCTCCCGTCGAAAATGCGTTCAGGTGTTGGGATGTACGCAGGCTCAGTTGACGGCGGCCGTAGCATCGACCTGAGCCCCAGGAGGTGCGTGGCGAAGAAGTGCGGCCCTCGCCCCAGCTTGGCTTCCCATTACGCACCTGCCCCTGGGCTCCCCTTGCATTTGCGTTCCGCGTCGCTAAGGTGCGTGCATCATGACCGACTGCGCCTGTTCCCTTTTCCAGTGCCTGCGGCGCCTCCTCGCGTGGTGACGTTCCGCGTTGCGCCCCATACGTCTCTTTTTCTGGGTTGATTTCACGCGAGGAGAAGACATGAGCACGCATCCCGATCTGGATCTTTTTCGCGAGACCTGCGAACGGAATCCCGGGTATCTGATTCCCGTGGCCCGCCGGTTTCTGGCCGATACGTTGACGCCGGTGGAGGCCTTCCGGCGCCTGGAGCATGAATCCTACGGTTTCCTGTTGGAATCGGTCGAGCGTGGCGACCGGATGGGTCGCTACAGCTTGGTCGGCGCGCGTCCGGACGTGGTGTTCAAGTCGCAGGTCCTGCCCACGCCGAGGTTCTGCATGCAGCGCGACGGCGAAAAGCCCGTGCCGATGGAGGAAGGGGATGTCCTGAAGGCGATCGCGCGGTATTTGAAAGAACACCCCGCGCTGGCGCCTGACGCCGCCTTGGGTGTCCCACCGTTCGCCGGCGGTGCGGTGGGCTACTTGGGCTATGACGTCACGCGTCTCTATGAATCGCGTCTTTCGCGGAAGCCGCCGTCGAAGCCGGGCCTGCCGGGCGTACCGGATGTCCTGATGCCCATCTATCGCACGATCGTGGCCTTCGATCACGTGAAGAACGGGGTCTTTGTGGTGCACCATGCGGACCCGCGTCCTTTCGGCGCCGAGGCGGCGTACTGGGAAGCGCAGGCCTGCATTTCGCGGGTCGTCGAACGGCTCATCGCGCCGGGGACAACACCGCTCAGCGAGATGCGCAATCCCGCGCCTGACGCGGAGCCAAAGGTAGCCAGCAACTTCGGCAAGGCGGGATTCGAATCGGCCGTGATGAAGGCCAAGGAGTACATTGCGGCGGGCGACATCATTCAGGTGGTCCTCTCGCAGCGTTTCACCCGGCGGACGGAGGCCACACCGTTCGAGGTCTACCGCAGTCTGCGTGCGGTCAACCCGTCGCCGTACATGTTCTATCTGCGGGCGCCCGAGGTCCATCTGGTGGGATCGTCGCCCGAGGTGATGGTGCGCATGCAGGACGGCCTGATCACCGTCCGGCCGATCGCCGGCACGCGGCCGCGGGGCCAGACGCCCGAGGGGGATGCGGCGCTGGCGCGGGAACTGTTGGCCGATCCCAAGGAGCGGGCGGAACACGTCATGCTACTGGACCTGGGGCGCAACGATGTGGGCCGGGTGGCCGAGTACAACAGCGTGCGTGTGACGGAGCGGATGATCATCGAATCCTATTCGCACGTCATGCACATCGTCTCGAACGTCGACGGCCGCATCAGACCCGGCCACGATGCCATGGATGTCTTGCGCGCCTGCCACCCGGCCGGTACGGTCTCCGGCGCGCCCAAGATCCGCGCGATGGAGATCATCGACGAGCTGGAGCCCGACAGCCGCGGGCCGTATGCCGGGGCGCTGGGCGTCTTCGATTACCGCGGCAATCTGAACACCTGCATTACGATTCGCACGATCGCGATGCGCCCCGACGGCGCGGTCGGTTACGCGGCGCACGTCCAGGCCGGTGCGGGAATCGTGGCCGATTCGGAGCCCGAGAAGGAGTACGAAGAGACGTGCAACAAGGCCCGCGCGCTCCTGCGGGCGATCGAGGCCGCCGAGGCCCGCGCGTAGACAGAATGGAGTTTGCCCCGATGCTGGCCCGACTTCGTTTCTCCGAGATCATTGCGCAGGCAACGCGTCCGGTGTTCTCGTTTGAGCTGTTTCCCCCGAAGACCCAGGCGGGGTTGGTGCGTTTGATCCGCATTCTGCCGGGGTTGGATGCGCTGCATCCGGACTACATGACGGTGACCTATGGTGCGATGGGCACGACGCGTGCGAACACGCTCGAAATCGCCTCCCACATCATGTACCGCTACGCCGTTCCGGCCGCCTGCCATCTGACCTGCGTGGGATCCAGTCGAGCCGAGTTGGACGAGATCCTGCACCGTATGCAGGAAGCCGGAATCCGCAATATCGTCGCCTTGAGGGGCGATCCGCCGATGGGTGAGACGCATTTCAAGCCGCCGGCGGACGGGTGCGCGTATGCGAACGAACTGGTCCAACACATCGACCGCTTCACGTTGCGCAAGGGCGGTGAGCCCTTTGGCGTCGCCGTGGCGGGGTATCCGGAGAAGCATCCGGAGGCACCCGATCTGGCGACGGACCTGGACCATCTGAAGCGCAAGGTGGATGCAGGTGCGCATGTGATTGTCACGCAGCTCTTCTTCGACAACCGGCACTATTTCGACTTTGTTAACCGGGCGCGAGCGAAGGGCATTCGGATACCGATTGTTCCCGGGTTGATGCCGGCGCAGACGGCCGAACAGATCCGGCGTATGACACGTTTCTGCAGGACGGATCTGCCCAAGGAGATGATGCGGGACCTGGAGGCTGCCGGAGACGACGAGGCACGGGCCCGTGAAGTGGGTGTGCGTTGGACGATCGATCAGGCGAACGAGTTGCTCCGCGCGGGGGCTCCCGGCATCCATTTCTACGTCCTCAATCAGTTCGAAAGCATCCGGCGGATCTGCGAAAAACTGAAGCGGTAGTTGCGGTGACCGTGTGGGACTTTCGTGCGTCCGTTTGCGTACAGGCTGCGGAGCTGACGGGGGCGGTTTACTTCCCGTGAGGTGTAGAATCGCGAAGAACAAGAAGCGGTAGGCAGGCCTCGAATAAAACTCGCTCGCTGCGGTATTTCCTGATCAGGAGGTTCTGAATGCTAAGCATGGACTTGTCGGGAAAGCGTGCCTTCGTGGCCGGCATTGCGGATGATCGCGGGTATGGTTGGGCGATGGCCAAGTCGTTGGCAGAGGCGGGCGCCTTTGTCTGTGCCGGTGTTTGGCCGCCCATGCTGGGGCTCTTCGAACGCGCATTGAAGAGTGGTCGTTTAGACACCCGATTACCGGGCGGCGGTGAGTTGTATTTTGAGAAGGTTTACCCGATGGACGCAATGTATGACCACCCGGTCGATGTCACTCCCGAGGTGCGGCAACAGCGCGGATACGAGGACGCGAAGGGCTTCACCATCCACGAAGCCGCGATGGCCATGAAGCGCGACTTTGGCGAGCCCTGCCTGGACGTGCTGATCCATTCGCTCGCCAACGCCCCAGAAGTGAAGAAGCCGCTCCTGGAGACATCGCGCAAAGGTTATCTCCATGCACTGAGTGCCAGCGCGTATTCGCTGGTGAGCATGGTCCAGCACTTCGGTCCGGTCATGCGCCGGGGCGGCAGTGTCATGACCTTGTCGTATCTCGCCGCCGAACGGGTGATACCCGGCTATGGTGGCGGCATGCCGGCGGCCAAGGCGGCTTTGGAGAACGACGTGCGGGTGCTGGCCTACGAAGCCGGACGACAGTACGGGGTGCGGGTCAACGCCATCAGCCCCGGACCGTTGGCCAGTCGTGCGGCCAAGGCGATCGGTACGATCGATGTGATGATCGACTACTACCGGAAGAATACTCCTCTGTTGGATACGAACACGGCCGAGGAAGTCGGCGCGACGGCGGCCTTCCTGGCCTCGAATCTCTCGTCCGGCATCACCGGCATGACCCTCTATGTGGACAAAGGCTACCACTGCATGGGCATGATGCCGCAGCACTTGCCGGCTTGAGCCGTCGGGTGGTACTATCTCTCACGGGGTGACATAGGAAGGCCGGAAGTACGAAGGAGAGAGTATGCAACTCTACCTCATGCGGCACGGTATCGCGGTCGAGCGTGAGGACTGGGCCGGACCGGATGCCACGCGACCGCTGACGCGTGAAGGACGCAAGAGAACCCAGGCGATCGCCAAGGCATTGCGCAAGGACCGCGGTTTGTCGGTCGACGCGATCTGGGCCAGTCCCTTGGCACGCGCCCATGAAACCGCCGAGATCGTTGGCGAAGTACTCGGTCTGCCTGTTCAGTGTTGCGCTCCTCTGGGCGAGGGCGCGGGATTGGATGACGTGGCGTCGGAGATTCGCGGGGCTGGTTTCCTGGAACGGATCCTGCTGATCGGCCACGAGCCTGACTTGGGATACCTGCTGGCGGGTCTGATGGGTGAACGCGAAGCTCGGCCTTTCAAGAAAGGTGGAGTGGCTTTGTTGAGTGGCACCTTCGCCAAGGGCAAAATGCATCTTGAATGGCAACTTGTCCCCGGGGATATTCTGGGGGTGTAAAGGCTGCGCGGAGACGATGACCTGACACGACCGGTGCCTGTTGGATCATGCAGGCTAACCTGGATTATTCACGCTCAGAGGGATGGGCGTTGCAAACTGCCGGCGCAGA